>JAZRBW010000094.1:0-44720 GCA_045635305.1 Faecousia sp. | reverse complement strand
CATGTCATCCTGAGCGAGCAAAGCGAGTCGAAGGATCCGTTCCCCGTAGTCGAAGAATACGGATTCTTCGACTACGCGGCCCTTTGGGCCGCTCCGCTCAGAATGACATATTCGGTACGATTACTTCGCTAAACAACAATTTATATGATTATATTTCATTTTTATTCTATCGTCAAGAAGTATCTTTTCTTATTGACAGTTTGCCGAAATTGTGGTATTTTATTTGCGTAAAATGCGTAGAAGGGGAGTTTCTACTCCAGAACCAATGCAGAGAGTACCCGGTTGGTGTGAGGGTATGCGGTTGGAGCAGTCTGTCGCCCCGGAGCAGATTTTCTGAAAATGGTATGCCCTTTGTAGGGGCGGATGCCTTCATCCGCCCGGGCCGATGTGGGCATCGGCCTCTACGAACTGCATAAAGTAGGAAAGTCCGGGTAAGCCCGTTACAGCGTTTGAGTGCCCGCAAGATCGGGAATTCAGGTGGTACCGCGGATTTTATTCGCCCTGAAGCTTATGGCTTCAGGGCGTTTTTGTTTCCGTCCTGAAGAAATCAACTCAAACAAAAGGAGAAAAGAAAATGTCAAGAGAACTGCCGAAGATTTACGAACCGCAGCAGGTGGAAGACCGCATCTATAAGATGTGGGAACAGGGCGGCTACTTCAAGCCCCAGGGTAAGGCTGATGCTAAGCCTTTTACCATCGTCATGCCCCCTCCCAATGTTACCGGTCAGCTGCACATGGGTCACGCCATGGACGCAACACTGCAGGATACCCTCATCCGCTTCAAGCGTATGCAGGGCTACGATGCCCTTTGGGTTCCCGGTGTTGACCATGCCGGTATCGCCACCCAGATCAAGGTGGAAGAGGAGCTGCGCAAAAATGAGGGTCTGAGCCGCTACGACCTGGGCCGCGAAAAATTCCTCGAGCGTGTATGGGACTGGAAGCAAAAGTACGGCAATCGCATCGTCGAACAGCAGAAGAAGCTGGGCGCATCCTGTGATTGGGACCGTGCCCGCTTTACCATGGACGAGGGCTGCTCCAAGGCTGTGCGTGAAGACTTTGTTTCCCTGTATGAAAAGGGACTCATTTATAAGGGCAGCCGTATTATCAACTGGTGCCCCAACTGCGTGACCGCCCTTTCTGATGCTGAAGTCGAATATGTGGATAAGCCCGGTCATCTGTGGCATATCCGTTACCCCTTGGCGGATGGCAGCGGTGAAGTGGTGGTGGCTACCACCCGCCCCGAAACCATGCTGGGCGACACCGGTGTCTGCGTTAATCCCAACGATGAGCGCTATGCCCATATTGTTGGCAAGACCGTCATTCTGCCTCTGGTGAACAAGGAGATTCCCATTGTTGCTGATGATTATGCTGAGATGGAATTTGGTACCGGCTGTGTCAAGATGACCCCGGCTCACGACCCCAACGACTTCGAAGTTGGTCTGCGCCACAATCTGGAGATCATTCGTGTGCTGGATGACAACGGCAAGGTCAATGAATTGGGCGGCAAGTACGAAGGCATGGATCGCTATGATGCCCGTAAGGCCATTGTTGCTGACCTGGAAGCCGGTGGCTACCTGGTGAAAATCGACGATCACGCCCATAATGTTGGTACCTGCTACCGCTGCCATAAGGACGTGGAGCCCATTATCTCTGCTCAGTGGTTCGTGAAGATGAAGCCTCTGGCCGAGGAAGCCATTCGCGTTGTCCGTGAGGATGAGACCAAATTTGTGCCCGAGCGCTTCACCAAGACGTATATGAACTGGATGGAAAATGTCCGTGACTGGTGTATTTCCCGTCAGTTGTGGTGGGGTCACCAGATTCCTGCCTGGACCTGTGAGTGCGGCCATATGACCGTTTTCAGAGAGGATGCCAAGGTTTGTGAAAAGTGCGGCAGACCCAATATCAAGCGGGAAGAGGATGTGCTGGACACCTGGTTCAGCTCGGCCCTGTGGCCCTTCGAAACTCTGGGCTGGCCCGACTGCGATGCTGAGGACTTCAAGAAGTTCTATCCTACCGACGTGCTGGTCACCGGCTACGATATTATCTTCTTCTGGGTTGCCCGTATGATCTTCTCTGGATGCGAGCACACCGGCAAGACTCCTTTCCACACGGTGCTGATCCACGGTCTGGTCCGTGATAACCAGGGCCGCAAGATGAGTAAGTCCCTGGGCAATGGCATCGATCCTCTGGAAATGATCGACAAGTACGGCTGCGATGCCCTGCGCATGAACATGGTCACCGGCAACTCTCCCGGCAACGATATGCGCTTCTATGTGCAGCGCTGCGAGGCTATGCGCAACTTTGCCAACAAGCTGTGGAACGCCAGCCGCTATGTCATGATGAACCTCAGCGAGGATGGAAAGAATGAACTTCCCGACATTTCCAAGCTGGAGATTGCCGACAAATGGGTGCTTTCCAAGCTGAACACCCTGATTGCCGAAGTCACCGACAATATGGAAAGCTACGAGCTGGGCGTTGCCATTCAGAAGATTTACGACTTTATTTGGGACATCTACTGCGACTGGTATATCGAAATGACCAAGGCCCGTCTGTTCGCTGACGATATGGACCGTAAGCAGACCGCCATCGGTGTGCTGGTGTATGTGCTGGATCAGGTGCTGCGACTGCTGCACCCCTTCATGCCCTTCATCACCGAGGAGATCTGGCAGTCCATTCCCCACGAGGGCGATGCGCTGATCGTTGCCCAGTGGCCCCAGTACAGCGAGGAACTGAACTTCAAAGCAGAAGCCGATGCAATGGAGTCCGTCATGGCCGCTATCCGCGCCATCCGTGCCCGCCGTACCGAGATGAATGTGCCGCCTTCCAAGAAGGCTGCTCTGCAGATCCTCACTGCCAAGCCCCAGATCTTCCAGGAGGGCGAAGGCTTCCTGCAGCGCCTTGCCTATGCTGATGAAGTGACCCTGCTCAGTGCGGAACCTGCCAATCTGGACGGCATGGTGACGATCACCACCGCTGACGCCAAGCTGTATATCCCCATGGGTCAGCTTGTGGATGTGGAAAAGGAAATTGCCCGCATCACCAAGGAGCTGGAAGCTGCAAAGAAGTTCCTGTCTTCCCTGGAAGGCAAGCTTTCCAACGAGAAGTTTGTGGCCCGTGCGCCCGAGGCTGTTGTTGCCGCTGAGCGTGAAAAGGCTGCAAAGACCAAGGATCTGATTGCGCAGTTGGAAGAGAGTCTGGCTGCTATGCAGAAGCTGTAAGAATCAAATATCAACTTTGCGGTGCAAACCAACAGGTTTGCACCGCATTTCTTTTTTGAAGGTTACCCATTCCGACTGCATACGCAGAATTCCCATCTTATACTCAAATAGACCCAATTCCACAAAGGAGGAAAACCATGCAATTTACCAGTTTTCTGCAGGATGCCAATCTGACCGTTGTGCTCACCGGTGAAATTGATCATCACTGCGCCAAACATTACATTGCCGGCATTGCCGCAAAGGTGGAAGCCTATACGCCTGCCATCTGTATTCTGGATTTCTCAGAAGTAACATTCATCGATTCTTCAGGAGTAGCAGTGGTGATCAACGCCATGCGCAATATGAAGGCCATCGGCGGCCATTTAATGCTCACCGGCATTGGAAAACAGCCCATGAAGGTATTCCAGGCCGCCGGAATCGACAAAATCATCGAAATCAGGGAGGTAACCATATGAAATTCGACAACTATATGATTCTGGAATTTCCAAGTAAATCCACCAATGAGGCCTTTGCCCGCAGTGCTGTTTCCTGCTTTGCTGCACAGATGGATCCGACCATCGAAGAATTGGGGGACATCCGTACAGCGGTATCCGAAGCGGTGACAAATGCCATCGTTCACGGCTACCCAGATGAACTGGGAATTATCACGCTGCGCTGTCGTATTCTTAAGGACAATGTTTTGGATATTGTTGTTAAGGACAAGGGCGTGGGTATCCCGGATATAGATCAGGCCAGAACGCCCATGTATACGACCGGCGGAAGCGATCGCAGCGGTATGGGCTTTACCATTATGGAAAGCTTTATGACCAATTTGGACATAACAAGCGAGCTTGGCCGTGGTACTACGGTGCATATGCGACGCAAACTCCAGCGCAGAAAATGACAAGGACTGAGGAATTGATCGCCCTGGCACAGGCAGGGGATAAGCTAGCTTCGGAAACGCTTATCACAGAAAACTCCGGGCTGATCTGGTCGGTTGCCCGTCGTTTTCTTGGACGTGGAGTGGAGACCGACGATCTTTATCAGTTGGGCTGTCTTGGCTTCATCAAAGCTGTGGATGGGTTTGATCTGGCTTTTGGCACCCAGTTTTCCACCTATGCAGTGCCTAAAATTGCGGGGGAAATTCGACGGTTTCTGCGGGATGACGGCGCGGTGAAGGTGTCGCGAACCATTAAGGAACAAGCAACTGCCATTCGCACTATGCGAAATCAACTCTCGACGGTGCTTGGGCGTGAACCGACAATCGGTGAAATTGCTGTCCAGACTGGCTTGACACCGGAAGAAATTGCCATCGCGGAAAACGCGACCGCAGCAACGGAATCCATTCATCGGCAGGTAACCGAGGACGGATTCTCGTTGGAGAGCGTACTGACAGATACGGAATCGGAAGAACGTCTGGTGGAGAAAATTTCCTTGCGGCAGGCAATCGAACGGCTGCCGGAGAAGGAGGCTACAGTGATCAAGCTGCGCTATTTCCACGGACTCACCCAGGAAAGGACATCCAAGGTTCTGCAGGTCAGCCAAGTGCAGGTATCCCGTATCGAAAAGCGTGCCCTTGCTGCTTTGCGAACATTGATGCAATAAGAAACCGGCGTACCGATTTGGTACGCCGGTGTATGTATTAAGGAATATCCTGTACAATTTCTTCGGGCGGATTGTCCAGAACCTCGGGATGGGCAAGCAGCCGTCTGTAATACTTGAAGAAGGTTGCGTAATAGAAGCCGTCACAGATACGCTCATCCAGAACAAACTTTACATCCACATACTTGCGCTGAACGACAGTGCCGTCTTCCAGTACCTCCAAAGCCTTTCGCTTCATACCAAAGGCGCCGAATACGGGCAGATTGCCGAAGTCATACAGATGATGGTAGATGGGCGGAATACCCAAACTTCCCATGGAGGTAAAGAACAGACTGCCATGGAAGGGGCTCAGCTCCAGCAGGAATCTGGGTAGCATACCGAAGTAATCCAGAAGCTTCAGCAGCCAGACAATAAATTTCAGCACGATGCTGGGAATCAGGTTTAAGGCCATGATCAAACCGTCCAGATTGGAATCCAGTTCCTGGGTGGCCTTGACGCTTTCCACAGCCGCATTGAGCTTATGATAGACATCCTCTGCGGTGTCTGCAGGGTTGAGATGGACTTTGATGGAGGTGTCAGGGGAGTCGACGGTCATTTCCTTCTTGATCACCATGCAGTACTGAATGTCATCACCACGGGAATAGACCTTCTGTCCGTTGATAAAACGGTTTAACTGGGGATACTTGGCAATGCCGCGGACATAGGCGGCCAGCAGCACATGGGTGATGCCAAAATCCTTCAGACCTTCCCGGCGCTTCTGTCGAATATAGCGATCCACATGGGTAATTTCAAAGGCTTCTTCAAACAGGTTGGAGCAGGTGTTGCGCTCCACCTGGAAGTAGGCGGTGATCTGTGCCATAGGTGCCAGGGTGCGGATTTTGCGGCCGTCACTGCGGTCGCCCCAGGTGGGATGATATTTTCCGTCGTGATGTATCCGAATGGCAAAGCAAAGCACAATCGCACCGCAAAGCAGCAGAATATCGGGAAGCAGGTGTATCAGAACCTGCATATCCTTGGCAAGGATGGCAGCGCGTTGATAGTACAGAAGCATTGCCAAAGGAGAGATCATCAGCGGCAGCAGCAGCCAAGCGAAGCGCAGACGGCCGGATGCGATCTGGGTGTATACACCGCAGAAAAATACCAGGCAAACATAGAACATCCAGCAGACCATACTGCTGGTCACATTGGAAGATACCCAAATACCGCTGTATACGGCAACCATGACTACAGGGACGGCGGTCTTGTAGAACATTTCTTTGCCGTTTACAGTTACGATGAGCACATACAGCAAGGTGGCTGCAATCGGCAGAACGATTTGACTCCACACTTCCAGCGAATCCCATGTTCCTTTCATACAGGGGATTGCAATGCGGGTCACTGCCGAGCCGACCATGCAAAGCACCATCAGCCAGGTCAGCACGTTTTTGCGGCTGACATATAAATGAATTCTATTTTCCATACTCAAGTAATATATCAGATTTTGACAAAAAAGGCAACATTTTTTTCATGGGCTTGATTTAGCGTGCAAAATATGCTACCATATTGCCATCCAAGCAAAAGAGGTAATACCTGTGTCCGATATGAAATTGACCATTGCAAAGAATATTACTGCCCTGCGGCAGGCCAATAAAATGACCCAGATCGAGCTGGCAGAAAAGCTCAACTATTCCGACAAGGCGGTATCCAAATGGGAACGTGGCGAATCCACACCGGATGTAACGGTGCTCAAGGCCATTGCGGATCTGTTCTGTGTAACACTGGATGATCTGGTGCGGGAAGAGCCGCTTTCTCCGAAGGAGACGGCTGCGCCGGTTGCAACCTGCAGCCACCGCAATCACACGGTTGTCACCACGCTGAGCATCCTGCTTGTTTGGCTGGTGTGCACGCTGTGCTTTGTCACGATGGATACTGTTTGCCCGGAGGTTACGGCCAAATGGCTGTCGTTTGTGTATGGCGTGCCGGTGAGTATGATCGTTTGGTTGGTGTTCAATTCCATCTGGTTTAACCGCCGCAGAAATTATATGATCATCTCGCTGCTGATGTGGTCGGTGCTTGCCAGCCTGTTTCTGACGGTAACAGCCGTTGGCTATCCTCTGTGGAAGTTTTTCCTGTTGGGTATCCCCGGTCAGTTTGGTATTTATGCCTGGTCACGGTTTCAGAGAAGAACAGGCGGTTGATGCGCCCGTTCGTTCAAAAAATGTTAACAAATACCTTGCATTTGCGCGGCATATGGTGTAAGATATAGGAAAGGCGTTGCTCTGGAATACTCTGCACAGCTCCGGAAGCGATACGCAAATAAAGGAGGCTATTTATCTATGTTCTGTGGAAACTGCGGTACCCCTAACAATGATTCCGATGTCTTTTGCGCTGGCTGCGGCGCAAAGCTCATTCAGGAACCTGTCCCTGCTCCTGCGCCCGTTGCACCGGTACAGAAAAAGCCCAACAAGAAGCTGATCATCGGCATCGCCGCCGCTGCTCTGGTTCTCATTGTTGCGCTGGTTTTGATCTTCACCCTTGGTGGAGATGATGAAGCGGATACTCCTGAAAGCGTTGTTACAACATATATGGAGTCTTTCCTCAAGGCTGATATATCCAATCTTCTTGACCTGATTCCCGAACCTGTTTTGGAAGA
The DNA here is from genome assembly GCA_045635305.1 of Faecousia sp. Classification (GTDB taxonomy): domain Bacteria; phylum Bacillota; class Clostridia; order Oscillospirales; family Oscillospiraceae; genus Faecousia. Next base: position 37,290 of record JAZRBW010000094.1, on the reverse strand, counting down.
GAATCTTGGCGGTAAGGACGGCCGTGATAATTGGGTGGAAGACGGAAATGATCAGTTAGAATACATCTACGATTGCTTTGATGATTATTACGATGAATGGGAACTTACCTATGAAATCAAGAAAGTAGAAGATGTGGATCAGGATACCCTTGAAGAAATTCAAGAGTATTACGATGAAGAGTATGACTGCACGGTTTCCGCTGCAAAGGAAGTGACGGTCAGAGTGACCGCCAAGCTGGATGGAAGCAAGGAGCGTGAGGATATGACGCTCTATGTTATCCAGATCGGAGGACGCTGGTATTTCGAAACTGAGGAATCTGATTGGTTTGCCAGCCTGCTCTACGATTTCCTGTACTATTAATCTTCATACTTAATGTTTTATTTCGGAAAAGACCGCTTCGGCGGTCTTTTCCTTTTATTGACATCTTTTTTGCAGTGGGCTATAATAAAGAAAACGTCGCGGAGGTGTCGTTATGGTAAAAACCAAAAAGAATGCCAAATTCTATCTGGCGCTGGTGATTTTCAGCCTGGTGGGCCAGGTGGCCTGGGTCGTGGAGAATATGTACCTCAATGTGTTCATCTACAAGATGTTCCATGCCAGCGCGGAGCAGATTTCCCTTATGGTGGCAGCATCCGCTGTGACGGCCACGGTGACCACACTGCTGATCGGCGCGCTGTCAGATAAACTGGGCAAGCGGAAGGTATTTATTTGCGCCGGATATATCCTGTGGGGCATCTCTATTCTGGGATTTGCCTTGATCCGTGAGGATTTGGTGCGGGGGACGCTGGTTCCCATGCTGTCTTTCCAGGGCGCGGCTACCTCTCTTTGCATTACGCTGACCATTGTTCTGGACTGCCTGATGACTTTCTTCGGATCTTCCGCAAACGATGCCTGCTTCAATGCCTGGCTGACCGATGCCACTGATGAAACCAACCGTGGCGCTATCGAGGGTATCAACGCCATGATGCCGCTGGTTGCGATTCTGGTAGTTTTTGGCGGCTTTATGAGCCTGAATCAGGATCTGCAGGAAAGCTGGACAGTCATCTTTGCTGTGATTGGCGCTGTGGTTATGGCCTTGGGTATTGCAGGCTTCTTCCTGATTCAGGAAACTGCAGTCAAAAATGAGGAAAATGCCCATTATTTTGCCAATATTTTCTATGGCTTCCGGCCTTCGGTCATTAAAAAGAACCTTCCCATGTATGCAACCTTGGCAGCATTGGCGCTGTTCAATATTTCTATCCAGATCTTCATGCCCTATCTGATCCTTTACTATCAGGTCAGCCTGGGAATGGATGACTATGTACTGATCTTTGCGCCTGCTATTGTGGTTGCGGCGGTATTTACAGGTCTGTATGGTAAGGTGTTTGATAGGAAGGGCTTCAAAACTGCGGTCATTCCCACCTTGCTGATGTTGGCGATTGGCTATATCGGCTTGTATTTCTTCCGTAATATGGCGCTGGTGTTCGTGGCAAGTCTGGTGATGATGTGTGGATTCCTGGGCACAGGGGCTATGATCGGTGCTCAGATCCGTGCCTGTACGCCCCAGAACAAGGCCGGTATGTTCCAGGGACTGCGGATCGTGGGTCAGGTGTTGATTCCCGGTGTTGTTGGCCCTGCTATTGGCGCGGGTATTTTGGCTAAGGCGGATACTATCGTCAATACCGACGGCACGACCTCCTTTGTGCCAAATGAAAATATCTTCCTGGGAGCGCTGATTGCTTTGGTCGTTACCTTTGCTGCGCTTGTACCGCTGTTTAAGCTGCTGAAAAAGTCGAAAGGAGCGAAATAATGCATGTTGATTTAATGACCAAGCAGGGAGAGGAATTGCTGACCTCTGGGGAAACGCCCTGGACGGTTTATCCCCGGCCCCAAATGCGGCGGGATAGCTACCTGAACCTGAATGGCTGCTGGGAGTTCTCTGTCAACTATGAAAACCAGGGCATGATCCGCTTGCCCTTTTGCCCGGAAAGCAGACTTTCCGGATTTGCGAAACACTACGATGAGGGAAGTCTGCTGGGCTACTGCCGTACATTCACCCTCCCGGATGGCTTTCGCCGTGGCCGTGTGCTGCTGCACATCGGCGCGGCGGATCAGACAATCCAATGTCAGATCAATGGTAAATGGGTGGGTAACCATACCGGCGGATATGAGAATATCACCTTTGATATTACTGAAGCTGCGGCAGAGAATAACCGCATCATCCTTTGCTGTGTGGACGATCAGGACAATCGTTCCTATCCCTATGGAAAGCAGGTCACTCCGGAAAAACGGGGCGGTATGTGGTATACGCCGGTTTCCGGTATCTGGCAAACAGTTTGGCTGGAGAGTGTACCCGAAAACTATATCCGCAAACTGCATATTGAAAACCGTGGCTACAGCGTCAAAATCTCTATTGAGCCCAAGATGGATGGCGTAGTCAACGTTCCTGCGCTTGGTGAATTTTTGCTTGTTGACGGAAGTGTGACCATTACACCGGAAAATCCCCATTTGTGGAGCCCGGAAGATCCCTACCTCTATGATTTTACTGTGCAAGCAGGCGACGATAGGGTGGAGTCTTATTTTGCTGTCCGCAGCCTGGAGATCAAACAACTGGGGAATTATCCTCGTCTGTGTCTGAATGGCAAACCTTATTTCTTCCATGGACTTCTGGATCAGGGATATTGGCCCGATGGCATTTTTACACCCGCAAAGCCTGAATGCTACGCCGAGGATATTCTCGCCATGAAGAAGTTGGGATTCAATACTCTGCGCAAGCACATCAAGGTGGAGCCGGAGGAATTCTACTATCAGTGCGATAAACTTGGCATGATCGTTTGGCAGGATATGGTCAACAACGGCGATTACAGTTTTCTGCGGGATACGGCCTTACCTACGGTTGGCATCCAAAGACTGAATGACTGCAAAAGCCATCCGGATCCCATTTCCCGACGGGAATTCCTCAAAGGCATGGAATCCACCGTAAATCAACTGAAAAACCATCCGTGCATCTGCTATTGGACGATTTTCAATGAGGGCTGGGGCCAGTTCGACAGCGATAATGTCTATGAAATGTTCAGGAAGCTGGACGATACCCGCATTATCGACACTACCTCGGGCTGGTTCCGCCGAAAGATGACGGATGTGGACAGCCGCCACGTATACTTCCGTAAGATCAAGCTGAAGAGTGACGGAAAAAAACCTTTGGTTTTGTCTGAGTTTGGCGGCAAGACATATAAATGCGAAGATCATGTGTTCAATCCGGATAAATCCTACGGCTATGGCCGCTGTGAAAGTCTGGAAGCGCTTTCTGCAGCAGTTATCGGACTGTATATGGATGAGGTGCTTCCCTGTGTAAAACGAGGTTTGTGCGCCGCGATTTACACTCAGGTGAGCGATGTGGAGGACGAGATCAACGGCTTGCTTTCCTATGACCGCAAGGTGGAAAAGCTGACACCGCAGGTCATGCTTCCCGTTGCGCAGGCGTTGCAGAAAGCGATCCAGGAATAATAAAGATGCGTACCAAAAACGGTACGCATCTTTTTGCTGGATGATTTAAGGCTTTTTCAGTGTGAAGTTGAGCACCAATGCCAAAACACTCAGCGCAAGCAATGCAGCAAAGGGTGCGGCGTAGCCACCGGTAGCAGTGAGCAGGCTGCTGCAGGCTGTAGCCATCAGGGAAGATCCAATGAGATTGAAATTCATGATGGAGAAATTGGTGGGGAAAAACTTTGTGCCGTAGAATGCCGAAACAAGAGCAGATGATACAGTGGGACAGGAGCCGTAGGACATTCCCACCAGGCAAAGACCCACAACGCATAGGGGCAGAGAATGGATGGAAACAGCCAATAGGGTAACACCGGCAGCGGCAATGGTAAGGATGTTGGATGCCATCATGGTAAAGCGGCGGCCCTTGGCATCAAATACGGCGCCGGTAAATATGCGGCCCAAGCCGTTAAAGACAGAGAGCACGCCTACAAGTGTGGTGGCCAATGCAGCATCTGCATCTACAGAAATGGCAAGATCTCTGGCAAAACTGATGACACTGCTGCCGACTGCCCCCAAAAGACCAAGACATACAAAAGCTGTCCAGAAACTTCTGCGCTTAAGCATCTGGCCTGTGGTGTAGTCTTTGCTTTCAAAATTTTCCACAGATGCGTTCTTTTTGACCTTGGGAGCGGGAAGGGCAGTACCATCCTCCGGCGTTCTAAGCACCAAAGCGGTAGCCATCAGCACCACGCCCAATGCGCTGCCCAGCATGGTGTAGGCGATGCGCCAGCCAAAAGTACTCATCAGGTGGTTTACCAAACTTCCGATGAGCAAACTGCTGGCACCGAAGCCCATCATCAGACAGCCGGAGCACAATCCCTTCTTGTCGGGAAACCAGGCGTTGACGGTGGAAATGACAGCGTTATAGGCGATACCAATGCCAAGTCCTGCCAACACACCGTAGCTGAGATAGAGCATCAGTACGCTGCTGCCATCGAGTCTGGCGGCGAGCATAAAGCCGGCAGATGCCAAAACACCGGCTGAGATGATGGCCATCATAACGCCAAAGCGTTTGCTCAATTTGGCGCCCAAAAAGCCGCCAAAGCAGAAACAGGTCATGGTAATGGTGAAATTCAGCGCTAACTCTGACGGGGTCCAAACCTCTGTAAATGGCGCTTTCAATATGGACCAGCCGTAGAGAATTCCGGCAAACAGCAGGGAAATGACGCCCAGTACCAAATACAGCCAACGGCAATTGATCGATTGCTTCATAGTATATTCTCCTTAAAGAAAGGGCAGCCGGAGGGCTGCCCTTGTTCATTTTATTAGAGCTCGCAGTTGCCTACGGTTCTGGGGAAGGGAATGGCATCACGAATGTTGCCAATGCCGGTCAGGTACATGACCATGCGCTCAAAGCCCAGACCGAAGCCGGCATGACGGGCAGAACCGTACTTGCGCAGGTCCATGTAGAAGCCGTAATCCTCAGGCTTCATACCCAGCTCGGTAATGCGCTGAGCAAGAATGTCATAGTTGTCCTCACGCTGGGAGCCACCGATGATCTCACCGATGCCGGGCACCAGGCAGTCCATGGCTGCTACGGTCTTGCCGTCAGCATTGAGTTTCATATAGAAAGCCTTAATCTCCTTGGGATAATCGGTGACGAACACAGGCTTCTTGAATACAACTTCAGTCAGGTAACGCTCGTGCTCAGTCTGCAGATCGCAGCCCCAGGATACGGGATACTCGAACTGGTCGTTGTGCTTGGCAAGCAGTTCAATGGCATCGGTATAGGTGATGTGACCGAACTGGTTGTTTACAACATTATTCAAACGCTCCAGCAGACCGTTGTCCATAAACTGGTTGAAGAAATTCATTTCTTCGGGAGCGTGCTCCAGCACATAGGTAATGATATACTTGATCATGTCCTCAGCCAGACGCATATCGTCAGCCAGGTCGGCAAATGCGATCTCAGGCTCGATCATCCAGAACTCAGCGGCATGGCGGGTGGTGTTGGAGTTTTCCGCACGGAAGGTGGGACCGAAGGTGTAGATGTTACGGAAAGCCATGGCGAAGGTCTCACCGTTGAGCTGACCGGAAACGGTCAGGTTGGTGGGCTTGCCGTAGAAATCCTGAGAAAAGTCTACCTTTCCATCCTCGGTCTTGGGTACATTGTTCAGATCCAGTGTGGTGACCTGGAACATTTCGCCTGCACCCTCGCAGTCGGAACCGGTGATCAGGGGGGTGTGGACGTAGACAAAGTCACGGTCCTGGAAGAACTGGTGGATGGCCATGGCAGCCAGACTGCGAACGCGGAATACGGCCTGGAAGGTGTTGGTTCTGGGACGCAGGTGGGTGATGGAGCGCAGGAACTCCATGGTATGACGCTTGGGCTGCAGGGGATAATCACCAGTGGAGGGACCTTCTACCTCGATGGAAGCGGCCTGGATCTCGAAGGGCTGCTTGCCCTCGGGGGTCAGCACCAGCTCGCCCTTGATGATCAAGGCGGCACCAATATTGATCTTTGCAATCTCCTGGAAATTAGGCAGGGTATCGTTGTACACGATCTGTACGGGGGTGAAATAAGTACCGTCGTTGAGGACGATGAAACCGAACTGCTTGCTTCCGCGGCGGTTGCGAACCCAGCCGCCAACCGTCACAGTCTGGCCCGCATATTTGTCAGTGTTCTTAAAAAGCTCTCTTACTGTAATCAGTTCCATAGATAAGCCTCCTGTATTTCATAACATGATAGATTAGTATACGCCAAATTGTCCCAATTTACAAGAGGAAAGTTATTTGTTTCCAAAAAAAGTTAGAATTTTTGGGTATTTCCCGGTGCTTGTGCTTATGGGAAAAATAACTGTGCGCGCTAAATTGACAAAATGTGATTTTGGTGGTATAAACAATATATAAATGCTGGGATGATCTTAGCATTTGGAGAGGAGAAGGATATGAAAAACACATTCCGTATTGGCAGTAAACTACTGTGCCTGCTTCTGGTGATTTCCATGATGCTTGGTTTGGCTGCGTGCACAGAAGATCCCCAGCTGAGCTCCGGCGTAAATCCCACGACCCAGACACAGCCGGGATCAACCTCCACTGACCCGACGACTCCGTCCACTCCGGCTGCAACGCAACCGGCAACACAACCGGCGACACAGCCCACTGAGCCTAAGCCCACTGAACCCAACGCAACGGAACCGCCGGAGCCTCCCGTGGATGAAAATGCCCTTGTATATCAGCTGACTGAGGACGATGTGACAGAATACTATCGCATTCTCGGAGAGTGCGAGCAGCTGAGTATCGAAGGCCTGGACATGGATGCCATTGATGCTTCCATGGAGGCGCTGGATGAGCTGTACGAATATATGAATGCACAGCTTAGCATTGCCAATGTGCTCTACTACAGCGCAATGTCCAATGAAACTCTGAAGCAGCAGTATCTGGATACTGTGGAAATTTATACCAATGCAAATGATGCCTATATCCAGATGGCTCGCCGTGTTTATCTGTCCGACACACCTGCAAAGGATGAACTCTTTGAGGGCTGGACCGAGGAGGATATTGAGCATCTTCTGAATTACGATGAGCGAATCACCGAGCTGCAGCAGCGCAACAGTGAGATCAAGGTTGCCTATCAGAATTCCAATAAGGATTCTGAAAAGATTGAACTGTACATTGAATTTGTAGGTAACAATAATGAGATCGCCCAGTTCTATGGCTACAGCAACTACTATGATTACGCATCCGAAATGGCCTACGACCGTGATTACGGCAAGGAAGAGCTTGCACTGATGCGCCAGTATGCACAGGCGCACCTGGCCGGCTGTATTGATGATGCCATTGCCAACTTCCAGAATTCTTTCTATTCTCTCAGTTATGATAAGCAAAATCAGATCGTCGCGTTTTTGTATGATGATTACAATACGCTGTCGAAGGATTATGTGAATCTGTATCTGAATAAAGCACCGGAGAATCTGAAGGAACATACACAGCATATGCTGCAAGCCGACAGTCTGTTTGCCACAAATCGGGACGCAATGGCGGGTGCGTTTACCACTATGATCGGTGACCGCTCGTATTGCTTCTTTGGCCCCGGTTACGCCAGTGCTTCTACCGTTATTCACGAAGCAGGTCACTACTATGCCAGTCGCTATTCGGATTTGAACAGTATGCCCCTGGATCTGGCGGAGACCCACTCTCAGGGCAATGAATGGCTGTTCATGGCGTTCATCCAGCGTCAGATGCCGCTGGATGCCTATCTGGCATTGGAAAGCTACCGTATGTACAACGATCTTGCCATGCTTTTGATTTGCCTGATGGTAGATGAATTTGAGCAGCGTGTGTACACAACCGATCTCACAGGCTTTACTGCTGCGGATTTTGATGCTATCATGGAATCTGTTTGCACCCAGTATTTCTCCCTGGAGTTCTGCTCCCAGAACCTGACCGATGTGAAGGCATATTGGCGCCTGGTGGTTGTGGAACAGCCCGTATATTACGTCAGTTATGCAGTATCCTCTGTTGCTGCGATGGATCTGTATACCATCGCCAAGAAGGACTTTAACGGTGCGGTTGAGATTTACAGAAAGTTGTGCGAGGAACCCGTAGAGGATGCCGGCTTCCTGGAAAATGTGCTTGCCAGTGGTCTGTCCAGTCCTTTTGATGAGGAGTTCTACAAGGAATTGGCGGCATTGATTTCCGGTTGATGATTTCCATATTTTGGGCCACGGAGTGATCCGTGGCCCGACTTTTTGTGTTATCACAAAATGGATCCGTCTTTTATCACCGCGGTTTGTTGACTTTGGCATAAAAAAGGTGTATACTAATATGGAATAATTGTGTAATTACGGCAGGTATATTTATGGCTACAAAAAAGCAAGAGCAATACGGCAATTCCAGTATCTCCATGCTCAAGGGCGAAGACCGGGTACGTAAGCGTCCTGCGGTCATTTTCGGCTCTGATGATCTGGAGGGCTGTAAGCACGCGGTATTTGAGATCCTGAGTAACGCCATCGACGAAGCCCGGGAAGGTCACGGCGATACCATTATCGTTACCCGGTATGAAGACCTCAGTGTTGAAGTAGAGGATTTTGGACGTGGCTGTCCTGTGGACTACAATGAAAAGGAAAAACGCTACAACTGGGAGCTGGTTTTCTGTGAGATGTATGCCGGCGGCAAGTACGGTGAAAATGGCGAGAACTATGAGTACTCCCTGGGTCTCAACGGCCTTGGTTCCTGCGCCACCCAGTATGCGTCCGAGTTTTTCGATGCAACCATTCGCAGGGATGGCTTTCGCTACGATCTGCACTTTGAAAAGGGACGCAACAAGGGTGGTTTAAAGAAAGAACCCACAGACCGCGGCCGCAAGACTGGTTCTAAGTTCCATTGGAGACCGGATAAGCAGGTCTTTACCGATATCAATATTCCTGTGGAGTATTATCGGGATGTACTCAAACGGCAGGCGGTTGTAAACAAGGGCGTGAAATTCATTTTCCGCAACCAGGTTGGCCGTAAGTTTGAAGAGGAAGAATACTGCTACGAGGGCGGTATTCGCCAGTATATTGAGGAAATGGTAGGGGAGAATGCCTTTACCATGCCAACTTACTGGGAGACGGAGCGCCGCGGCCGTGACGCGGAAAACCGTCCGGAAATGAAGCTGAAGATCACCGCTTCTTTCTGCTTCTCCAAGCAGGTCAGCCATGTGGAGTATTACCATAACTCTTCCTGGCTGGAATACGGTGGCAGCCCTGACAGAGCTGTGCGCCTGGGCTTCACTGCAGCCTTTGACAAATATCTCAGAGATACCAACAAGTACACCAAAAATGAAAATAAGATCATTTACCAGGATATTCACGATAGCCTAGTGCTGGTCACAAACTGTTTCTCCACCATCGGCTGCTTTGAGAATCAGACCAAGAAGAGCGTCAACTCCAAGTTTACACAGGAGGCCATGACCGCTTTCTTCAAGGAGCAGCTGCAGGTTTGGTTCATTGAGAACAAGCAGGAGGCGGATAAGGCTGCCGAGCAGGTGCTTATTAACAAGCGGGCCAGAGAATCTGCCGAAAAGACAAAATCCAATATCAAAAAGCAGCTGACCACCAAGCTGGATATTGCCAACCGGGTGCAGAAATTCGTGGACTGCCGCAGTAAGGATACGGACAAACGTGAGCTCTACATCGTGGAGGGCGACTCCGCGTTGGGCTCCGTAAAGCTTTCCCGTGATGCGGAGTTCCAGGGCATCATGCCGGTGCGCGGCAAGATCCTAAACTGCTTGAAGGCGGATTACAGCAAGATCTTTGCCAGCCCCATCATTACGGATCTGATGAAGGTGTTGGGCTGTGGCGTGGAGATCCAGGGCAAGAAGGCCAAGGATTTGAGCAGCTTTGATATTGATAATCTGCGCTGGAATAAAGTGGTCATCTGCACCGATGCGGATGTGGACGGCTTCCAGATCCGTACACTGATCCTGACCATGCTCTACCGCCTGTGTCCGACCCTCATTCGGGACGGCTATGTGTATATCGCGGAATCCCCTCTGTTTGAGATCACCTGCAAGGATAAGACCTGGTTTGCATACAACGAGCAGGAAAAGGTGAAGATTCTTAAGAGCCTGGAAGGGAAGAAGGTCACCATTCAGCGCTCCAAGGGCCTTGGCGAAAACGACCCCGAAATGATGTGGATGACTACCATGAACCCGGAAACCCGCAGACTGATTAAGGTCATGCCCGAGGATGCGGAGCGAACTTCTCATTATTTCGATGTTTTACTGGGCGATGCTCTCAATGAACGGAAAAACTTCATCGCCGAAAATGGCGCAAAATATCTGGAATTTGCAGATATTTCCTAATGACAATGTAAGGAGCCAATTATGGCACGAAAAAAACAGGAACCAGAAAAGAAGAGAAAGATTGACACCAGCGGTGTGGTAGGTCTGGTTGGCTCTACAACGGAGCAGGCCATCTCCGAAACCCTGGAGATCAACTATATGCCCTACGCTATGTCGGTCATCGTTTCCCGTGCTATCCCGGAGATCGACGGCTTCAAGCCCTCTCACCGCAAGCTGCTGTACACCATGTACAAAATGGGTTTGCTGACCGGCGGCCGCACCAAGTCTGCCAATATCGTTGGTCAGACTATGCGTCTCAACCCCCACGGTGATGCTGCCATCTATGAAACCATGGTGCGCCTTGCCAAGGGTAACGAAACCTTGCTGCATCCCTTTGTGGACTCCAAGGGTAACTTTGGTAAGGTCTACTCCCGCGACATGGCCTACGCTGCTTCCCGTTATACAGAAGCAAAGCTGGATGGCATCTGTGCAGAACTCTTTAAGGATATCGATTCGGATACGGTGGATATGGTGGACAACTACGATTCCACCATGAAAGAGCCCAGTTTGCTGCCTACCACGTTCCCCAATGTGCTGGTCTCTGCCAACCAGGGTATCGCTGTCGGTATGGCATCCAATATCTGTTCGTTTAACCTGAAGGAGGTCTGTGATACAGCGATCGCGTTAATGGATAATCCTGACCATGACATTGTTTCCACACTGCCAGGTCCGGACTTTTCCACAGGCGCGGAGCTGCTGTATGACGATGCTGCTACCCGGGAAATCTATTCTACCGGTCGAGGCAGCTTCAAGCTTCGTGCAAAGTGGCGCTATGTCAAAGAGGGAAATCTCATCGAAATCTATGAGATTCCCTATACCACCACTTCCGAAGCCATCATGGACAAGGTTGCCGAGCTGATCAAGGCCGGAAAGGTGAAAGAAATCGCGGATATGCGGGATGAAACCGACCTGGGCGGCTTAAAGCTGACGATTGATCTCAAGCGCGGTGTGGATCCCGAAAAGCTGATGCAGCGTCTGTATCGGTCAACGCCTCTGCAGGATAGTTTCGCTTGTAATTTCAATATTCTTATCGCCGGTATGCCCAGGGTTCTGGGCGTAGGTGAGATATTGGAGGAGTGGACGGCCTGGCGTATTGACTGTGTCAAGCGGCGAATCTTCTTCCAGATTCAGAAAAAGGAAGACCGACTGCATCTGCTGAAGGGTCTGGAACGGATTCTGCTGGATATTGACAAGGCGATCCGCATTATCCGGGAAACCGAGCTGGAAAGCGAGGTCATCCCCAATTTGATGATCGGCTTTGGCATCGACGAGATTCAGGCAAACTATGTTGCGGAAATCAAGCTGCGCAACATCAATAAGGAATACATTCTCAAGCAGACCAAGGCCATTGACGAGCTGGAACGTGAAATTGCGGAACTGAAGGATATTTTGGGCAGCTCCCGCAAGCTCAAATCCGTTATCAAAAAGGAACTGAAGGCGGTCTCGGATAAGTTCGGCAAGCCCCGCAGAACGGAGATCATTTATCACATTGACGAGATACAGCCCGAAGAAGAGGCCGTGGTGATCCCGGATTATCCTGTCACCGTATTCATTTCTAAGGAGGGCTACCTGAAGAAGATTACAGCCCAATCCCTGCGAATGTCCGGTGAGCAGAAGTTCAAAGAAGGCGACAGCCTTTCCATGACGGTTGAGTCCAATAACCGGGCGGAACTGCTGGTGTTTACTGACCGGCAGCAGTGTTACAAAACACGCCTGTCTGATTTTGAAGATTCCAAGGCGTCTGTGCTGGGTGATTATTTGCCCCAGAAGCTGGGCTTTGACCCAGAGGAAAAGCTTGCCTATGTGATATTCCCCGGTGACTATAAGGGCAATATACTGTTCTTCTTTGAAAACGGTAAGGTTGCTAAGGTGCCTCTGAGCGCATATGAGACAAAAACCAACCGCAAAAAGCTGACCGGCGCATATTCGGAAAAAAGTCCTCTGGTAGCCGCTATGGGTCTGGCAGCGGACGAACAGGTGGCAGTCTATACCTCTGATGAGCGCTGCGTCATTTTCTCTACTGCACAGCTTCTGCCCAAAACTACCCGCAGTACGCAGGGCGTTGCTGTTGTTTCTCTGAAAAAGAAGGCCGTTGTGAAGGATGCCGTACTTGCCAGCGCAAGCGGTATCGTTAACCTCAGCCGTTACCGCACACGCACCCTCCCCAGCGCAGGCGCAGTCCTCAAAAACGAGGATTCCCCGGAAAAACAGCTTGAAATTGAGGTGTAAGTTATGAGAAAAGGTAACCATAAATTTCTGTGGGTTCTGACAACGATTATCGGCAGCTTTATTTTCGGTGCAGGTTATGCGATTTTTCTTGGACCTAACGGCCTCAATGCCGGTGGTATTTCCGGCCTTGCGGCGATTATCGTCCAGCTTGTGAATCCGAACGGCACAATTCCCTTTATCTCCGTTGGTGTCCTTACGATTATCATTAACCTGCCCCTGTTTGCCATTGGTGGTGTGAAAATCGGCAAGCGATTCTTCTTCGGTTCTTTGCTTGGCCTTACTGTCAGCTCCTTGGCCATTGACTATCTGCCCATTGGCATCACGCTGGCTGAGCCCCTGTTGGCGGCTTTGTACGGTGCCGTGGTTACCGGTTTTGGCTTGGGACTGGTGTTTATGTCCGGTACTTCCACCGGTGGCTCAGACATCGTTGTGCGTCTGGTGAAGCTGAAGGCAAAAAACACGAATATCGGTGTCATCGCCATGATCTTCGACATATTTGTGGTTGCACTGACCGGTCTTGTTTTCAAAAATATTGAAAACGCGCTTTATACCGGCATAGCTGCCTTTATGTGCAGCAAGGTTGTCGATATGGTTGTCTATGGCTTTGATAATACCAAAACCGCCTTGATCATCACGAAGGACTATGAGTTGGTTGCCCAGCGGATCGGTGACGAGCTTGGACGCGGTGCTACCTACCTGTACAGCCAGGGCACCTACAGCTTGAAAGACAGCAAGGTTGTTTTGGTGGCAGTCTATCCCAAGCAGGTGGCTGAACTGAAGGAACTGGTAGTGGGAATCGATCCCAATGCGTTCATTATTCTTCAGGAGGCGCATCAGGTACTTGGTGACGGTTTTTCGAAACACACGAAGGATTCTTTATAAGGGAGAAAATGTCTATGAAGCGTACCGCCATTGCTCTGGTTCTGGCGATCTGCCTGACTTTCAGCGGTTGCGGCTCGCTGCTAACAGGTGAATTTGTCTGGGAGCAGGAGCATAATATCCCATCTGCGTCCCTTGGAGGACAGGATCTTGCGGTGTCTGACTACGGTCAATTAGTGAAGGTGCTGGCGGATTCCATTGAAAAGGGAACAGAGGTTTTTACTGTTTCCGTTGCCCAATATGACGGCAGTACCCTTGACCGGGATGTGAACCGTGCCATTGATGCTGTTCGCGCGGAGAATCCGATCGCGGCGTATGCTGTTTCCGAGATTAACTGCCAGATTGGTTCCGTTGGCGGTGAAAAGGTGCTGGTGGTGCAGGTTCAGTATCTGCATGACCACAACCAGATCGGCAAAATCATTACGGTTGCAGACAATGTAGCCGCAATGGAGGCCATTGGACAGGCGCTCAATGCTTGCAGCTCCGGTATCGTGTTGCGCATCGAATCTTACCAGGATGAGGACTTTATGGTGGCAGCGGAGCAGTATGCGGCGCAATATCCCCAGTATGTGATGGAAACCCCTCAGGTCAGTGTCAGTCTCTTTCCTGAAACGGGAACAGATCGGGTGCTGGAGATTCGGTTTACCTATGTGAACGGGCGGGACACCTTGCGCGATATGCAGGAGCAGGTGCTGACGGTATTTGATGCCACTGTTAACATGGTTAGTCTTGCCGGCACAACCAGAGAAAAATATCTGCAGATGTACGGTCTGCTGATCGAACGCTTTCCGCACTATACTATCGAAACCTCTCTTACGCCTGCCTACAGTCTGCTGCTGCACGGTGTTGGCGATGCCCGTGCCTTTGCGATCTTGTTCGCGGCTATGTGCCGCGAGGCCGGACTGGAATGCCAGGTGGTAGCAGGTACAAAGTCGGGTAATGTTTGGTACTGGAATATCATTCATATGGACGGTGCTTATTACCATGTGGACTTGCTGCGCAGCAAGGCAGATGGCAAGCTGCGCTTTTTGACCGATAGCATCATTAATGAAGGTTATGTCTGGGATTTTTCCGCATATCCGGCCTGCTAGAAAACGTAAAAAATATTTTATTGAAAAGGAAAAAAGGTATTGACATTTTTGAAAAAGCTGTTATAATACCTCTTGTTCCTGCGGGTGTAGCTCATCCGGTAGAGCGCCACCTTGCCAAGGTGGAGGTAGCGAGTTCGAGCCTCGTCACCCGCTCCATGAAGCCCAGACTCTTTTGAGTCTGGGCTTTTCCTTTTACATAAAACAAGTCCGGAGCGTATGTTACGCTCCGGACTACTTTCATTTCTTTCTGTCTTCGTGATCTTCCAGGGATTGGATCATAGGGGAGTGGCGGAAATAGGTTGCGGCATAATGAATGAGCGAGATCGTCATAAATACGGCATCCACAACAGTGATCCAGAAAACCGCCCGCGGATCCATGTCAGGAATGAGAACCAGTAGGGTTAAGCTTACAAACAGAACGGCGGTACAGATCTTTCCGGTGATCAGTGCACCGGTCAGCATCTTTCCTTTCGTGAAGGCAATGATACCGGCGATGAGCTGGAAGCCTTCCTTAAAGAAGATGAATCCTGCCAGATACCACAAAATGGGATGCTTGATACCCAGACAAATGGCGAGTGTGAACTGGGTCGCCTTGTCTGCCACCGGGTCGAGAAACTTACCGATGGTAGAAATCATGTTGAAATGTCTGGCGATTTTTCCGTCCACCATGTCCGTAAGGCAGGAAACGGCCAGAATTCCGGCGGCAAGCGCATAGTCGGCATCGCTGTCCGCGTGCAGATAGATCACAACATACACTGGGATCAACAACAGCCGGAACAGGCTCAGCATATTTGGAATTGTGAAGAAATCTTTTTTCCAGTCCCTGATGATCATGTTTCCTCCGGACCCGAAGGCCGCGTATTAGAGTAATGTATAAAAGATATTATAATCTACCGTTATTCGTAAATCAAGGATAAATTGTGATTTTACGCCGAAATTCCATTATCTTTTTATCTTGTTTTGTGAGTAGCGAAGATTAACAGCCAAGGGGTATTGCAGTGCCAGGTGCTTCCACGTGATTTTATCCACCTCTCCGGTCTCGGGCAGATTGCTTAGGTACTGGAATGCGGCAATTGACTCTGCTGTTGGCAGATCCAGAATGCCGGTGATTTGTGGCACTGGTACGCTTCCGTAAATTTCCGATAGGGCCAGCAGCATGGTCTGAATCAGATACAGATAAGGATGGGATTGGCCACGGCGCAAAATCTGATTGGGATTCAGAATAAGCTGCAGCGGTTGGGCTGGGTTTATGCGCACCAATGCAGGGCGGTATTGCGTGACGATCGCTTCCCATGTGGACTGATCTGTAACGCCTGTGACCGGCAAACCATAATCTCTCTGAAAGCGGGACACAGCATCCATGGTGGAACTGCCGTAGATGCCGTCGGGTACTACGTTGTCAGTATATCCTGCATCCTCGCCAATAATCCGCAGCATGGTCTGCAAACTGCGGATGGGCTGCGCAATAAAGGATTCTGGGGGTCTCATCGTACTACCTCCTGTCGAACAGAGTCCTGATTGCCAAGGGAGAGGTCTCGGCCTGGGAATTGGGTCATGGTTGTGGAGCGGGCGTAGCGCTGTCGCTGTGGAGAATTGCTCAGAGCGGCAGGGGGGAAGGTTTCCTGATTGCGCAATGTGGTATTCTCGATGCCGGAGTATTGGTCATAAATTTCATCCCAGGTTTTTGCGTTAACGATCCCAGTCTGGGGCAGTCCAAAGTAACGCTGTGCAGCCAGAACAGCATTTCGTGTACCTTGACCGAAAACACCGTCTATGCTCAGTTTGGGAATCTGTGAAATGTACTCGGACAAAACGGACAGCATATATTGCAGATGCCGCACCTTCTCACTTGTAGAGCCAAGCTGCAGGGGATCGGAGACCAGCCAGGAATTGGCATAGAACTGCTGTCCGCGGCTGCGCAGCTCCGCCAATTGTGTTACAGCAACATAGAGCCGAACCATGGAATACCAGGTTGCTTTGCCCACCACACCGTCCGGCGTCAGGCCGAAAATCTCCTGAAATTTCCTGACGGAGGCTTCTGTGCGGCTGCCGAAAATGCCGTCTACAGTCGCAAGCTTGGGAATGGCAGGATAATTCTGTGCAATTCGGTTGAGCATCACCTGTACGGTCACAACACTGGGACCGGATGTACCTCTGCGCAGTGGCGAGCCGGGATAGGAGCTGGTGATGCCCATGATTGGTGCGTTGTTTACGATTTCCACATTGCCGTAGTAGCTGCGCAGGATCTGTGTGGAGTCGTATCCCTGCTGGGCAAGGTTCTGACTGCCCCATTGACTTAAACCTTCGCAGGTGACTGTGGTGCCGTTGCAGAATTTCGCGGCAAGGGGCTCCACAAAACCGGGACGGCGCAGATAATCATTAAACAGCTGATCCACAATACGGGACACGTTGTCAAAGTAACTGCGGCCGTTGACAAAGGCCTGATCGATGGCGGTGGAGCTGGTGATGTCAAAATCATATCCACGGCTGCGGTAAAACTCGGTGTATACCCGGTTTAGGGCAAAGGATACGATGGCGTAAATGTTGGCGCGCAAAGCGCTTTCATCCCAGGTCGGGTATATCTCGCTGGATGCGACATTTTTTATATAATCCACAAACGGTACAGTCACATTCGCGGCAGGGGTGTTTGGCCCTGCCAGGTGAACAGTGATATTCTGGGGTACATAAGGGAGAACGGGTGGCATGGCTTACCTCCTTACAGGTTCTGCGGTGGGGTGTCCGTGATGCCGATCTGATCCCAACTGCCAGGCAGCTCAGACAGAGGAATCATCTGCAGGTCCAGCCGCGTCACGGTGTTGGGAAAGACCTGCAGATTTTCATTTTCCAGCTGTTCGTAGCCTTCCAGCCGGGCATACAGATTGACCGGTGTGTAGGGCCGAATTCCGGTATCCGGTGTTTGACCGGCAGAAGGTGACGGTACAGGAACTTCGATTCGTTGGATCAGACCGTTTCTGTCTGTCAGTCTCATGGCGATCGCTGTACCGTCATCTGCTGTGACGGTGATCGCCACATCCTCCAGCGGAATTCTGGCATTGCTGGTGTAAGCGTTAACCTCTATGTAACCAATGTCGGGCAGAATGATCCCTCCTTCCGATTTCTTACCCATTCTATGCGGCCATCGGCGGGATTGTGAAAAAAGCAGGGCGGATTAACCGCCCCAAACGCGTAACCGCATGAAATGATAATTTACAAATACTTTTCTGTATTTTCGATGCTTTCGCGCTCCTGATCGATCAGCTTCTGTGCCAAGGCTCGTACCGCATCGTCTGCTTTTGTTCCCTGACGCAGATTTTTCATACCGAGAATCATGCCACGTGTGTTGCCCTGGATCAGCATTCCGGCGATTTTGGAATCCCGTTCACCGCCAAACAGCCGCACCCTTGTCATCAGCGAGGACATTTTCACAACACTCTGGGGAACATCGCTGAGAATCCATTTGTTTTCCTTTGCCAGCCGCTTTGCACTGGTTTCGATTGCGTCATACTTTTCAAGCTGATGTCTAAGCTCCATTTTCAGTGCTGGACGCACAGCCTGATCCCGCACACACTGAATGCCTGCTTGTCCCATCTGTACGGTATGCAGTACAGATGTAAGCATATCTTTACTGTTCATATTATCACCCACCCATATTGTTTGCTGACTGTCCGGATTTATGTGCCCATGCACAATTTTCCATAACCATGCATATCCTTCCGTTAGGGAAAGGTTGTGATAAAATGTGCGCAATTTCTGGAATACTGAATTTGGAGGCGGAGGAATCCACGATTTCCGCCATGCTTGCTACCATGCGCCGTCGGGGACCCGATGGGAGTGGCTGCTATATTTGGCAAAATATGTGCCTGCTGCACACCCGTCTGTCTATTATCGATCCTTCCGGTGGCGCCCAGCCCATGGTTCTGGACAGAGGAAGAGAACGCTATGTTATCACATACAACGGGGAACTGTATAACACTGAGGAGCTTAGACGTACGCTGGCCGCCCTTGGACACAGCTTTTACGGGCATTCCGACACAGAGGTACTGCTTCACGGTTATGCGCAGTGGAAAGAGAGGGTGCTGGAACGGGCTAACGGTATCTTTGCCTTCTCTGTTTTGGAAGAACATACGGGCCGTGTTTTCATTGCTCGTGACAGAATCGGTGTGAAGCCATTGTTTTATATGGCATATAAGGACGGATTGCTGTTTGCCTCGGAAATGAAAACGATTCTAAGCTATCCCGGTGTCCGGGCGGAGCTGGATGCGGATGGGGCCGGACAGCTCCTGCTGCTTGGACCGGGCAGGACACCGGGCAGCGGCGTGCTGCACAATATGCAGGAACTGGAGCCTGGGTGCTACGGCATCTATGAACAAGGGAAATTCCATACACACCGGTATTGGAAACTGCGGGATCGGGAGCACACCGATTCCTTTGAGGAAACGGTTAGCAAAGTGAGAGAATTGGTGATTGACGCCATTCGCAGACAGATGGTTTCTGATGTTCCTATTGGTACGTTTCTTTCCGGCGGACTGGATTCCAGCCTGATCAGTGCGATCTGTGCAAGAGAAGCGGAGCAAAAGGGGGAGTACCTGGATACGTTTTCGGTTGACTATCAGGATAATGATCAGTATTTTGTAGCCGGGAAATTTCAACCGAATTCCGATTCTGAATACATTCGCATCATGTTGGACCATCTTGCGGCAAAGCACCATTGGACGGTACTGACACCTGAGGATCTGATAGAGCATATAGCAGACGCCACCATCGCAAGAGATCTGCCCGGCATGGCAGACGTGGATATATCGCTGCTGTGCTTCTGCCAGCAGATCCGTCCTTATGTGAAGGTGGCCTTATCCGGCGAATGTGCCGATGAGATATTTGGCGGGTATCCGTGGTATCGTGACACAACCCTTCGGGAACAGGATGGCTTTCCCTGGGCGCAGACAACCCGTGAGCGATCTGCATTTCTGCATCCGTGGATATTGGAGCATATCCGGCCTGATGAATTCATCCAAAGCCGTTACCAGCAAACGCTGGACGAATGCGATATTCTCCCACATAACAGCCCAACGGAGCGCAGGATGAAGCAGATGGTTAATTTGAATTTCCGCTGGTTTATGCAAACCCTTCTGGATAGAAAGGATCGCATGAGTATGTATCACGCGCTTGAGGTTCGTGTGCCGTTCTGTGACTGGCGGATCGCAGAGTATCTGTACGCTGTTCCCTGGGAATTTAAGGATTACCGCGGCTATGAAAAAGGCTTGCTTCGCCATGCGATGCAGGGGATATTGCCGGAAAGCGTGCGCTATCGGAAAAAGAGCCCCTATCCCAAAACCCATCACCCGCGGTATCTGCAGATCGCGGATCAAATGCTGCGCACCCTACTTTCTCAAAAGGACGCGCCAATTTTCCAAATCGTAGAGAAAAACGCACTGGAAAAGCTGTTGGAGCAGGACTTCGCTTGGCCCTGGTACGGTCAGCTGATGCGCAGACCGCAAACGATCGTCTATATGCTGCAAATGAATTATTGGATGGAGCATTATAGTGTGCAAATTAAATAATTGACGAGAAACACCCTTTTGTGATAAAATGCGCTTACGAATTTTGCACAGAAAGGTGTTACATATGAGAAAAACAAAAATTATCTGTACCATTGGACCTGCCAGCGAAAATGAAGCTACCTTAACCGCCATGTGTCAGGCCGGTATGAATGTGGCCCGGCTGAATTTCTCTCATGGCAGCCATGAGGAGCATAAGCATAAAATCGATCTGATCAAGGCAGTGCGCGAGAAATTGAATCTGCCGATCGCTATTATGCTGGATACCAAGGGACCCGAGTACCGTATTGGCACTTTCAAAGATGGCAAAATTGAAGTGGAAACCGGAGCTGTGTTTACCTTTACCACCGATGATGTGGAAGGCGACGAAACCCGTGTGTCTGTCAATTACAAGGATCTGGTCAAAAACCTTTCTGTTGGCGACAAGATCCTGGTCAATAACGGTCTGGTCATCTTCCGGGTGAAGCAGCTTTGCGGTAATGATGCCATTTGTGATGTTGTCACCGGTGGTACGCTCAGCAATCGCAAGAGTATGAGTTTCCCCAATAAGGTGATGTCCGGTCCTTACCTGTCTGAAAAGGATAAGGCGGATCTGCTGTTTGGTATCGAGCAGGATGTGGACTTTATTGCGGCATCCTTCGTCTCCAAAAAAGAGGATCTGGAGGAACTGCACGCTTTTTTGAATGCCAACGGCGGCGACAAGATCGATATTATTGCCAAGATCGAAAACCGTGCCGGTGTGGAAAATATCGACGAGATTTGCACCCTGTGCGAGGGTATTATGATTGCCCGTGGCGACCTTGGCGTGGAAATTCCCTTTGTGGAAGTGCCTCCCATCCAGAAATTCCTCATTAGCAAGTGCCGTATGCTGGGCAAGCGCGTTATTACAGCAACGGAAATGCTGGAAAGCATGATCTATAATCCCCGTCCTACCCGTGCGGAGATTTCCGATGTTGCCAATGCTGTGTACGATGGCAGCTCTGCCATCATGCTCTCCGGCGAATCTGCTGCCGGCAAATATCCTGTGGATGCGGTTCGTGTTATGGCAGAGATTGCCGAGTATACAGAGAAGCATACCTCCTACAAGCATCGCTTCTTATCGGCAGATTTCGAGATCCGTAACATGATGGACGCTATGTCCCATACCGCGTGCTCCATGGCGATCGATGTGGATGCCAAGGGTATTGTGGTTTGCTCCGTTTCCGGTAAGACTGCTATGATGGTTAGCCGTTTCCGCTGTCCTGTACCCATCATTGGCATGACTGTCGATCCCAAGATCTGCCGCAAGCTGGCACTGAGCTGGGGAGTGATCCCTGTGCTGGCGGATGAGTTTACCTCCATGGATGTTATGTTCTACCATGCTTTGTATAATGCCAAGAAGGAACTGCGTCTGAGCAAGGGTGACCGGGTGGTGCTTACCGGCGGCCCCCTCAATGGCAGGACCGGCAACACCAATACCATCAAGGTAGAGGAAGTTTAACAAAAACAGCTGGCAGTTTTGCGCTGCCAGCTGCTATTTTTTGGCAATTTTACCACATGAAATTTGGGAAGAATTGTGTTATAATCCTTCTGCTGGAAACAAATGCAATTGCTGTGCGGAAGGATGGTGGAATATGTACCAAATTTCACAACTGGTGGTATACGGCAGTCACGGTGTTTGCTGCATTGTGCAGATGGAGGACAGGACCGTTGATCGCAACAAGGTCAGCTACTATGTGCTTGAACCGGTGTCGCAACCCGGCACACGGTTTTTGATTCCCACCCATAACCAGGCAGCGCTTGCAAAGATTCGCCCACTCATGGAAAAAGCGCAGTTGTTGTCTGCGCTGACCGACACTTCTGCACGGCAGGATTGGATCCCGGATGAGAATCGGCGGAAACAGCAGTACCGTCAAATCCTTACCTCCGGTGATACCCTTTGGCAGCTTGGAATGCTGCGTCTGCTGTATATACATAAGCGCAAACAGCAGGAGGCCGGGCGCAAGATTCACCAGTGCGACGATAATTTCCTGCGGGACGTCAGTAAGGTGCTGGTTAGCGAAATGTGTGCTGTTCTGGCAATGACAGAGCAGGAAGCATTTGCATGCTTGCAGCAGTACCTACAGGATGAATAAGAAGAGGGCGTGCGGTTGCACGCCCCATTTTTTAGGAATCACAGCTCTTGCCGCAGATGGGATCGTAGGTAATACTCTCGCCTGAGTGTCCGCGGTCACAGCCATTTGGCGCGAACTGCTGTGTGGGGAAGGGGATGCGGCTGAACATTTCGCAGGGATCTTCCGCACAGCAGCCGGGAGTTTCGGAGCATTCCTTGGTGGGGATGGCATAATCGACCACCTCAACAACGATCTGCGCATCCCGTTCCAAACGAATGATGGAGAACTGCCCCAGAGTCACAAACAAACGGCGCTGATGATGACCGGTGACCAATTCTTCATCAAACATCTGCTGGACATATTCAGGAATCTGGGCTGCCAGTTCCTTTGGGCCGCATTCGCAATGCTCCGTAACCTTGCTGGCCAATACCATGGGATCCAGTACTTCCACAACGGCAGTGGGTCGGTTGGCGCTGCGATTGGTGGAGCCGTCCGGACCGCAAAGCCGGGTATCAGAGGTGAAGATATGCGCTTTGCTGTCCTCACCGCAAAGCACAGCCCGCTTGGAGAAGGTGGCTAGACCGCACAGGGTAGTTGGGCGGCAGGAACCTACCACAGCGTCGGCAAGAATGCGATAGTAAAATGTCACATCCACGCAGTAGTGATGCCGGTCAAAGGCCACCGGCTCCACATCGATGTATGCGTACAGAAGATCGGCGCACCGCACCCGCACGCTGGATGCCTGCTCAAGTATATTCTGGCTTCCGGTGGTCAAATATACCCGAAGATCCTCGATACAGTCCTTATCCCGACAGGAATCGGTGATTTTTCTGGTGTGTATGGAAAGGGCACCCTGCAGTCCGTCCGGACCGCAGCGCTCCATATCCTGACAGTGTTCTGACATGATATTACCTCCTGAATGATACTAAGCAATAAACGCTCATGGGACAGTTTATGCACAGACGCAGGAAAAAGTTTTTACGAAAAGGGCTTTTCAATTTGGGAAAAATATTGTAAAATAACTGTTGAACGTTTCGGCTTCGGCTACCATAGAATGTAGCGAGGTGAAGCCTATGTTTTGGTATGTAGTTTTCGGATTTCTGGCAGCCTTTGGGCTGCTGTGCGCACTGTGGGTGCTCTTTGGGCTGATTCTGCCGGCGACAGTGCAATGTGATGCGGCAGTGGTCTGTCAGCGCGGCAGAGAGATCGCTGTGATCCGCCGCTTTTGCCGTCTGCGGGAGCTGGGGCTGACCAAAGCCAATTTGACTGTGCTCGACAGCAGTTTGAATGCGCACCAGCGTCGGGCAATCCGAAAGCGGTATCCTTATATACATTTTTGTACAGCGAAATGCTGGCAGGAAAGGGAGTGTACATATTTTGGCACAGGAAATGCAGATCCTGCAGGGAACCATTGCCGCAGTGGTCTATCAGAATTATGACAATGGCTACGCAGTCCTGCGCCTGAAATGTGCTGACGGTCAGACAGTTACTGTGGTCGGCACCATTCCCATGCCTGCGGTTGGCGAAGGGCTGATGGTTACCGGCAAATGGGCCAGCCACAGTAGCTACGGACGTCAGTTTGAAGCGGAATTTCTGGAGCGGATGCTGCCCAAAACCAGTATGGACATTCTGGGCTATCTTTCCAGCCGCATCATTAAAGGGATCGGCCCGCGCACGGCAGCGAGGATCGTAGATAAATTTGGCGATCGCACCCTAGATATTATGGAGCGTGAGCCGGGCAGGCTGGCAGAGGTTGCAGGCATCTCCGCATCCAAGGCCAAGGCCATCGGTGAGGAGTTTCGGCTCCGGGTCGGAATGCGTCAGCTGATGGAGTTTATGACAGCGCACCAGCTTCCGGCGGAACTGGCGGTGCGGGTCTATAAGCTCTATGGCGAACAGGCTATGGAGCTGTTATACGACGACCCTTACCTGCTGATGGAGCTGGAAGCGCCCTTCGGCGCGGTGGATCGGTTTGCTATCGAATTGGGTATCAGCGGTGACGATTCCCGACGCGTGGAAGCCGGAATTCTGTTTGAACTGCAATATAATCTGACTGCCGGGCATTGCTTTTTGCCTCAGGACAAGCTGGTCGAGGCTACAGCCCAGCTTTTGAGTGTAGAGGCGGAAATCATCATGGAAGGCGTTCTGCGCCTGCTGGAGGCGCAGCGGCTTGTGGCAGATACCCTTGCGCAGATACAGGTGATTTATTTACCCCAGGTTTATGAAGCGGAGTGCTACATTCGCCAGAGATTGCTGGCGGCAGCCGATCTGACGTTCCGCCATGAAAAGAATCTGGAGCAGATGCTCCGGCTGGCGCAGGCTGAGAGCGGCATTTTCTATTCGGAGCAGCAGTCTCAGGCCATACGCGCATCGCTCGACAGCGGCCTGCTTTTGGTTACCGGCGGTCCCGGTACTGGCAAGACCACCATCTTGCGGGGTATTCTTTCAGTCTATCAGCAGATGGGACTTAAGTGCCTGCTGGCAGCGCCCACAGGCCGTGCAGCCAAGCGTTTGACGGAGGTCACCGGTGAGGATGCCTCCACCATCCACAGGCTTCTGGAAGCCACTATTGACGTTCACAACGGGCAAATGTATTTTGCCCGGGATGAGGTGAATCCTCTGAAGGCCGACGCGATTATTGTAGATGAAATGTCTATGGTGGATGTGCAGCTTCTGCACAGTCTTCTGCTGGCAGTGCCGCCCAAGGCAAGACTGATTCTGGTTGGCGACCCGGATCAGCTGCCGCCTGTTGGTCCTGGATCTCCCTTTTCTGACTGCCTTCGCAGCACCATGCTGCCTGCGGTTCGCTTGACGGAAATCTTCCGTCAGGCCCAGCAGAGCTTGATCGTAATGAATGCCCACCGGGTCAATCGGGGAGAGTTGCCTAACCTGCGGGATGTAAAGAGCGACTTTTTCTTCTTGCGCTGTCCGTCCGAGGAAGCGGTAGGTCAGACCATTGAGGGCTTGTGTGCCAGCCGTCTGCCGAAGAACATGGGCATCATGCCGGAACAGATTCAGGTGCTTACCCCCACCCGAAAGGGCGGTGTTGGAACCTGGAGCCTGAACCGACGGCTGCAAAACGTTCTCAATCCTGCTGCGCCCACGAAGCAGGAACGGCAATGGGGGGAGTTTACCTTCCGTCAGGGCGACAGGGTAATGCAGATCCGAAATAATTATGATATTATCTGGAAAAAATGTGATGGCTCTGCCGTTGGTACAGGCGTCTTTAATGGTGATGTGGGCAGTATTGCCGACATCGACTCCCATGCACAGCAGATGACCGTCATTTTTGATGATAGGGAAGTTGTATACGATTTTGAGCAACTGGGCGAGCTGGAGCCTGCCTATGCCATGACGGTGCATAAAAGCCAGGGCAGCGAGTACCGTGCTGTGATTTTGGCGGCATGGAACGGGCATCCTAATTTAATGTGCCGCAGCGTGCTGTATACTGCCATCACACGTGCAAGAGAGCTGCTGATCATTGTAGGCCGTGAGGATGTTGTTGCGGCCATGACGGAAAATGCCCGACGCAATCGGCGCTATACGGGCCTGAAATTGCGCCTGCAGGGGAAATGCTGATGAAATTATTGCATTGGATCTCGGGGTGGCTGTTCCCGGAAAAATGTATTCTGTGCGGACGGGTTCTGGAAAGGGAGGAGACTGACCTTTGCAGAAACTGCCGGGTGGATGCACCGGAATGCCCTATCTCCAGAAATAAATATCCGTATATTGACCAATGGACTGCGCTGTGGTATTATGAGGGAAACGTACGCCACAGTCTGCTGCGCTACAAATTCCACAACCGTCGCAATTATGCCGCCGCATACGCAAGGCTGCTTGGTATGAAGCTGATGAAAGAGGATCGGCTGGATTTTGATGTCCTGACCTATATTCCCATCAGTGCCAAGCGACTGCGAAAGCGTGGATTCGATCAGGTGGAGCTTTTGGCACAAAGATTGGGACAGGAGCTGCAGATGACACCTGTGGCGACCCTTACGAAGGTCAGGCACAACCGCCAGCAGTCCCGCATTGTCGGTGTTGCACAGCGCCGTGCCAATGTGCTGGGCGCCTACGCGGTGATCGCAGATGAATCGATTCGCGGCAAACGTATTCTCTTACTGGATGATATTTTGACAACCGGTGCAACAGCAGGGGAGTGCGCCCGTTTGCTGCTCAGTGCCGGTGCGACTGAAGTACAATTTGCTGCCATTGCGGCAGCAAACAAAAAACAAACCGATAGGTGAAGCTTATGAAACTGTTTTCCAATGATCTGGGTGTGGATCTGGGCACATCCAATGTGCTGATCTATTCTGACGGCAAGGGTGTTGTCGTGAAAGAGCCCTCTGTTGTCGCTGTGGATAAAAATACGGGACGAATCCTTCAGGTTGGTACGGAAGCCAGAAATATGCTGGGACGTACCCCTGCCAATGTGGTTGCCATGCATCCGTTGAAGAACGGCGTCATTTCCGACCATGTGATGACGGTTCGCTTGCTGCAGGTGCTTTTCCGCCGCGCCGCACCCCAGGGCTTGTTTACGCCCAAGCCCCGCGTGGTTATTTCCGTTCCCAGCGGCGTGACCGAGGTTGAGGAGCGTACCGTTATCAATGCGGCTATTGAAGCCGGTGCCCGCCGTGTTTATCTGATCGAGGAACCGCTTGCGGCTGCCCTGGGTGCCAATCTGGACATTCGCGGCCCCAACGGCCATATGGTGGTTGAAATTGGCGGTGGTACCACCAATGTGGCTGTGCTGACCCTCAACGGCGTTGCCCATTCGTCCTCCATCGAGGTGGCAGGAGACAGCTTTGACGAGGCCATTGCCCGGCATTTGCGTCGCTGGCACGGTGTCGTGATCGGTAAATCCACTGCCGAGGAGATCAAGATCAAAATCGGCTGTGTAGACGAGCGGGCAGAGGAAGTGTCCATGACTGTGCGTGGCCGGGATGCCAAGAGTGGTATGCCAAGAGAACTGACCCTTAGCTCCGCGGATATTTATGAGGTGCTTCGGCGTCTGGCAAGAACCATTGCCGATGAAGTAATGTCCGTTTTGGAAGATACTTCTCCCGAACTTGTCAGCGACATTGCTGAAAACGGAATTACATTAACCGGCGGCGGCAGCCAGCTTTGGGGCATGGCGGAGCTGATCCAAAGCCGTACCGGTATCCGCTGCACCCTTGCCGATGACCCGGATTCCTGTGTGGTTTACGGCTGCGGCAAGAGCCTGAACTGGATCAATCATATGAAAGAAGGTCCCATCAACATCGCCAGAAAGCGTATTATGCGCCAGCAATAAAGGAGAAAGCGTCTTTCCATTCGCTGTGGAAAGACGCTTTTTGTTACCAATGGAACCGATATTTCGTTTCGCTGTGATATTTTTGGCCAGCCTTAACGAAGGGCTGAGGCCACTCGGGGTGGTTGACGGAATCGGGATAATACTGCGTTTCCAGACAAACACCGCAGCGCTTGGTATAGGTCACACCGTCCTTGCCCTTGCCCTGGGTGAAATTGGCGGTGTAAAGCTGGATACCGGGACGATCGGTGTAGACAGCCATACTTCTGCCGCTTTCTGCATCGCTCAAAATGGCGCAGGGATTGCAGAACACCTCAAAATTGTGGTCGTAGCCACCCTGTAAATGAAGGGGCTCATAATCAGCGCCGATGTCCCGGCCCAAGGACTTGGGAATCCGGAAATCCATGGGGGTGCCGGCAACACTTCTGCATTCGCCGGTGGGGATATTCGCGGCATCGTCGGGATGGAAGAACCGGGCGGGCATGGAAAGGATCTGGTCCATGGCCTTTTCCTGTTTTTCGTGGCCTGCCAGATTGAAGTAGCTGTGATTGGTCAGATTAAAGACGGTGTTCCGGTCGCAGATCCCGTCGTACACAATACGCAACCCGTCGGCTTCCAGAAGATAGGTGACCTGAATATGAGCGTTGCCTGGGAAACCCTGGTCGTTGTGAGGGCTGTGAAGGCGCAGCACGATCGCGTTCTTAGTATGGGACTCCACGGTCCAGAGGCGGATGTTATAGCCGTCCGGGGCGCTGTGGAGGTTGTTGGGGCCTTCGTTGGCAGGCAAAGACCAGGTTTTGTTATCAAGGACAAAGCAGGCATTGCGGATGCGGTTGGCATTGCGGCCTACCGTTGCGCCAAAGTAGGTGTCGCTTTCCAGGTAGCCGGCAGGGGAGTCGTAGCCGAGTACAACATCGGCAAGATTGCCGTCTCGATCCGGCACAAGCAACTGCACTAAGGTTGCGCCCAAATCGGACACCTTTGCGGTTAGCTGTCCGCAGGAAATTGTGTATAGGTAGGAAACTTCACCACTGGGCATTTTGCCGAATTTTTCACGCATGGATAGATCGCTCCTTATCTTCTTTCCGTAGCCC
Source organism: Faecousia sp. (assembly GCA_045635305.1). Taxonomy (GTDB): domain Bacteria; phylum Bacillota; class Clostridia; order Oscillospirales; family Oscillospiraceae; genus Faecousia. The sequence goes on along the minus strand of JAZRBW010000094.1, from coordinate 8,710 downwards.
AACGACTACTGTATTTCTTTCTGCTGACAATTATATCGCATATGTTCCCAGTTTGCAATGGATTTGACGGATATGGGGGCAATGACCCTGTTTTATGCGGTTAGGAAAATTGCACAAAACACGCACTGTCGATGAAGTACAGGATTTGGGGTTTTCTCTTGCAATTAGATACAAGATGTAGTATCTTATACAAGCTTGCAAGAAAATGACCATTACCCGGGGAGGTTGCATATATGAAAATTATTAAGAGAAACGGTGCTGAGGCCATCTTTGACATCAACAAGATCGTCATGGCTGTTACCAAGGCAAATGATGCAGTACCGGAAGCGGAGCGCATGACCCCTCTGCAGATCCGCCGCATTTCCGAGAGCGTTACCATTTCCTGTGAGGAAATGGGACGCAGCGCATCCGTCGAGGAGATTCAGGACCTGGTAGAAAAGGCCATCATGGCCCACGGTGCTTTTGAGGTTGCCAAGCAGTACATTACCTACCGTTATACCCGCAGTCTGCTGCGCCAGTCCAACACCACGGACGACCGGATCCTCAGCCTGATTGAGTGCAATAATGAGGAAGTCAAGCAGGAAAATGCCAATAAGAATCCCACTATCAATGCTGTGCAGCGTGACTATATGGCAGGCGAGGTCAGCAAGGACATCACCGCCCGCATTCTGCTGCCCAAGGAGATCGTGGATGCACACGAGGCTGGCATCATTCACTTCCATGACTCCGACTATTATGCCCAGCATATGCACAATTGCGATCTGGTAAACCTGGAAGATATGCTGCAGAACGGCACCGTGATTTCCGGCACCTTGATTGAGAAGCCTCATTCCTTCTCCACTGCCTGTAATATTGCTACCCAGATCATTGCCCAGGTTGCCTCCAATCAGTACGGCGGCCAGTCCATCAGCCTGACCCACCTTGCTCCCTTTGTGCAGGTCAGCCGCGATAAGATTCGCAAGACCGTGGAGGAAGAGCTGCGGGTTCTTGGCGTAACGGCCGAGGAAGAGAGGATCAAAGCGATCGTTGAAGACCGTCTGCGTGATGAGGTTCGCCGCGGTGTACAGACCATCCAGTATCAGGTGGTAACCCTGATGACCACCAACGGTCAAGCCCCCTTCATTACTGTCTTTATGTATCTGAACGAAGCCCGTAATGAGCAGGAGAAGCAGGACCTTGCTATGATCATCGAGGAGGCTCTGCGCCAGCGCTATGAGGGCGTGAAGAATGAGAAGGGCGTGTGGATCACTCCCGCTTTCCCCAAGCTGATCTATGTTCTGGAAGAGGACAATGTCTGTGCAGGCAGCAAATATTGGTATCTGACCAAACTGGCTGCCCAGTGCACCGCCAAGCGGATGGTACCCGATTATATTTCCGAAAAGAAAATGCTGGAGCTCAAGGGCGATGTATACGTCTGCATGGGTTGCCGCAGCTTCCTGACGCCTGACCGCTTCACGGAAGCAGGCGTAGGTAATATTGCCAATGCCGGCAATTATGAACCCGGAAAGCATAAGTATTACGGTCGTTTTAATCAGGGCGTGGTCACTATCAATCTGCCGGACATCGCTCTGTCCTCCGGCCGTGATGTGAACAAGTTCTGGCGCATTTTCGATGAGCGTATGGATCTTTGTTACCGTGCGCTGCTGTGCCGCCACGAGCGACTGAAAGGCACCCTGTCCGATGCTGCACCCATCCTGTGGCAATATGGTGCCCTGGCCCGTCTGGAAAAGGGAGAGCCCATTGATAAGCTGCTGTTTGGCGGTTATTCCACCATTTCTCTGGGCTATGCAGGCCTGTATGAATGCGTTAAGTACATGACAGGCAAGTCCCACACCGATCCCGAGGCCACGCCCTTCGCGCTGGAGATTATGGATGCACTGAATGCTGCCTGCAAGCGCTGGAAGGAAAAGCATAATATCGACTTCAGCCTTTATGGCACGCCTCTGGAGTCTACCACCTATAAGTTTGCCAAGTGCCTGCAAAACCGGTTCGGCATGATTCCCGGCATCACGGATAAGAATTACATAACCAATTCCTATCACGTCCATGTTTCCGAGGAAATTGATGCCTTTACCAAGCTGGGCTTTGAGGCGCAGTTCCAGCACCTTAGCCCCGGTGGTGCCATTTCCTATGTGGAAGTGCCCAATATGCAGCAGAATATCGATGCTGTCCTGGAGCTGATGCAGTTTATCTATGAGAATATCATCTACGCGGAGCTGAACACCAAGTCTGATTACTGCCAGTGCTGCGGCTTCGACGGTGAGATCGAGATTCAAGATGACGATGGCAAGCTGGTATGGAAATGCCCTCAGTGCGGCAACACAGACCAGAGCAAGATGAATGTCGCTCGCAGAACCTGTGGCTACATCGGCACCCAGTATTGGAACCAGGGTCGCACACAGGAAATCAAGGACAGAGTGTTGCACCTATAATTGCATAAAAAGACCTGGTGGTTTCGGCCACCAGGTCATTGTATTTTGTTAGCTCTTGCGGCAATCAACGATGGAAATGCTGTAAACACCCTCGATTTCCCGCAGTGCGGACATGGGCTTACGCTTTTTTGCGGAGATCGCCAGTTCGTAGATCATCTCCACATTCTCTCCGTTTTCCACCAGACTGGACAAGCTGTAGCGGATGTGGCTGGCTTTCAGGGTAGCTTCCACCTGGTCAACGGCATCCATGCTGTCTGCACGAATGACCAACAGGAAAGGGCGATCCATGAAAGAGAACAGAACGGTGGACAGCAGGCACACAAGACCCACAGCCAGACAGCCGATCATCGTCAGTAAGTAATAGCCGGCACCGGCAGTGATGCCCGCGGCCACAGACCAGAACAGGAAGGCGGTATCGGAGGCGTCCTTGATGGCGGTGCGGAAACGGATGATGGACAGTGCACCCACCATGCCCAAGGAAAGTGCCAGATTGGAGGTGATTGTCAGTACCATCATGGCACTGATCACGCTTACAAGCAGCAAGCTGACACAGTAGCTGCGGTTGAAGGTTACCTGCTGCATGGTAAATTTGTAGATCAGCAGGATAAACAGACCTGCCAGAATGGCAACAATCAGGCCTGCAAGAATGTCGCCGGAGGAAAGGGTCGTGTCAAATTGCTCCGCAACACTTTTCTTAATTGCATCTATCACACTCATAGTGATTTCTCCCTTTTACATATATTTCTCGCGGCAAAGCGCGTACTTGGATACGGAAAGCTGGCGGCAGTTTACGTTGGTCAGCTTTCTGGCAAAGTTGGGGATGTAGGCGCCGTATTTGATCTCCATGATCACACTGTTTTTGTCCAGTACGGGTAAACCTCTCACATTATCACTGAACAAAGCCTCCGCTTTGGGGCAGATGGCTTCAAGCTCGGTATCGAAGGTCAGCCGGAAATCGGAGCCGGGATGGAAGAAGGCATCCCGGCGATAGCGCACAGCCACTTTTGGCTGTAAACACTTGGCGTGGATCTGCGCCGCAAGATCATAGGCATCTCCGGAAAAGGCATCCAGAGGGGTAGCGGTTCCGTCCAGCAGTTCGATTTGCACCCGGCTGATGGGAGCATCTTCCTTTTGGGTCAGAATGCCATGCTTATCCTTGCGTTCAAGCTTGATGATGTTTTCACTGTAGTCGTAGGTCCGGATACGGAATTTACTGTGTTCCGGCAGACCGTCCAGCTTTTCATACAGCGCGTTGTTCAGTGGATCGTCGTAATAGATGGATGTGATCACATAGCTGCCATGGTCACCGTGGGGATCCGGCAGCAGAATTTGCATCGCCCGATGCTTCAGCATCAGGTACTGCCGATAGTCAATGATATATTTTTCTTCGTGTCTAACTGCCATGCGGATACCTCAAACGGGAAAACCGTACGCGCGCATCTGCTCGTCGGTCAGATCGAAGAAGTCCTTCACCTGCTTGACTACCTTCGGTGTGCGCAGGTCACTGAAGCCACGCAGGAATGCGATGCGCTCCTGCCAATAGCTGTAGCTTTTGTTCCAGCGCTTGCAGTCTTTGACCATGTCCGCGGCAATAGCGCCTTCGATCAGGTCGATCTGGGCATTCATATTCTCGGAAGTCCAGACTTCGTTGATATGCCAGGCAAGCCGTTTCAGGAATTTCTCGCGAAAATCTGCGTTTTTGATCAGCTTAGAGGCCAGTCTGCGGCAGCGAAGGTCAAAGGCGGAATTGTCCATAGGCTTGAGCAGATCGTTCAAGGTCTGGTTATTGCTGTTGGAGAGGGCGAAATCCGTATCATAAAGAATCCAGTTCCACTGCCCGTCACCGATTTGATAGAACTTTACATTTCCCAGATCGGAATTAGCGATCCAGATCTGGGTGCACAGGTAGTCGATATAGCTGTCAATGTTGATTTTGGAGCAAACATAATCGTAATGCTCCTGCTGGCTCAGATCGTGCTTCTTCACATACTTGATCAAATCCTGGTAGGCAGTGGAAGTCAGTCCCGCCTGCTCACAAACGGTTACCTCATCCGGATCGCAGTTGAAGTTGCCGGCAACATAGTTTTCGCTTATTTTCTCCCGGATGAAGTGCAGACCGAAGTATTCGCCGTTCAAGTAAACCACGACTGGCTTGTACTTCTGTACTGCAATACCGGTGTACTTGGATGCAAGGGACGTGATCAGTTCGTCTCGAATTCTGCCGATAAAAGCGTCCTGACCGCCTGCACGCAGGACAAAGGCCTCGTAGGTGTCAAGACCCTCTTCACCGAACAAGGGATAATCCAACTGGGAAGCGCCGTACTGACTGCGGAAGAAGCAAACCAGGGATTTTTTGTCATTAGCGCGGGAATAGCCGCCAAAGATCTTCAAACCGCAGGGTGCATAAAAACCGCCGCCGTCTGCTTCAAACAGGGATACTGTAGCTTCCTTCTCCCAGTCCATCCAGAAGTTTGCTCCCATGAAGGGGGTAACATCGGAAGCGCCGGGACCCATCACATAAATGCCGGTATTGTAATCCCAGAGATTATCCGGATCGGTGACGATGCAAATGGTGCCCAGAGTATCATTTTCGTTGATGAGATAGGTCAGGTCAATCACATTGGAAGGTTTTTTGCCCTCTTCCACCTGCACGACACGCAATACTGTAGTATTGGTGATGCGGATGGGACCTGTATAGGGGGTGGAATGGATGGTGGGCTCGGTGCAGTCGGTGGTGTAATAAATCTTGCCCGGGCCGCTGAAGGAAATGTCCAGATACTCCACGTTATCGTAGGAGCCCTGAGGAATGTCGACGATGGGATCCGCGGAGATTTTGGCTTCCGCAGAGTTGGATTTTTTTGGCGTGGGCTTGTCAAGAACTGTAAAGGCGATACTGGAGCCAGGCCGTCCGTAGGACATATCAGCCGACATGGCAGGCAGGAACACATAGTCCACAACCATGCCGCCGCTGCAAAGATAGAGCCGTTCGCCTTCGGCAGAAAGGTTGAAGGGAAGAACACTGTAGCCGGATGCCAGATTTTTGGCGTCATCGCTGAGCAGAAGCACCGCATATTCGCCCGGCTTCAGCTGTTTGGCAGGCAGAGGATATTTGTAGAGCTGTCCTCTGTCATCAGTCAGCGCAAAATCGGAAAGCTCAATGGTCTTGTCGGAGCTGTTGTACAACTCAATCCAGTCGCAGGTGTTGCCGTAAGGGCCTTTGATATAGGAGTTGTTGGAGCTCATCATTTCGCTGATCATCAGGCCGGTGCGGATGCCATCCTGCAGGAACAGCAGGTGGCTTTCCTCGGTGTTGCTGTAGCCCAGGGTGGGGGAGTGGAAGGTGTAGGATACATTGCTGTCCTTCTCCTGTCGGCTCACGCTCATGCCTTCTGTGGACTTGGCACAGTAGACCAGCGGGGCATAGTCGTAATTGGGTGTGGTAAGCCGAAGGGCTTCTCCGTCAGACAAAGCAAAACCGGTGGTCTGGTCGCTGCAAATGACGATCATGCACTGTCCCGGAGCAAGTTCCATTACCGGAAGGGCGTATTCATAAGGATCGCCGCCGTCGGAAAGATACCAACCGGCGGTAGAAACGGTATCCTTGCTGATATTTGTAATTTCTACAACATCCTGAAATTTGCCAAGGTAGGGAACGCGGGAGGAGGACAGCAGCACTTCGGTGATCACCAGAGAGGAATTCTGGGCAATGCGGGATTCGGCAAAGGATTCGGTGCCTGCCACATCGTTGCTGTAGCCAAGGCTGACATAGCCTGCCACATAGCTGCCATCGTCTGTAAGGGACAGTGACTGGTCTGCCTCAGCAGAAAGGGCGTTTGCTGTCAGATACCCGCCGTTTGCAAGCTGGGTCAGACAAAGGGTCTCACCATGAGAAATGGAGAAATTGGTGTGGATCTGGCCGCTATCGGCAATATAGTTTCCGCCGTCGCAATACAGCAGCAGATAGCTGCCGGCTTCCAGATACATATCCGGCAGACGGTAGCGATAGCGCTCGGTGACGCTGTCACTGATGCAGTACCTGCCCAGAAAGATGCGCTGAGAGGTGGGGTTGTACAGCTCGATCACATCACCGTAAGCACCCTCTTCATCGGGCAATGCGGAAACATTGTTCAAAAGAATCTCGCTGATCACAAGCTGTGCTTCTTCCAGGATGTGACCCGTGCGGAAGGCGGCTAAACCGGCAGGGTCGTTGGAAAAGCCGGGAGACGCATCGTAAGACAGGGTGTACGCGCCATTATGCAGCAGCATGACCTGGTTGGACTGCATGGCAGTGGTGGTTGCCTGTGCCATGATGTTGCCATTGGGATCCAGCAATTGGATGGTTTCTGTGCCGGAGGCGGTAAGACCAAAGCCGGTCAGTTCATCCGACAGGAAAAAGACCCGGTATTCACCTGCGGCCAGAACAATGTCGCCAAAGGGCTTACTGCGCACCTTGCCGTCCGTGAGCTGGAAGCCGGCAAGAGAAATGGTGCTGCCGCTGTTATAGATCTCAATATAATCAGGAGTATCGTCGTTGTTATCTGTAAGAATGCTGTCGTTTTTTGCACAGATTTCTGTGAATTGCAGGCTATAAACAGGCGTTTCTCCGCCGCTGGGATCGGTAGGATTCACCGTGGGCTGTGGATTGGGCAGCAGCATCAGAGAAAAGCCCAGGCATACAACCACGGCAATCACCAGTAATATGGTTTTCTTTTCCAAAAAATCACCTCGTGTGAGCAAATAACTAAATAATTCTAGCATAATTCGCCGGATAGTGCAATCATTTTGCGCTATATTTTCCGTTTATTTCAGATAATAGACCCGGTATCGGCTGTGCATATCCGGTGCGTCCGGTTTTTGGGCGAATAAGCCGTATAAAGCTGTGCTGCGCTGCTCCAGATTCTCATATTCGCAGCCTGTATGCTGGCCGATATTGACGAAAAAGCCATCCTCTTTGATGCTGGCCAATACCTGTCTTCCGCTGTCGTTAAAGGCTAGAATGCGGCAATAGGGCGCACCTGTAGTTTGATCCTGCTGGGAAAGCCCCAGGAAGGCGCACAGGATCATGCGATCGATCCTGGTGCGGGTATAGCGTTTTGATTTGGTTGCTGCAATAATGGATTCCAGATCACAGCAGCTGCGGCTGGCGTGCATCAGCTTGCGCCAAAGGCCCTCGGAGCCGTAGGGCAGGGCTTCAAATTCCGTATCCGTCATGGTTCGCAGGCGGTACAAGATTGCCTGCTCAGCCTGTTTTATGGTGTGAACGGGTGCTTCTTCAAAGAAGTTGGCTGCGTCAGCCGGTACATAATCGTGCCAGGGTTCGCCGGCGTCCAGCAAAGCGCGCAGGGAAGTGGCAGAGGGGTTTTCCCTGTCAGGCAGCGTGTCGTGATAGCTGCCCTGCCGATGAATGACCATGGGCTGCAATTTGGATTGCTGAGATAGGATCGCCTTGCAGTATTCCACAGCCAGAATATTGTTTGCCGATGCCAGGATCTGCCCATCCAGACCGCAGTCTGTCAGCGCTGCGCTGCGGGCAGCGGGAAACGACAGACCGGAATCCAAATGCCTGCGAAGTTTCTCGGTAAACAGGGGAGCGTGCAGCATTTTTGCTGTTTCCATCAGCGCCTGTGCATCCGCGGTTTCTGCGCCGAAGCAGATGTTGTCGCAAAGCCTGGAGAGAATGCGCACACTTCCGTCGGCAAAGCCCTCGGCAGAGGAAATGGCATACCCGATGGGCAGCTCCAGCACCAGATCCGCGCCGCAGTGCAAGGCGGCCTTGGCTCGGGTCATCATATCGTAAATGGCGGGGTGTCCCCGCTGGACAAAATTGCCGCTCATCAGGCACACAACGGTGTGACCCTGGCGCTTCAGAAAATCGATTTGCTTTTTGTGGCCAAGATGGAACGGGTTATATTCACAGACAATGCCGGTTACTTGCAAAATAATCCCACCTTTTGATAAAAAAAGTAAAAACAGTACTTGAGAAATTTCATTCTATCAGTTATAATCAAAGCGTATGGATATTTTAGCACAAAACCACAAAAAATGAAACAATATTTTTTAGGAGGATGATTCCAATGAACATTCTGGTTATCAATGCCGGCTCTTCCAGCCTGAAGTATCAGCTGATGAACCCCGAGACCGGCGACGTAGCAGCCAAGGGCCTGTGCGAGCGTATCGGTATCGACGGCCGTCTGACCCACAAGACCGCTGACAAGAAGATTGAGCTGGAGATCGCGATGCCTACCCACGGCGAGGCCATCTCTGCTGTTATGGACGCT
>JAZRBW010000093.1:0-31881 GCA_045635305.1 Faecousia sp. | reverse complement strand
GAAAACAATGGAAAGCCTGGCTGTATTTATCACCGGCGCTCATTTTGCTGTTGGTATTTACCGTCTGGCCCATCATCAATACCATTTCTCTGGCGTTTCAGAATGACTACAATGCCATGGCAGCCAAGGGCGGCGCTACTTTCCAATTCGGTATAAATAACTTCATTCATGTGCTGAAGTTCCCGGCTTTTAAGCAGACGTTGCTCAACACAATGTTCCTGTGTGTGGCTACTGTTCCGATTTCCACACTGTTGGCCTTGTTGATCGCAGTTGCTCTGAACTCTATCAAGCCTCTGCGCAAGACCTTGCAGACCATCTTCTTCCTGCCCTATGTGACCAACTCCATCGCCATCGGCATGGTGTTTAACGCCATGTTTAATATCGTTGGCTTGAAAACAAACGGCACGGCGGAAACATACGGCATTATCAACAATGTGCTAATGTTCTTCGGCGGCGACAGCGCCTGGATCAACTGGATGAACCCCGGTTCTTCGGAGGAAGCCAACCTGGCGGTGCTGATCATCTACATCGTATGGAATGCCCTGCCCTTTAAGATCCTGGTGCTGTTGGGCGGCCTGCAGAGCATCAACAAGCAGTATTACGATGCGGCCAAGGTGGACGGAACGCCCCGACGCCGTGTATTCACCCGCATCACGGTGCCGCTGCTGAGCCCCATGATCGCCTACGTTGTGATCACCGGCTTTATTGGCGGCTTTAAGGAGTATTCCAGCGTGGTCGGTATTTTCGGCGAGGGCATGGGCATCCGCGGCAGACTGAATACTGTTGTCGGTCTTGTCTACGATGCGCTGGAATCTGACGATACCGGTCAGGCCAGTGCGGCTGCGCTGATTCTGTTCTGCATTATTCTTGTTGTTACTCTGATCAACAATCAGGTCAGCAAGAAGCGGGTTCATTATTAAGGAGGTGCAGAACATGGCTGAGAATAAGCGTATCAATGTGATGCACGAAAGAAATATTCAGCAGGTTTCCGCCGTCTCCAAAGCGGTGCGGATCGGTGTGAAGATTGGCACCTATATATTCCTGCTGATCATGGCGCTGATCGTTCTGTTCCCCTTCTACTGGATGATCATCTCCTCTCTGAAAACCCTGTCTGAATACCGGCAGGCGAACCCCACTTTCTGGCCCAAAATGATTATCTGGGAAAACTACACGGAAGCCTTTACCACGGCAAATTTGGGCACCCTGTTCATGAATACTGCCTATGTTGGTATCGTTTCCACCATTTTGAGCCTGATCATCACGGTTCTGTCCGCCTTTGCCTTTGCCCGTCTGGAGTTTAAGGGCAAGGAGACCATGTTTGGCCTGCTGCTGGCGACCATGATGATCCCCGGTGAAATGTTCACCATTACCAACTATATCACCGTTTCCAAGCTGGACTGGATGTATACCTTTAACGCGCTGATCGTGCCGTTCCTAGTATCTGTGTTCTACATCTATCTGCTGCGTCAGAACTTTATGCAGATTCCCAATGAACTGTATCTGGCTGCCAAGGTGGATGGCTGCAGCGACATCAAGTATCTGTGGAAGGTCATGATCCCTCTGGCAATGCCCACCCTGATCTCCATCACCATTCTGAAGATGATGGGTGCGTGGAACTCCTATATCTGGCCCAAGCTGGTGGCCAACGACGAAGCCCACCAGATGATTACCAACGGTCTGCGAAACGCCTTTACGGATACCAGCGGACAGGCTAATTTCCCTGTCCAGATGGCAGCGGTCACCATGGTGTCTGCGCCTCTGTTCATGGTGTTCCTGTTCCTGCGTAAGTATATCATGCAGGGCGTCAGCCGCAGCGGTATCAAGGGATAAATCCATTTTGGTTAGTGGGCGGATGTGCTCCATCCGCCTGTAACATAATAAAAATAAGGAAGGTAATTTTGCAATGAAAAAGAGAATTGTTGCACTGCTCATGGCTGTTATGATGCTGGCTGTGATGTGTCTGACCGGCTGCGTGCAGGGTACTGACAAGCGCCCCACTAAGGCTGAGGCTGACAATGGCGGCGTTAAGCAGCCCAACTTCATCGTGCCCGAAACCGGCTTCGATCCCAACCAGGAAGTGACCATCACGTTCGCGCACACCATGGGTTCCAAGCTGCAGGATGTGCTGAATATCTATATTGAGGAATTCAATAAGATCTACCCCAACATCCACATCACCCATTCTTCTTACGGCGGCTGGGGCGATATTAACGGCCAGATCAATACCGAGATCGCCGGCGGCAACCAGCCCAACATCGCTTACTGCTATCCCGACCACGTTGCTATGTACAACATCGCCAGAGCCGTTGTTACTCTGGACGATCTGATCAACAGCGAGTTTGTGATCCCCGGCACCAACGAGGTTCTGGGCCTGACCCAGGCACAGAAGGACGACTTCGTCAAGGCTTACTATGATGAGGGCCTGGTTTACGGTGACAACCTGATGTACACCATGCCTCTGAACAAGTCCACTGAGGTTCTGTACTACAATAAGACCTTCTTCGATCAGCACGGTCTGAAGGTTCCTACCACTTGGGAGGAGCTGTGGGATGTCTGTGAACAGATCAAGGCCATCGACCCCGACTGCTATCCTCTGGGCTACGACGCTGAGGACAACTGGTTCATCACCCTCTGCGAGCAGATGGGTACCGGTTACACCAGCGCTGAAGGCGGCGGAAAGTTCCTGTTCAACAATGCTGAAAACCAGGCATTCGTGAAGGAACTGCGTGAGTACTACCAGAAGGGTTACTTCACCACCCAGGAGCTGTACGGCAGCTACACCTCCAACCTGTTCGTTGAGCAGCAGGATACCCGTTGCTATATGTGCGTCGGCTCCTCCGGCGGTGCTTCCTACCAGATGTCCAACAACGATACCACTGACGGCAGCTTTGCCTTCGAGGTTGGTGTTGCCGGCATCCCCCAGTACGATGTCAACAACAAGAAGACCATCTCCCAGGGCCCCAGCCTGTGCATCCTGAAGGGCGCTAACATCAGCGACCAGCAGATCATGGCTTCCTGGCTGTTCGTCAAGTTCCTGTGCACCAATGTTGACTTCCAGGCTGAATTCTCCATGGCTTCCGGCTATATGCCCGTCCTGCAGTCCGTTACCGAGAACGAGTTCTACGCTGCCTGGCTGAACAGCGCCAACGGCTATGAGAAGCTGGTTGCGAAGTGCGTCAAGATCGGTATCGAAGGCCGTGATGACTACTTCGTGTCTCCCGCTTTCAACGGCTCCTCCAAGGCCCGTACCCAGGTGGGTGAGCTGATGATCTGGTGCATGAGCGAGCCTACCAGCAACGTGGATGCACTGGTCAAGGAAGCATTTGAATATGCTATCCGGGAATGTGAATAATTGCTGTAACCGCTATGATGAATTATAAAAAGCTTTTTTCTCTTTTACTTGCGCTGATTCTGGTGGCCGGTGTTTTTGCCGGCTGCCAAAACAGTGAGGAAGCCTCCGAAACCGGAGCGACCTCTGCCCCCGCAACCACTCCTGCAGAGCCGGAGTTCGTGGACTATGTAGAAAAGACCAAGCTGGACATGACTTCTTCCTCCTGGAAGATGGAGGTCACCGTCAAGAGCTACATCGACGGCGATACGACCCACTTCAATGTTCCCACAGAAATCTGTGAAGATGGCGTGCTGAAGGCCCGTTATCTGTGTGTCAATACCCCCGAGTCCACTGGCAAAATTGAAGAATGGGGCAAAAAAGCCTCCACCTTTACCAAGGAAAAGCTGATGAATGCCACCTCCATCATTGTCGAATCCAATGACGAGAAGCTCCATGCCGACTCCACCGGCGGCCGTTATCTGCTGTGGATCTGGTATCAGCCGGAGGAAGGCGCGGATTATCGCTGCCTGAATCTGGAGCTGGTTCAGAATGGCCTGTCCATCGCCTGCGGCACCATTGCTGAGCGTTACGGCGATGTGGCTTCCCTGGCATTCCAGCAGGCAAAGGCAAACAAGCTGAATGTCCACTCCAATGAAAAGGACCCCGATTTCTACTATGGCGATGCCTATGAGCTGGACCTGAAGGGCCTGCGCACCAACATTGCATTCTATGAGCAGAAAAAGGTAGCCTTTGAGGGCGTCGTGACCCGCAATAACGCCAATACGGTCTATGTGGAAGCCTACGACGCAGAAACCGATATGTACTACGGTATTTCGGTTTACTACGGCTATGAAACCGGCGAGCTGCTGAACATTTTGAAGGTTGGCAACCTGGTTCGCGTGGTCGGTACGGTTACTTACTATGAAGCCGGCGGTACCTGGCAGGTTTCCGGTTTGACTTACCGCGAATTCAAGCCCAATGATCCAGGCAATACGCTCCTGGTGGAAACCGGTCATGCTGCATCCAACCGCTTGACAGATCCCGTGGTATTCAATACCCATAAGATCGAAGTGGAAGTGATGAAGGAATACGGCAGCGAAGAAACCGAAGTGAAGTCCTTCGACTACGCTGCGCTGGCCATGAGCACTTCCGTCCGTATGGAGAATCTGTATGTCAAGAGCGTCTACACCACCAGCAATGGCGGTGATAACGACGGCGCCATGACACTGACCTGTGAGGTCAATGGCCAGACCATCGTGGTTCGTACCATCGTTTTGTACGATGAAAACGGCAACATGATGACCCAGGAGGATTTCCTGGATAAGACCATTGATATTACCGGTATTGTGGACTATTTCAGCGGTGAATACCAGATCAAGGTGTTCTCCAGTGCTGACATTGTCGTATACGAATAATAAAAATGAAGGAGTATACCATGAAGAAGTTTATTTCTATTGCACTTCTGCTGGCCATGGTTCTGGGCGTGTTTGCCGGTTGTGTTCAGCCCGAGGCAGAAACCGAAGCAACCACCCAGCCCCAGGTTGTGAATCCCCTGGATGATCCTCTGCAGTCCGCTGTCGCATATCTGAAGAATATGTACGACAAGGCTTCCAAGGATGAGGATAACAAGCTGACCGCTGACAAGGAACTGCTGCCTGCTGTTACCATCGACAGCGTTTCTTATCCCATCACCTGGACGATCAACGTAACCTCCGGCCCTGTCGATGCCATCGTGATTGCTGACGGCGCTGCCGCTGGCACCAAGAAGATCGACATCGTGGAGCAGCCTGAGGAAGAGGTTCGCTTCACTCTGGTTGGCACCATCTCCGATGCCAACGGCAAGACTGCTACCATCGAGATCAAGTTCTACAGCCCCGCTGTGGAGAAGGTAGAGGTCCCCACCGGCAATAAGGTCGTCATTTATCTGCCCAGCGATGGCAAGTACATGACCGGTATCGACTACCTGTACACCAGCTCCTCCGGCTCTCAGAAGCACGAGCTGGCCCTGACTACTGACAAGGTGGAGGCTCTGCCTCTGACCGTACAGGCCAATGACGATGGTTCTGTTTCCTTCGTGACCGATGGCGGTATGTACCTGTTCTGCGATGCTACCCATGTTATGTTTGTGGCTGAGCAGAGCGACAACACCAAGTTCGTTCTGGAAGGCGCTGAGGGCGGCCAGCTCATCAAGTGCGCCATCGCCAACTACAATGGCAAGCCCCAGTACCTGGAGGTCTACAATGGCTACATGACCTGCTACGGCATCAGCGAAACCTCCAACCTGGCTATCTACACCTTTGAGCTGCAGGATGCTGAAGGCGCCAAGGGCACCGTTGGCTCCAGCGAGGTCAAGCCCGATCCCGATCCCGATCCCGTTGTGGATCCTCAGCTGCCCGAGGTTTCCAACCCTGCTGAAGGCACCGCTTACAAGTTCGGTCTGATCCAGGTCACCAATGGCACCACCGTCTACATCACCGGTGAGGTCAGCGGCAGATACCTGGCCACCACCGCCGATAAGGATGCTGCCATCGATGTCTATGTGGAAGCTGTTGACGGCGGCTACAAGTTCTACATCGTAGTGGAAGGCGCCAAGAAGTATATTGCTATTTACGACAACGACGAGGGCAAGCGCTCCGTTGGCTTCTTCGACGATGGCAATGTCTTTACCTTCAACGCTGAGTGCGGCGACTGGGTTACCACCCATGCCGATAAGGAATGCTACCTGGGCTCCTACAACAACTTCGAGACCATCAGCGTTTCCGATACCAGCTACATCAACAAGGAAAATGCCGGCATCAAGCAGTTCCCCGCAGGCTTCTTCGCCATTGCTACCGAGACTGCTGCTCCCGAAGTAGGCGTTGCTTACAAGATGTACGTCAACCATGTCACCGTTGGCAAGACCCTGTACTTCCTGGGCACTACCGCCAACAAGGATTACTACATGGCCACCTCCGAGAATATCGCTGAGGCCATGAATGTTTACCTGGAGAGTGTGGACGGTGGCTACCGCCTGTACTTCCTGAACGGTGATGTGAAGACCTACATTGACATCTACCAGAACGGCAACTACATCAACCTGCGCCTGACCGATGCGCCCACTGCTGTTTACACTTGGAATGCTGAGTTCGGCACCCTGGTCGCCACGCTGGAAGACGGTGCTACCACTGCTTACATCGGTGCTTACGGCACCTTCGAGACCATGAGCGCTTCTGCCACCTCCTACCTGGGCGGCAATGGCTCTTTCTGGGTTGAGTTTGTCAAGGCTTAATTACCTGCGTTATACATAAAAAACGCCGCACC
Source organism: Faecousia sp. (assembly GCA_045635305.1). GTDB lineage: Bacteria > Bacillota > Clostridia > Oscillospirales > Oscillospiraceae > Faecousia. Next base: position 25,250 of record JAZRBW010000093.1, on the reverse strand, counting down.
TTCGGGTGCGGCGTTTTTGCGCATAAAGAAATGGCCCGTCAGATCGACGGGCCATTGGTTGCTATTTACTTGCCACAGAAGTCCTTTGCCACGGCTACGATGTTTTCGGAGGTCAGGCCGTACTTCTTCAGCAGCTCGGCGGCAGGGCCGGATTCGCCAAAGATATCCTGCACACCGATGCGGCGCACAGGTGTGGGCAGCTGCTCGGAAAGCAGGCTGCAAACCGCTTCGCCCAGACCGCCAACCACAGAATGCTCCTCACAGGTAATGACGCGACCGCACTTGCGGGCAGCTTCCAGCACCAGCTCGTTGTCCAGCGGCTTGACAGTGGACATATTAATGATCATGGCGTGGATGCCCATTTCTGCCAGGGCTTCACCGGCCTTTACAGCCTCGTAAACCAGCAGACCGTTGGCGATAATGGCAACATCGGTGCCGTCACGCATAATTTCGCCCTTGCCGATGACGAACTCGAAACCTTCCTCATGGAATACCGGAACAGCCAGACGGCCAAAACGCAGGTATACGGGACCCTGGTGGTGATAAGCGGCCTTCACAGCGGCCTCAGCTTCCACACCGTCGGCGGGGCAGATAATGGTCATGCCGGGAATGGAGCGCATGAGGGCGAAGTCCTCGCAGCACTGGTGGCTTGCACCGTCCTCACCCACGGAAATGCCGCCGTGGGTGGCGCCGATCTTCACATTCAGACCGGGATAGCCGATGGAATTACGGATCTGCACGAAAGCACGACCGGCAGCGAACATGGCGAAGGAACTGGCGAAGGGAACCAGACCGGTGGTGGACATACCGGCAGCCACAGCCATCATGTTGCCTTCGGCAATACCGCAGTTGAAGTGGCGGTCAGGGAATGCCTTTTTGAACATACCGGTCTTGGTGGAACCGGCCAGGTCAGCATCCAAAACAACCACGTTGTCGAACGCTTTGCCCAGGGCTACCAGGCCGTTGCCGTAGCCATCACGGGTAGCCATTTTCTTTACATCAGCCATATTACTTGCCCTCCAGTTCTGCCAGTGCGGCGGTCAGTTCGGCCTTGGCCTGCAGGTATTCGGCCTCGTTGGGGGCCTTGCCATGCCAACCGGCATTGTTTTCCATATAGGAAACGCCCTTGCCTTTTACGGTCTTCATCACAATGGCACTGGGCTTGCCCTTAATGGTCTTGGCTTCGTTCAGAGCGGCCTCGATCTGATCAAAATCGTGACCGTCGATGGCCATTACATGGAAGCCGAAGGAAGCCAGCTTGTCCACGATGGGGTAGGGACTCATGACATCGGCAATGTTGCCGTCGATCTGCAGACCGTTGTTGTCAACAATGACGCACAGGTTGTCCAGATTGTAGTGAGCGGCCAGCATACAGGCTTCCCAAACCTGACCTTCCTGAATTTCACCGTCACCCAGCAGGGTGTAGACGCGGTAGTCCTTGTTCTGGGACTTGGCGGCCAGTGCCATGCCAGCGGCAACGCTGATGCCCTGACCCAGAGAACCGGTGGACATATCGATGCCGGGAACTGTATTCATGTTGGGGTGACCCTGCAGATAGCTGCCGGTATGGCGCAGGGTGGGCAGATCTTCCACGCTGAAGAAGCCACGGTGTGCCAGGGTGGCATACAGGCCGGGGGCGGTGTGACCCTTGCTCAGGACGAAACGGTCCCGATCGGCCATTTTGGGATTGCGGGGATCGACATTCATTTCCTTGAAATACAGATAGGTGAACAGCTCGGTGGCGGACAGACTGCCGCCGGGGTGACCGGCTTTTGCGCTGTAAACGCTGTCGATGATGCCGTGACGAACTTTGCAGGCAATAACCTGCAATTCTTTTTTCTCTGCCTGATTCATTTCGATCATGCCTCCTGAAGTGAGTGTTGTTGTCTTGCAGGGGATGGTTTCCATACAAAGTAAGTATAGCAAAACTTCCTGGGTTTGTCTACTGGTGAAAGTGCAAAAAACGCAGATGCCCATGAAAAAAGGCGGATGGCAAATGCCATCCCCCCACCGATCCTTACTGCAGACCCTGCTCGTAAGCCTCGATCATCTTCTTGACCATCTGGCCGCCGACGGAGCCGGCTTCACGGGAGGTCAGGTGACCGTTGTAGCCCTGCTTCAGGTCTACGCCCACTTCCTGGGCAGACTGCATCTTGAACTTGTCCATGGCCTCACGAGCCTGGGGAATGTTCAGCTGGTTGCTGTTCTTGGAACTCATAATCGTCTCTCTCCTTTTTCGTTTTCCCGGAAAGTGATCGTTTTCCTGGGAAAACGACTTTTTCTTTCCGCAAACATAGCTTTGCCGGAATTGCAAAGAATATGATTGCTTCTTTTCGGAAAGCCACGCAATTTGTGGAAACTGCCATGTTTTCAAAACGTTTTTCTTGTGGGGCGAGGTCGCTGCTTGGTCATGTCAGCTGCGGTGGCGGCAACAATCAACGAAAGCCCGGTTCGGCATCGCGCCGAACCAGGCTTTTTTTCTTGTTTATTATTCAAATTACTTCTCAGGAGAGAATTTCAGTAGTTTATATGGCTCGATTTCCAAAACAGCTGCAATGCTAAAAAGAACATCCATAGACACGGCGCGCACCATATTGGGGGCTTCAATGGCGCCCATGTGCTGTCGGCTGATTCCGATTTGTTCTGCGACCTGTTCCTGCGTCATACCCTTTCGCTTACGGTAGTAGGCGATCGCATATCCCAGGTCGCGGTAGCGCTCTGCATGGTCAAGCGTAATCTGTGCAGTATGCATTATCCAATCACCCTTACATATTTTACAGAAAACACCGAAAATCTTAAATTGTGTATAATGCGACACTTGATATTTGAAATGTGACAAGTTATAATAGAATATGTGATAGTATATTTGTTACAATTGACGAAAGTGCAGGCATCCGGGATGCCTTACCCAAAGCCATAAAAAACTGCCGTCAATGACGGCAGCCGGTCTATGTTTCTTCGTCCAGTTGTATGTTGGCCAGTGCGTACTCCAGGCACTGAACCACGATTTTGTTTACGGAAGTATTGCAAACACCCGCAATTTGCTCCAGTTGCTCAACGATGTTGATCGGAATCCGAAAAGTCTTGTTGACGGAAGGAAATGTTCTTTCGATTTCCAGCATACGAATCACTCCTTTGCTTCTTTATTATGCACGAAAAACAGGAATAATTATACAAGCAAAGTATCTTGCAAACAGCTTGCAAGATGAAGTGCAACATGATAAAATTATGGATAAGGACACAAAACCTACAGGGAAGCGGGGTGCGTGCCAATGCACAGCCAATGGAAGCAGGAATGTCAGGCCTATATCCTCCAAAACCGGCGGCCGGTCATCCGCCGTCGCTTTGTCCGTGGAATGGCGGAGATCATTCCGGAGGAAGCGGAGGCTTATCTGAGTCAAAATCGCCAGATGTCCTTTACGGAGCAGCTGTTTGCGTTTATCGACCGCACAGGAAAAAGCGACAGCGAAATATATAAGAAGGGGAATATCGACCGCCGGCTGTTTTCCAAGATTCGCAACCGGGAATATACACCGGCGAAGAAAACAGTGATTGCCCTGTGTCTGGCGCTGGGCCTCAATCGCGCAGATGCGGATCTGCTGCTGCAATCGGCCGGTTACAGCCTGTCTAAGTCTGATGATTACGATCTGGCCATTGCTTTTTGCATCGAAAAGAAAATCTACGATATTTTTGACATCAATGAAATTTTGTATCACTTTGGTTTTGAAGCGTTTTGAAAATGTCCCCGCTGCGGCGACCTAACACAAAACCAGCACATTTATAATGAAGGTACCAAGGGAAAGGAGCTTTGAATTATGAGAAAACAGAAGAAGGTTCGTATTGTTATGAAGCAGGCAAAGATGGGCAAGCCCCATCAGATGTACGCACTGGCGCTTCGCTATGATGAGGGCCGCGGTGTGGAGCGCGATGGCGAGAAAGCGCTGTACTGGATGAATCTGGCGGCAGATGCCGGTTATCAGCCTGCGCTTCGCTGGCTGGAAGCATACCATTTTGACGATGACGCCAATGTGCAGGCATACTCCTGAGAGGAGCTTGTTATGAAGCTTTCGAAACGTTTTGCAAGGCCGGTCCTGCGCTTGCGCCATGTGGATGATGAAAATGAGATCGTCTATTATGACCGCTATGTGTACGCGGATACCGGCATCGTTTGCAGGCTTCTGGGCAATGTTTTGGAGGTGCAGCGGATCACCAAAGGAGAGATCACCTTTCGTTGCGATGCGGATATTCGTGGCCCAGCCCAATTACACCCGGGTGAAAGCTGCAAATTTGTATCAGAGATCCCGGGGCTGATCGCTGACGGCTCCGGCTGGCAGCACGAAACGCTCCATGTGACCTGGGTTGCGGAGGATCAGACAGAGGGACTGTCTATTGGTACCATGCGCAAAGCCATCGGCATCCGGCTGAAAAAGGTGGATGCGCCCGGCAAAATGTGGACATCCCGTTTCTTTGGTATGCCGGCCTTCTCCGCGGCGGATATGGGGGCTGTTCCCAGCGGTGACGGTATGCTCCTTGCCCAGATCAATCTGCATGAAGCCCGCAGATTTGATCCGGCGCAGATTCTGCCAAAGGGGAATATGCTGTATCTGTTTTTACATAAGGATCCGGAGAATCCCGGTGGCTGCTGCCTTGGCTCTGCCATTCAATCCTGGCGGCATCTGGATCAGTACGTTCCGGATTTCAACAAGGATAACGGCATTTTCCCCAATGCAACCGATGTATGGGAAGCAGAATTTTTTGAAGCCGAGGGCGATTACTCCGGCACGAAGCTGATGGGCGTGCCCACCGGCTGGCCCGGTTGGGAGAAGCCGCTGCCTCTGCTTTTGCAATTCAACGCCAAGGATGCGCCCGGTGTGACCGGACTGCCTGCTGATACCGGCATCGGCTGGATGTTCTTTGCTGACAGCATCAAAAATCCAGAGGACTGCTGTTGGTTCTCCAAAACCATGTAACGGGAGGTAAAAACATGAAACTGGTAATTGAGGAGCAGTTCTGGTCTGTGGAAGGCCCCACAAGAACCACGAACAAAGTGAAGGTGCCTGCGGTTGTGGGTAAGATTCCCGGCATGGAGCGGCACGGGATGTATTTCACCGTAGATGCCGTGACTGAGGAAGGCGTGCAGGTCACTGTGCACTACAAGAACGAAAAGTACAACAAAACCTGGACGGTTACAAAGGATCAGGGCGTTTACTACCGTCCCATGTCCATGGACGGCGGTTACGAATATTTTATTGATTTGAAGCCCGGCCTGCTTGGAAAGTGAGGGGAATGCCATGGCAATGAAATGCCCGGTTTGCGGCGGCGCAATGGAAAAGAAATACGCATCTTCCGGCGATCTGTATCAGAGCAACGCTGCCCGTTATGTCTGCAGCAAGTGCGGATACGGCGGCCCTTCCGATGATGACATCTTTGCGCAGGCCGTTCGGAAAATTCAAAAGGAGATGGAGGAGAAGGGCGATGGCTGAGAAAAAGCGCTTTGTCCGCATCCATCTGCATTGTGACAATCTCTACGATCACATTCCCGACGGCACATGGGTCGTCCCTTTTGAGGATGGCATTCATCCGCTCAAAGGGGAGCCCTTCGGCAGGGATGTGGCCGGCGGCGATAATATCAAAAGCATTCAGATTGAAGGTAACGATGTGATCTTCAACGGTCAGCGGTATTGCCTGGAAAATGGGGAAACGGTAGTCAAAGCAAAGTTTATGTACTATAAGGGCAATGTTCCCAATCCGCTGTTTTACACCATTACCCTGAGCCTGCTGACGGCCGAAGCGCTGATCCGCATCCGTGCTTTTGACGACCGCTATGATGCGGTGACGGAAATCCCCTATGTGGACGGAGACTATACCCTTGGCGGCTGCCCGTATCCTGTATGCCGCTTGGGAAGCTTTCTGGTTCAGGGGGATACCGTAACGGTCTGCGGCGTGATCTCCAAGCTCTGGAACGTGACGCTCCAGGGAAAAGCAACGGTGCCGCCCAATGATACGCTGAATGTTCAGATCAGCAAGATTGACTGAAACAAGGGAGACATTCAATTATGGAAGCGAAAAAGGAAGTTTATATCACCCTTACGGATTACTACAGAACCTTTGACGGTGGGGATAAGACCACATACCGGTTTCCCATCCGTGTCGGCGTGATCCATTATGATACGGACATGACCTGGATCGAAGGGGATTTTCCCCGTTATAAAACGCTGGAGATTGTGGCGATCACGGAAGAAACGGTTTCTTTCGTGGTAGGAAAAGAGTTCCTTGACGGCAAGCAGAGTGCGATTCATACGCTGAAGCTTTCCGGCGAGGAGAAGGTCTTTACCCGTATCACAGAGGAATCTGCCACCATTTATGACGAGGAATACGAATACGAACAGATCCACCAACTGACCATTCGGACAGAAAGTTAAGGAGGTAAACTATGAGACCTGAACTTGTTTTGGGCATGAAGTCCTATTCCGATCCTGCCAAGCTGCGGGATGAATGGCTGAAAGAATATGCCAAGTATGAAAATGATCCCAGCGACGGCGAACTGACAGGGGTTCTGAAGGCGCGTATGCTGAAAGCATATGATCTGGTGATGGCCGGCAAGCTGGAGGAGGATCCCTCTTTGGATGGCGATTTCCCCCTGGGTAAGCCTGAGGACGCGGAATTCATGGTGCCCATGTTCCGCATTGATCAGTTGGTGCTGCTGCAGCTGGGTGCGCCCCATTTGGTGCAGGCCGGTCATTATGTAGAACCTGCCTATGATGTGCTGGTTCGCAAGGGCATCCTGCATGAGCTGTCCGGTGACTATGCCAATGCCTATGTTTGCTATAACGCTGTTCCCAGTCCCAGTGCCAACAACCGGGGTTATGCCTGCAAAAAAGTGGCCCTTGCCAAGTATAACACGCTGATGGAGCAGGCACACAAGCACCTGTCCCAGGGCGACTGGAAAGCTGCCTGGTATCCCTTGATGGAGGCCAAGGAGATCGAATATGTTGCGCCCAGCCGGGAGGCGGCCGCCATGCTGGGTCATCAATATGCTTACGGTCTTGGTGTTCCCAAGGATACCGAAGAAGGCCTGCAGCTGCTGCGTAAAGCGGCTGCGGATTACCTGCATCCTTCCTATGATGCCTGCATGACCTTGGTTGACCTGCATGATGGCGGCCTGTGGGACGTGGAAGGCGAGGAAGCGTTGGCGCTTTGCACCAAAGCGGCGGAAGCCGGTGTGGAGAAGGCAAAAATGCGTCTGGCAGAGGGCTTTGACACCCGCAGCAACGAGGAGATCTGCCGGGAGCAGATCGAAAAGGGCAGCATCGATGCCCCGTACAGCCTGGCCTGTTATCTGCGCCGAAAGGGTGACGGTGAATTTTTGTACTGGCTGGAAAAGGCAGCCGGTAAGGGAATTGTGGCGGCCATGGTGGAGCTGGCAGAGATCTATATGAAAACTGACCGCCAGACCGAGGGCGAAGGCATTTACCGCAAGGCGGCGGAGCTGGGCTCTGTGGAGGCGATCAAAGCGCTGGCCCGTCGGGACCGGAACAAGGAAGATCCCCTGTTCTTCCTTGCTGCCATGCATCAGGCGGAGGCGCCCTCCGATGCGGCACTGACCGAGCGTCACAAGAAGGAAATGGGTTGGGCACTGCTGGCAGCGGAAGCCGGCGATCCCTTCTCTATGTACCAGGTGGCAATGGCTTACCACTATGGCTATCCCTGCGAACGCGATGACATCCAGGCCTTTACCTGGGCAGCCCGCGGCGCGGAAGAGGGCCGCAGCGAGTGCCATAATCTGTTGGGCATTCTGTACGAAAATGGCCACGGCTGTGCCAGAAATATCCACAAGGCCATTGCACATTATGATGTGGCAGCCCAGAAAGGTATCCTGATGGCCATCGCCCGTTTGGCGGAAATCTATCGCGATGGTGCTGACGGCGTAGAGCCCGATAAGGAAAAAGCCACCCGTTACCTGTTTATGGGCGGTTTTGGCAGGGATTGATATGGAAAAGAAAGTTATTTGCCCCCGATGCGGCGGCGGTCATACGGACCACCTGCACAGCGACCCGCCCAAGGGCAAGCCGGGTGATTGCCGGATTGATCTGGAGATGCATCCTTTCCTGTACCGCTGCCTTGACTGCGGTGAGATATTCCCCGGTGACGGGTTCCCTCTGCCGGACTTGCCGGATCAAGTGTAAGGAGACAACGCCATGAAGCTGGAAATTTCGGACTATCAATACGGAAAATACAAAATGCTGGAGCCTCCGATTTGGGGCAACCATTACGAAAAAGCCCTGAGGAATTTTGAAGAATCTGCCCAAGCAGGGGAGGCCAGAGGTGCCTTTATGCTGGGCAAGCTTCTGCTGCTGTGGAGTAAGAAGGAAGCCGATGCCGCTGTCGGTATCGGGTGGCTTGAAAAGGCTGCGGCAATGGACTACCCGATCGCAGAGAAGTTCCTGCGGTTTTACCGCACTCTGGGCAAACCCATCACCCGGGAACTTTTGGAGTCCGTTACCATCGATACCGAGGACGCGGATTTACTGTGTCTTGCCGGTCAGCTGAAATTCTTTGATTGCCCCCTCTCGGGGTTTCGCAATGAGGGACATTCCAAGGCCTTGGAGGGCATCGCACTGCTGAAAAAAGCCGCGGACAAGGGACATCTGGAAGCGATCAGATTCCTGTTTGAAGCCTATTTCGGCTATTTCTGGCAGGTGTTCTGCGACAGTGAGCAGGCAAAATACTGGCTGGAAAAATACCTGTCGATGACGGTTGATCCGTTGGAGCAGGCTGAGCTTCATAATTTTGAATATGCCTGTAATCGGATGATGAAATCCCGCCGGGAATTGCTTTTTTACACCAATAGCCGCAGCTGCTCCCGGGATCTGCCGGAAAACCGCGGATCACTGGATGACGCGTTCTACGATAAATACCGTTCGCAAAACTGAATTGCAAAAGGAGGTCTTATTATGACCATCAATGAAAAAGATACTGCCCGTTTGATGGAACTGTTTCAACAAATTCATGCTCGTCAGGAGCATGACGGGGAGTACGCAAACTATAAAGACAGCCCTGCGCTTATGGAGATGGCCGATCTGATCCGCCCCTATGTGGCACAGATGGAACGATCAGATGCCGACACCCTGCGCGACATCAAGGCCGTCTGCCAATATCTGGCAGAAAACTACCAGCAGATGGGTCGTGGTGTGTATGCCTCTGAATTTTTCACCGCCGCCTTCTGCGCCGCGGCGAAAAATGGGGAAGAGGCGGATGTTTTGCGGGAACTGTTCTATAACGCCGTCAAGACCCGCAACTACTATGTGGATGATGCCTGTGAGGATCTGAAGAAGATCGCTTTGCAGGTGCTGGACGCAGAGGGAATGGAAGCTGATTTTGCCCAGGCCTCCAAGCGGACTCTGCGGCATGACCCTGTGGAAATGACACCGGAATATCTGGCGGTGATCGATGAGGTGGAAAAGAAGGTCGATGAGAATATGACCTTCCGGGGCAGAGGCTCCTGCCATGAAAGATGGCGTCTTACCGGAGAATTCCTGGAGGAAAAGGGCATTGCATGGCGCTCTCAGGGCGCGATGAATCCTTCTTTCCGTTTTGACTGAATTGAATCTGAGATATATTAGGAGGAAATAAATATGGCTATCGGTATTACGCTGAAAAAGGCAGAAGGCGAGTATGATCTGGGCGCCAGCAAGTTCTTTGGCGTGCCCACCATTCCCGGCCAGTGGCTGGATGAACTGGACAGCGATCTGATCTTCCTGGCACAGATCCGTCTGGCAGATATTGCTGATTTGGACAAGGAAAATCAGCTTCCCCACACCGGCTATCTGTATTTCTTCGTAGACAGTGCTGCCCATATGGGCGAGGAGGCCGAGGCTGTGGTTATGTATAGCCCCGAAGATCCGGATACCGCTGTGGATGACTTCAATGAAGGTTTGGAAATCGAAGGTATCACCCAGGACTGGCTTGTCACCTTCAGCCAAGTGGACGATGATGCTGACGGCATCAAGCTGCTGGGCGAGCCCTCAGGCTGGGGCTATGAGGATGCACCGAAGCTGCTGCTGCAGTACGATCCTCTGGCAACCAGGGAGCTGAACTTCATGAATGTTGTGGATGGCTTCGGCTTCTTCTTCTACGACGAGCATTCTGATGCGTTTGAGGATGTTACCTTCCAGACTGAGCACTCTTGATGCCTTAGCTGAAAGGAGAGACTATCATGGCGGAATACTTCCCCAAAGGGCATAAAGTGCCCCTTGCCAACAATGCTACCGCCCAGATCCTGCAAAAACTGGGGGAAGGCGGACAGGGCGTTGTCTATAAAGTCAGTGTCGGCGGCAAGGAATATGCCCTCAAGTGGTATCACAAGGGCGTGATCCAGAATCCGCGAAAATTCTACGCCAATCTGGAAAGCAATGTCAGCAAGGGCGCGCCCACCAAGGCATTTCTGTGGCCGCTGTATCTGACCAAGCAGGTAGACGACAGCTTTGGCTATATCATGGAGCTGCGCCCCAAACACTACCGGGAATTTTCCGAATTTCTGCTGGCGAAGGTACATTTTGCCAGCCTGAGCGCTGCTGTCAACGCGGCGCTGAATATCACCAACGGCTTCCGCCAGCTCCATCGCAATGGCTTTTCCTATCAGGACTTAAATGACGGCAACTTCTTCATGGATCCTGCCACCGGGGATGTGCTGATTTGCGACAACGACAATGTGGCGCCCTATGGCGACAGCCTGGGGATCGCCGGCAAGGCCCGGTACATGGCACCGGAGGTGGTGCGCAATATGACCCGGCCCAATGTGATGACCGACCGGTTCTCACTGGCGGTGGTGCTGTTTCGTCTGCTGTTCCTGGATCATCCTCTGGAGGGTCGCCGGGTGGTGGAAGCGCCCTGCCTGACCGAGGAACTGGAACTGAAATTCTATGGCAAAGCACCGGTCTTTGTCTACGATCCCAATGACGACAGCAATCGGCCTGTTCGGGGCGTGCATTCCAATGCCATTCGCTTTTGGCCTGTGTATCCCAAGTTTGTCCGGGATAAATTTGTGGAAGCACTTTCCAAAGAAGCCATGGGCGGCCTCAAGCCACGCCCAACCGATAACGACTGGCAGCAGGTATTTACCCGTTTGCGCGACTGCATCGTCACCTGCAGCTGCGGGGAAGAAACCTTTCTGGAGCCCGGCGTGGACAGCCTGTGCATCAACTGCGGCAGAAGAATTCCCAAACCACCGGTCATGAACTGTCACAACAATAAGTATGTACCTGCCTTGTTCCCCGGCAGAAAAATATACCGCTGTCATGTGGACAAGGGAAGCGATGATTTCAACGAGGTCATTGGCGAGGTAGTGCGCAATCCCAACAACCCGGGCGTCTGGGGTCTGCGGAATCAATCTGACATTGTCTGGAATGCGGAAACACCGGACGGCAATATCCGTCCCGTTGCCAAGGGGCAGATCGCACCCATCATGCAGATCAAAGCGCTGCACTTCCCCAACGGTGTGGGTGTGATCGAAAAATAAACAAAGGAGAACAGACTATGGGTATTTATGATGGTGCTGTGGAGGTATCCCGCAGAACGATGACATTGTTTTTCCTGGTGGATACCTCCGGCAGTATGGATGGCAGCAAGATCGGCACCCTCAATTCCGCAATTGAGGAAGTGCTTCCTGAAATCCGGAAAATCTCCGGCGAAAATGCGGACGCGGCCATTAAGATCGCTGTGCTGGAGTTTAGCAGCGGTGCCCGGTGGATCACCCCGGCACCTATGGATGCCAATGATTTCAACTGGAATTATCTGGATGCCGACGGCCTTACGGATTTTGGCGAAATGTGCAAGATGCTGAATGAGAAGCTGTCCCGCAAAGCCTTTATGAGCGATGTGGCTGGTTCTTTCGCACCGGCAATTTTCCTGCTCTCTGACGGTGAGCCTACCGATGATTATCAGCGCCAGCTGAAGAATCTGAAGGAAAACAACTGGTTCAAGAAGGCCATCAAGGTGGCCGTTGCCATCGGTGAAGATGCCAACAAGGATGTGCTGGCAGAGTTTACCGGCAACAAAGAAGCGGTGATCACCGTGCATACCCCCGAAGCGCTGACGAAAATGATCCGCTTCGTGTCCATCACCGCGTCTCAAATCGGCTCTAAGTCCAGCGGCGTGGGCAAGGGGGATGTGGATCAGGCCACCAACAAGCAGGACGACACCATTGCGGCCATTGCCAACGCGTTGGATGACGACCCCAGCATTGCCGCTACTGTCGGTACGCTGGCGGCGGATCCGGATGATCAAGAGAGCTGGGATTGGTAATGGAGAACTACCGTGCGTTTCACTTCAAAAGCATTGGTGCATCCCACTTAAGCAAGGGCACTGTCTGCCAGGATGCCTGTGCCAGCGTGGAAACGGATGCCTACCGCCTGGCGGTGGTCTGCGACGGGCACGGCGGAAATGACTATTTTCGCTCCGACCGTGGCAGCCGTCTGGCAACCCAAGCCTTCTGCGAATGTGTGGATAAAGCCTTCTATCCGCAGTCGGAAGAAGCAGAAGCGCCGCAGACAGAATCCTTCCTGAAAAACAAAGCCAAAAACTTCGCGGAGGCGATCCATGCGTGTACCACGCAAAAGCAGATCGAGGAGCAGCTGCTGTGGTTTACGCGAAGTGTATTAACCCGGTGGAATCTTCTTGTGGAGGAGGATTTGCAGGCAGATCCCTTCCGCGAGGAAGAATTGGCCACCGTATCTGAAAAAGCCCGCAATCGGTACCTAACCGGGGAGAAGGTCCAATCCGCCTATGGCTCTACGCTGATTGGGGTGGTTTTGACACCGGATTTTTGGTTCGGCATCCACATTGGCGACGGAAAATGCGTTGCCTTTGACAGGGAAGGCCTTTGCGCAGAGCCCATCGCCTGGGATGAGCAGTGCTTCCTCAATGTAACAACATCCCTGTGCGACAGCAACGCCCTACAGGAATTTCGCTTCTGCTTCAGCCGGGAATTGCCTGCGGCGGTGTTTGTAGCCAGCGACGGGATTGATGACTGCTTCGCCGGCGAAAAGCGGCTGCACAATTTCTACCGGGTGATCCTGACCTCCTTCGCAACGGAGGAACCGGAGGTCGCCTGCAGGGAGCTGGAAGCCTATCTGCCTGTGCTGTCCAGCCGGGGAAGCGGTGACGATATGTCCGTGGGTGCCATTTTGAACCTGCAGCATATCCGGGTCGATCCGTCCCTGTATGAAAAGAAAAAAGAGCCCTGGCTTCGGATCTACCGGGCAGGAAACCTGGGCGCAAAGCAATTATCTGAGGATTATCTTCAGAAAAAAGAAATCCCTGCTATGCCGGGAATGCAGCGTCTGGATCTGCTTGGCTGCGGCGGTTTTGGCAAGGGTCATCAGGAACTGGACATCCTTTCCGTGGAAGAAACCGCTGTAACACTGCGCTTTGCGCAAACACAATACACGGTGACACCCCAGCAGCGCGCAGAGATCCATTTTGACGCAGGATTATCTATCCTGAGCGGAATCTCTGAATTTGATACAGTGCTGATTCAATGCTTTATGAAATAATTGCCGCCAATGGCATGGCGGTAAGTAGATGGATTCGAAAAGGCACTTCTTTGGAAGTGCCTTTTTCCGTCCTTTTCGCAGAAAATGGCAACATCTTTTATGCGGAAAGACTGGATGAGGGAGGCAAACAACATGGCAAAAGCAATCGAAATGAAATTAAGAAAGCCTGCGGGCGCATACGACCCCGACTGCAGCAGATTTTACGGAGACCCGGCGATTCCTGCCTGGATGCAGGAGGAAATTGGAGACGACGAAGTCTTCCTTTGCCAGATCCGCCTTGCCGATATTGCCCGGCTGGATGCAGATAATATCCTGCCCCACGAGGGCTGGCTTTACTTCTTCCTGCGGGCGGAGGATGGCTCTGCCTGGACACCCAAGGAGGCGGTTGTCCGATACAGCAAGGATGCGCCTGCCGTAATATTGGATGATTTCAACGCGGAATCCCCCATCCCGGAGGGACTCAACGAGACTATGCTGATCGACTTTGCTCTGGCAGAGGAAGACAATGACACCGGAATGAAGCTGCTGGGCGAGCCCTTCGACTGGAATTACGCGGATCCTGCGCCCCAACTGCTCATGCAGTATGACCCGCTTTACAACAAGTCCTCGTTCCTTTCTGAGATGGACGGCGAAGGCTACTTCTTCATGGGCAAGGACAAGGAACAGTTTACCGATGCCGTGTGGCACGCTGAGTACTCCTAATGGATACGCCCGGTGCCAGATTCTATTACTCCCGGTTTTCCGCGGAAGAAAAGGCAGCCTATGATGAGATCTGCCTTGCACTGCACAATTGGGAGACAAGCTACAGTACTACCCGGTATATCCACATCGACGCGGCTAAGATGATGGATGCTATTTTGTGCGACAATCCCGTGTTTTTCTATGTGGATCGGCATCATATGATGCTCCGCCGCACCCCCATTTCTTTGAAAATCGAATTCCGGTATGACTATGACCGGGAAACTGCCCGGCGGATCTGGCAGCAGATCGGGGAAGTATTGGACGATTTTGAAAACGCACAGATAAAGCCCAATATGCGCACCTTGCAAAAGCAGATCGAAATCCACCGGTTTCTGATGGCCAATGTCCGCTATGCGCCCTATCCGACAGATGATGCCTGCCACAGCGTTGTGGGTGCGCTGTTGCGGGGTGTGTGCGTGTGTGAAGGCTTTGCCAAGGCCTATAAGCTGATGTGTGACCGCCTGAAAATTGCATCCATTGTGGTCTTTGGTGTCAGCGACACCGAAGGGGAGCCGCCGGAAAATCATATGTGGAATATTACCCGGATCGACGGTGTCACCGCCCACACCGATGTGACCTGGGATGCCGCAGGCAATTGTTATGACTATTTCAATCTTTCCGATGAGGAAATTTCCAAAGATCATAAATTTGATCGGGGGTTTTATCCGCAATGCGCCCCCAACCAAATCAACTATTTCTACTTAAACAAATCCGTCGTTCACACGATGGAGGAGCTGAAGCGTTTTGTTGCCATGAATCGCAACCGGGATAAGTTTGCGGTGAAATTGACCTTTGATTTTCAAAAAGCACAGCTTCAGCAAGCTGGCTTTGCCCGGGGTGCGCTGCGAATCAACAAAGCCCAGGGCATCGTGGAATATACCAGGGAGTAAAGGAGTACAAACGGTATGGAAGTGAAAGAAAAACGATATCCCCATACCGTTCTGTGCCGCCTGCGGTATGAAAACGGCTACCTCTACGAAGGGGAGATCATGGAGACCTACCTCACCAAAGGTCATCCGCCCCAACCCCTGGTCTACGAGAAATGGCCGGATAAACGAATTTACGGTTACGGCAAGCTGACGCAGCCCGGCGGCAAGGTCGTCATGGGCAAATGGACGGCAGGCAAGCCGGATCCCCGGATCACCATTCATAAAAACGGAAAACGGGTATATTACGTCCCTAGATTCCTTATGTGGGATGCCAATCAGGTGACCTATACCGCCGATCACAAGTTCGTTCCCGGTGGTGCGGGAAAGAACTGCCGAAACGAGTGGAATCAGGGGGTGCTGGATAACATCCTGGCCATTGAGCAAAGCATTGCTCTGCAGCAGGAAGCCCTGAAAGATGCCCCCATCTATGAAGCCCGGATCGGCGACAGCAAAGTGGTTACCGACCGAACTGCCGGGGAGCTGCCCCAGGTGCTTCAGAAGACCGTACCCTCCAAAAATAAAAAAGCAAAAAAACTGACCCCCATCGGTCAGGCCTTATATAAAACGAGAGTGCTCATCGGCACAGATGCCATGGGCGATGGCGACCGGGTTTGCGCGATCTTGGGAGACCTGGTTCCGAAACTGGAAAAGGAGCGCCGACGGATCCGGTTTGCCTACACATCCCGGGCGGTATCGGTGCTGCTGAACGAGACCAATGCCGTGATCGCCCAAAAGGAAGCGGTTAAGCGTCTGATGGATTATACCGATATGGCCGAGGACACCGCAAAGGATATTATTACGGAGCTCTATGAAGCTTTGCTATAAGGAGGGATTTCCATGAAATCCATACCGAGAACCATTATTTACAGCTGCATTGCGTTAGCCTTTATGGGGCTGTTTGTGTTTTGCTGCATGCATAACGGCGCGATCCTGCCGGCAGGGCTTGCCCAATACATAGGTCAGGGCGCTGTTACGATTACGGATGCCAAGATGCTGTTTGAGATCCTGGGGATGATCTATCCCTTCTTTGCGATCTTGCTGTTTGCCCCTCTGACCTCCATGTTGCTCAGACGGGGCTGCAATGCGGTGGGGCTTTTGGTTGCCGTTCTTTGGACGGCGCTGGTGTTTGTCATGGAAATCTTCTATGCTTCTGACTTAAACGGCAACACCATCGGCTTACTGAATATGGATTTTGCAGTGGCAGACGGAAATATCAGCTGGCTGTATATTGCGCTGATTGTGATCTGCGGTTTTTCCAGTGTGCTCTCTGCCGTTGGCTTTGGAGAACGCTTTGACGATCTGCTCTCTGAAGACTATTTCATTTCCGACAGGATCAAGGGCATCGGCCTTTCCATCCTGTTCAGCAATCTGATTATGACCGCCGTGGCATTTGTCACCTTTATACCGCCCGTGGTCATTGCCTTTATCAACTACGGAATCACCGGTGAGGATATTCCTACCATCCTTCATGCGTTTATCGCGGAAAAGGCGATCATTTCCCTGATTGCTGTTGGCAGCGTGATGGGAATCGTTGCTTCCATATATATCTGGATATATATCATCAAGGGCGCCCAGTTTGTGCTGTCCGGCGAGCTGTTTCGCGGTACTCCGGGGAGAACCAGCAGTTCGTCCTCGGGAATACCAAGTTTTACATACAAGGATTTGAACGGTACAGAACATAAGTCAGAAAGCGAACGGGCATATGCAAATGGTTGGATTATAAAGAAGCGGGAAGAATACCGCGACTATTTGGAAGGACGCAATAAATAAGGCTTGTGCTTAAGCAAGAGGAAAAAGGGAGTTGTGATTATGGAGAATAACTACAGATGCTGGAAATTGGTCCAGGACGGTGATGCCGGGGAGCAGAAGATCCTGCGCATTGACGAAGATACTTATGCGCTGCGCTCTGCCACCGGGAAAGAAATCCGTCTGGGTACAGACTGCCTTTGCAAATGGTACATGGAGCGCAAGTATAAGACGCAGCGATGCGGCGGCGGTTTGGAGCGGCCCATTTATCCCATGCACGGGGAAATCCAGAAACTTTCCTTTGAAGAGCTGATCTTCAAGGGTGGCGAATGTATCGGTGTGTATCACGACGAGCTGATTTTCCTGTTTGACGATGAGAAGACCCATTACCAGGAGAAATATTTGGGAGAGATGAAGATCAGCTACGACCAGGGAATTGATTTCTACGATTATTATTATCTACAAACCAACTGACACGGCCGTAAAAGGAGAATGCTGTGAGGGCGCGACTTATCTGACCTACACCAGAAAAGTGTGCCACGAAAGACATGGCCACTGGTATAATGCAGCCGAGAATTTGAAATGGCAATGGGTCCTGGAGGAATGATGGATATGTTTGATGCCCTGAAAGTAAAAAATGACTGTGTAAACTGGATTCGCCAGTTCTTTGCGGAGAATGGCCCGGAATGCAATGCGGTGCTGGGTATTTCCGGTGGCAAGGACAGCTCCATCGTGGCGGCACTCTGCGTGGAGGCCCTGGGCAAAGATCGGGTCATTGGCGTGCTGATGCCCAACGGGGAGCAGGCGGATATTGATATGTCCTATAAGCTGGTTAATCACCTGGGCATCCGGCATTATGTGGTCAATATCCACGATGCGGTGGCTGGTATTACCGGCGCCATCCCTATGGAACTGACGGAGCAGAGCCGCACCAATTTGCCGCCCCGGATCCGCATGGCGACGCTGTATGCGGTGAGCCAGTGCTGCAACGGTCGTGTGGCAAACACCTGCAATCTCAGCGAAGATTGGGTAGGCTATTCCACTCGCTACGGTGACTCCGTGGGGGATTTCAGCCCCCTTTCCCGGCTGACCGTAGCCGAGGTTTTGGAAATCGGCCGTTTACTGCATTTGCCGGATGAACTGGTGGACAAGGTTCCTGCCGACGGACTTTGCGGCAAAACCGATGAAGATAATCTGGGCTTTACGTATGCGGAGCTTGATCGCTATATCCGTACCGGTCAAATTGAGGATCAAAAGAAAAAAGAGCGCATTGATTATCTGCACAAAAAGAATCTGTTCAAGTTAAAGCTGATGCCGGTATTCGAGCCGGATATCCAAACAGTCATAAAAATATGACCGTACAGGAGGAAGTAGTTTATGAAAAAGTTTATGAGAAAGGTGGCTATGGTGCTGGTTTTCGCCCTGCTATTGCCGACTTTGGGCGGTTGCGGTATGTTTAACGGATACGAGGAGCCGGAACCATTTGCCCCCCCGTATCTGGAAAACTACTATCTGAATAAGCACGAACCGGTCATGAAGGCGGGTGGTATCGATATATACAAATACGAGGATGCCAAATCCTATGGTTTGTTGATGGGCGGACACCTATATCACGGCGGTGTTGTGCTCAGACACTTCTCAGGTCCGTTGGAATATTTCGACGTGGAATTTCCTCTGGAGGGACAGTACGACTACTTCTCCTTTGTTCTCGGTGGCGATTCCGAATGGATCATGCCGGATTACTACACCGGTGCGTTTTCCTATGACCCAACCTTGGTGGGTATAGCAAGAGAACTGAAGGTAGCCCTGCAGGTCCTAATTGACGGCCAGCTGGTAGAGGAGTTCGTGGTATCCTGCTATGATGTGGTCAAGCGGTTTACTTATGATGTGAAAGGCGCACAGAACATTGAAGTGAAGGCCGTGACCGGCGATGACGGATTCAGCATTACCATGGCGGAGATCACCGTTTGGAACGGCGAGCCCCACGAAACCGGCTATGTACCTGCGCCTGCAGGAGATGAACCGGTGCAGCTAGTTAAGGATCTGAAGCCCTATCTGATCCCTGTTACTTCCAGCGCTGTGTGTTATCCCAACAGCGACGAATCCTCCGAGGGCAGAAACTACATCAATATGAGTACCGTTCGATATGAGAATGTGATCGCAACCTATGTGTCACAGGGCCTCATGACCGATGACGAGGAGGACATATATTTCGACCTGGAGGGCAAGTACAATTATCTGACCTTCACCGCAGGCGTGGCAGACAGAACCTCCAACAGCAGTGACGGCTCAGCGTGGCTGACAGTCTTTGCTGACGGAAAGATCATTCATGAGGAGGTCTATTCTTCCCACGAGCTTCCCAGAAAGACAACAGTCAATGTGGAGGGCTGCCATCAGCTGAAATTTGCTTGGCTGACCCATGAAGGAAATCTGGAATACGGAGATGGAACGGGAAATTACTTCGGTATCTGCGACATTTATGTTGCGACTACCCAGGCGGCGCTGGAAACGGTCCAGTATTCTTCCCGGGATCTGCCCGACAGACCGGTGAAGATGGTATCCGAGCTTGGCTCCTTCGCCATTTGCAGCGCGGTGGAGGAAGCAGTTTTTGACGGCTCCAGCAGCTACACCACCTTCTCCATGGGCGGTGTGAAGTACAACGAAGGTATTATTCTAATTGCATCGCACAGTATTTTTGATACCAGACCCGCATGCGTATCCTTCAATCTTGGCGGAAAATATGATACGATTTCCTTCACTGCGGGTCATATTGCCAACAGCGACGTCTACAAGAACGATACCATTGAGATTTACGCCGACGGCGTTCTGATTAAGACCATTGAGGTGGACTGTACCATGCTGCCTCAGGAATATGTGGTGGATGTGACGGGCTGTCAGCATCTTGAATTTATATCTGGTAAGGCAACCAACGGCAGTATGTACCGCCCTGCATTGGGCATTGTCAATCTGATCGCTTATCCCGATGGATATGTGGAAACCGACCTCTTCCCTGAGAGAAATCCCGAAGATTACGGCCCGGAGTGCGATCTGATTGAAACCTTCGGCTTCTACGATGTACACATCGGCAAGATGGATAATGACTATGGTGCTGTGGATGTGGAGGACGGTTACTATGACGGCTCGACGAAGAAAAACTATTTTACCATCGGCGACGAAAAGATTTACAGCGGTGTGCTGCTGCATACCAGCGTGCACCTGAGCTTTGATACAGCGGATGCAATGATTGGTTTCGGTATTGCAGGCTGTACCGTTTTGGCGCTTGCCGCAGCAGGTGAGGCACACGAATCCTCCTTTGCTTTGGCAAATATCAAGGGCAGCGGTTATACCTCCGTTACCTTCACCGTTGCGATGCAGCAGGAAAACATGGCTGCCGGGGCTGACGACGATACGGTACTGAAGATCGTCTCGGACGATGAGATAGTTAAAGAAATTACACTTTATAAGGACATGGAACCCACCACGTATACCGTGGAGCTGGGTGAAGATTGTGAAAGATTGCTGTTCTTCCTGGAATGCACATTGAAGGACGGTACCTCCCATATCTACGCCATCTACGATATCACGCTGAATAAGTAAGGAGAAAACGCCATGGAGGTAATATCATGAGCAACCAGAATATGCAACAATTTGACCTTCAAGCTTTGGCAGAGGAAGTTGTCAGCCGTCCTGCGCCGAATTCTTGCGAAGAAATCGCGCGACTTCTGCAAAGCCTGCCGCTTTGGAGCTCTTTTATCAATACATCACCCAAGCCGGAGCAAAAGAAGGCACTTGAATTATTGAATGAGAAGTCCGTTTCGCCTACCGCAGAGGAGATCCTATTTATGGCGGAAATCGGCTGCGGTAAGTATCATCGAATCCGCAGAGATGGCGACTTTCGCGGCTTTAACCCGGAAAAAGCAGAGGAACTTTACAGACAATACTACGAACTGACCGGCAGTGATGAGGTAAAATACATTCTCGATTACTTTGAAGCATTCAAGAAGCTGTGCCGCGACAGCCTGCTGGAGCGGCAAAACGATGATGACTTTGCGCCATATAGGAATAATTCTACTTTGTCAACCTCCCGTGACCCCGACAGCGAGGAATGGAAAAAGGGAGTTTAAAAATAAAGAACAATCAATAGCCTATGCTACTACGGAGGGAAATATGCGATTTTTATTCTGGGATGACGTTAAAAGCCTTGATAAATTCTTGGTCGAGGATAATGACGATGCCATTGGCATTGAGATCCATGCAGGCCGATATAACCTTTCAGAGGAGGTTCGCTACGGCAAGCCGGAGACGGTGAAGTCGTATTCTCTGGAAGAACTGGCCGGCGGTGAATTTCTGCAAATGGGCGACAAGACCCTGCGCGCTGTCGTAAGTAATCGGCTCTACTACACGGATAGCCGCAATTTTGTCGACAATACGGGTACAGCCGCCGTCTCATTTGGTGCTGGGAACGAATATCAGCGGGCGGTGCTGACCTTCCGGGAGACCCTGGAAAGAGTGCCGGATGAAGAAATACTTGCGCTGGAACGCTTCCTGGTCCGGGATAACAAGCGGGTCGAAGCGGTGCGGATCTTGCCTGGCTATATGGGCATCGGCGGCTCCAATACTTCTGGGTTCTCCTCGGATAGAGAGCGGATCCGGGATTATCCGCTGGAATATTTGGAAAGCAGCGACTTCTTGTGGGTTCAGGGATATTCTCTTCGTGCACTGGTGGGAGATGTGCTGTATTTCTGCTGCAAGGACAGGGATGGAAATGACAAGGTATTTACCCTCAATTACAGAGAGCGGGATACCATCTTCCGTGGTGACGGCATCGCCTATGATACCATCGAAGCAACGGAAATTGTTTTGCTTTTGAAGTAAAAGGGAGGAACGACAATATGGCTTGGAGAAGTTACTATGTTAACTGTGAAAAAGTATATGGCATAGACGAAGAAGAAAAAGACGTTTGCCTTATGTACGACTCAAATATCCCACCCCACGGCGGCATCCGAGAGGAATGGACAACCAGGGGAATGAAGAACGGTACGTCCAAGATTTTATTTGTGGAGTATCGCAAGGAGGATGACGATCCCGACGGTGTATGGGAAGCTTTTGGTATGAAGGCAGAATCGGTATATACCTTTACGGTAAATGCGAAAGAGGCAGATCCCGAAAAACTGTTTGTTTACACCCTTTACAAAGACGGAAGCCTGGGGGTTGGCTTTGACATCGACACCGCGAAGGCCCGTGCCATTCTGACCTTTACCCAGCCCCATACGATCACATCCCAGCAGCTGCTGATCGTTGCCGAAAAGGCGGAAAATGCGCCCCGTTTCCTGGGCGAAGTGGAGAAAGTCGTTATCGACGAACTTCTGCAGGGCACAGAAGATGAGATGTGCCTGGCGTTCTTTAACCGGTAAAGAGAAAAGGAGTGACTGCTATGCCCTTAAAACATTATTTGGACCATTATGACGATTCGGAAAGCGCTTCCTGTGTGCCGGAGGCCCAGCAAGAAGGCTATTCGCCCCGTGAATTTGCGGAAACGGGCTACATTCCCATGTTCGCTCGCAGGCAAGGGATTATGTTCGATGTTTGCCTGAACCTCCAGAAGGAAAGGTTTATTTACGATATTTTCTGCCGTGTGTATGACCTGTTTGGAAAGGAATGCCCCTATTCCAAAGAGGAGTTTTCAGTGGAAGAATACAACGCCGGTGAATCTGTGAGGTTGTTTGTTATCAATCTTCCAACGAGAGATCTGCAGGCGGGCAATATTCCCAAGATGGTGTATGTTTTGGATAGAGAGCATGTAAAGTTTCATTTCCTGTTGGTACTCCATGATTCCCAGGGGGAAATCCTTTACTATTTCAATCTGGACACTTGCGATTGGGAAGCGGAAGGCCCTGCGCCTGCTGATACCGAGGAACTGTTGAAACTGATCTTTGATGTTCTGGATCAGAAGCAGCCCCTATATTCCCACTACATTTCTTTCCGCTGCCCCATTTGCGGCAGAACCGTAAAACTGGGTCTGACGGAAGAGGAACAGGAAGGCTACCAGCGTTATATCAACGATGATGAAGACCTGGAGTTCGCTGTCCCGGCACTGAATGCCTTTGAACGGGAATTTTTGATTACCGGTATGTGCCCGGACTGTCAGTGCGATGTGTTCCACAAGGAACTGCCGGAGGATGTGTCCCGCTGGGAAGTGGAATGAAAGAGGCCCCTGAAATGGACAAACAAATGCACCCGGGCCAGACTGGTCTGGGTGCATTCTCCGTAAACGAGTAAAACGTATGCCCTTATGCCGTAATAACCTTCAAAATCTCAGAAGGAAGGTTGCACTGCGCACAACGGCACTTTTGCGTGACAGGAAAGCCGGGCATTGGGCATTTTCTGTTTTTGGAGAGGTTGAAAAGCGTTCCCGGATGTGCTACAATGATCCTTACAGAAAAAAACAGCGGGAGGTATATCATGAAAAAATGGGTCTCGATTTTGGTGGCACTTTTGTGCCTGACAGGCTGCGCTCCAGCGGCAAGCAATGACTCAGAAAGCCAGGCCGCAACAACTTGCGCGCCTACGGAAGTTTTTGACGATGAAAACCGCACCATTTTTACCATTGATCCCACCAAGGGCTCTCCCTTCAACGACGGCAAATTCGAGGGCTGGGGCACCAGCCTGTGTTGGTTTGCCAACCGCATCGGCTACTCCGATGTGCTTTCCCAAAAGGCTGCCGATCTGCTTTTTAATGCCGAGACTGGCCTTGGTATGAATATTGCCCGCTATAACATCGGCGGCGGAGACGATCCCACGCATAACCACATTACCCGTACCGACTCCATGATGCCCGGCTTCTGGGTGCTGGATGAGACAACCGGAGAGCCTGTTTTTGACGGAACGAAGGACGAAAACCAGCGCAATGTGCTGCTTCGGGCCATGGCAGCCTGCGGCAGTGACTTTATCGTGGAGGCTTTTTCCAATTCGCCTCCGTATTACATGACAGAAAGCGGCTGCTCCTCCGGTAATATTTCTGCCAGCCAGAATAATCTGAGGGCGGATCAGGTGGAGGCGTTTGCCCAGTATTTGGCACAGGTGGCCTTGTATTACAAGGAGCATTATGGCATCACATTCCAAAGTGTGTCTCCCATGAACGAACCCAATACCACCTATTGGGGCGCGTTTAGCCCCAAACAGGAAGGCTGCCATGTCAGCCCCGGTGAAAGCCAGTCCGCCATTTTGTTGGCGACCCGCAGGGCGCTGGATGAAAAGGGCCTGAGCAGCATTCTGATCGTAGGTACGGATGAAACCAGTACAAATCTGGCGGCCAGCTCCTTCAAAAAGCTGTCAGAGGAAGCCAAGGCTGTCCTCTCCCGTATCGATACCCATAGCTATAAAGCCAACAAAATGGAGGAGCTGCAGGCCCTTGCTGCGGAAAACGGGAAAAACCTGTGGATGAGTGAGGTGGATGGCGACGGTGCCCTTGGTAAGGATTCCGGTGAGATGGGCGCCGGTCTGTGGCTGGCCAACAAGATGATTTCCGATATTCAGGGGTTGATGCCCTCTGCCTGGATTCTGTGGCAGGGCATTGACAACCATATTTCCAGCGAAGGCTACATGGGCAATCAGGACTCCGGTGCACCGGACCTGAGCCGTGGCTACTGGGGACTGACTGTGGTGGATCACGACAATGAGGAAATTATTCTCACAAAAAAATACTATGCCTTCGGCCAGCTCTCTCGTTATATTCGCCCTGGATATCGCATTCTTACCACTACGGACTACGGCGTGCTGGCAGCCTACAGCGATGAGGAACAAAAGCTGGTGATCGTAGTTGTGAACGCGGACGAAACGGAAAAAGAGGTTGGCTTCTCTTTAGCCGGTTTCCAATATGATGGTGGCACAGCGCAGATCATTCGTACCAGCCAGACCGAAAATTGGGCTGAACTGCCGGAGATCCCGGTGCAGAAGGATATGCTGCGTACCACGCTGGCACCTTACTCTGTGACAACCTTTGTTATTGACAATGTGACAATCAAATCATAAACAGCAAGACACAGCCGCCGACTTTTGGTCGGCGGCTGTGCAGTCTGTCAAAAACTTGTTTTTTTGACAGACTGACAGAGGTCAATAAAGGCGTCAAGACAAGCAACGTGACCCCGAAGTGTATATAGATACTCGAGAGGGGAGCGTTGCGCAGTAAGTTAAAATGCCTTGCGCAGCAAGGATTTTCCCCACCACATCCGTCAAAAATCAAAGATTTTTGCCACCTTCTCCTCGAGGAGAAGGCTTTGGG
>JAZRBW010000092.1:0-6064 GCA_045635305.1 Faecousia sp. | reverse complement strand
TGTCCTCAGCGTTCCGAAACGATTTAGGGGGTTCGATGCCCCCTAAATCGTTCATTTCAATCGAAATATCGTTTTGTTTGTACAAAACTGTGCCGCTTCGCGGTCGGAACGCTGAGGACATCGTTCCCTACTAAATATTGTAAACAACAATTTAGCGTTTTAAAATAATCAAGGGCTGCTGCGTTTTGCAGCAGCCCTAACGTGCTTACTCGATATGGGTGTGATTGCTGATATGATCCTGGCAGTAGCAATGGTAGCCGTTGCACTTGGAGCAATAACGGAATTCCAGCTCCGGATTGCTCACATCGGTGCGGCCGCAGACGGTGCACTTGTGGGTGTAGTCCGCTTTGACAGGCGCAGCCTTCGGACGCTCCCCAGTGCCGCCGTTGGGAAAATCGATGGGTCTTCCGGGGGCAGGTCTGCGATGCACAGGGGGTGTTTGTTTCTGCACCTTGCCACGCCAGGAGGGCGGCAGCAGATTGGGCATATCTGCGCCAAAGAACAAAAAGTAGTTCAAAAGTCCCACCAGCGGGAACAGGGCATGGGGCATTAGGTTGACCGGTGTGCACATATTGTACACATCGATAGCAATGATCACCAAATACACCAGCGCCATCACCCAGGCCCGGATAGGGATGATGAAATAGATCATAAACTGGCTGTTGGGATGGCAGGTGGCAAAGGTAAGCACCAGGCTCAAATGCAGATAGAAGGCCATGGAGCTATAAAAGTCCGCAAAGTAATTGGTTGTAACCAGGTACTGACCGATGATCACATCCTGCACCGGGCAGAAGATCATGGCAAACACATCCATCAGCACCACACCCGTCAGATAGAACAGGTTGAACTTAAATGTGCCGATGGTGGCTTCCACATTGCGGCCCAGGCAATAGAAAAAGTACAGGAACACCACATTCAGCAGCGGATTGGAGTGCATAATATCGGTAAACAGCCAGGTAAACAGGCGCCATACCTGCCCCTTCAAAATCAGGCGCTTATCGAAAGCAAGCATCTCATAGATAAACGAACCGCCATTGATCATGCTGGACAAATAAACAAGGCCGGTGCCCAACACAATATAGAGCATCAGATTGGGGATGCCTTTATTACGGTTTTGGAAGCAGAATCGTTCGAACTTTCGGCTTAATTTTTTCAATTGGCTCAACTCCTTTATTCTTTTCATATCATACCAACTTTTTCATCGTTTGTCCATAACGGATTTATGAATTTTTTTGGCGAAAAAGCCGAAAAAACACTTGACTTTTCGTGCAAAACCGCTATAATACTTACGAACTGCATACAAGCCTTATCAAGAGTGGTGGAGGGAACGGCCCGATGAAACCCGGCAACCTGTTTAGTCAAGGTGCCAAATCCGGCGGCAACGAGAGATGAGGATTCGATATACGCACACGTCGAATCTTCGATGTGTGCATTTTTGATTTTAGCGAAGAAATGAAAGGAAATCTACCAAATGGAAAAAAGACTGTTTACTTCTGAATGTGTGACCAACGGCCATCCCGACAAGGTGGCTGACTCCATCTCCGATGCCATTCTGGACGCTGTCCTGGCTCAGGACCCCAATGCCCGTGTGGCCTGCGAGACCACCGTTACCACCAACTTCTGCCTGATCTGCGGCGAGATCACCACCACCGCCAATGTGGACTATAGCGCTGTGGCCCGGGAAACCATCCGTCACATCGGTTATGTTTATCCCGGTGCTGGCTTCGATGCCGACAGCGTGGAAATCATGTGCCGCATCCACACACAGAGTGCTGACATCGCTCTGGGCACCAACGACGAAGTAGGCGGCGCAGGCGACCAGGGTATGATGTTCGGCGGTGCCTGCACCCATACTCCCGAGCTGATGCCCCTGCCCATCGCCCTGGCTCGCGCTCTGGCCAACCGTCTGACCGAATGCGTCCACTCCAATGACCTGCTGCGTCCCGACGGCAAGACCCAGGTCAGCGTGGAATTTGACGAGAACAACAAGGTCGTGGGCATCGACACCGTTGTCGTGTCCATCATGCACAGCCCTGATTTCGAAATGAGTGAGCTGCGCCGTTACATCCGCGAGGGTGTCATTGCCCCCGTGCTGGCAAACTACGGCTTCGACATCAACGATGTTGCCCACATTCACATCAACCCCACCGGCAATTTCGTTATCGGCGGCCCCGACGGCGACACCGGTCTGACCGGCCGTAAGATCATCGTGGACACCTACGGCGGCTACTTCAGCCACGGCGGAGGCGCTTTCTCCGGCAAGGATCCCACCAAGGTGGACCGCAGCGGCGCATACCTGGCTCGCTACATGGCTAAGAACATCGTGGCTGCGGGCCTGGCTGACCATGTGGAAGTACAGTTGGCCTACGCCATCGGCGTAGCCCAGCCCGTTTCCGTCCGTGTGGAGACCTTCGCCTCCGGCAAGATCCCCAACGAAGAAATTACCGCCTTGCTGCGCAAGACCGTGGACATGACCCCTGCGGGCATTATCCGCAGACTGAATCTGCGCCAGCCCATCTATGCCCCCACCGCTGAGTTCGGCCACTTCGGTGTGGCTGACCGCCCCTGGGAGCAGCTGGTCCTGGCTCCCGTGCTGAAGGAACTGGCAGGCATCTAATTCAATAACAAAAGGAACGGTAGGACATACCGTTCCTTTTTGTTTTATTTTCTTGCTTTCTCATAAATGCCCGGAGGCACAATACGGGGCCCGCTGGGGCTAAAGCTATCCAGGAAACCCTGGAAATCGGCCAGAATTTCCTTGGGATCTGCCTTGGGGTCACGGAAAGCGATCAAATAGACACCCGGATCCTTCGGGCTGCCATCCGGATATTCCCATTCAAAGATCATACATTCCTGCTCCAGGCTCAGTGCCCAGTAAGCAAATGTATAACCTACCAGTTGAAAATCGTAGACATATCCGTAGCTGACATAGTAAGGATAGCCGGTGGTTCTTGGCGCAAGCGCAATATCCAGGCCATCCAACGGCATATCAATATCGTAGCGAAATTCTTCGGGGAATGCAAACACATAATCCAGCCCCGTGGCAGAGGTACCTCCCCGATCGTAAATGGCGCAGTCTAAGGAAAACGCAACCGGCTCCTGTCCTTGCACAACATTTCCCTCTTTATCCACCCACACGGCATACATATCCCAATCGATTTTTGCAGACGGGACATTCTCCGTTCCTGCTTCCCGCTGACTTTTCAGCTTCATGCCCAGCATCGTGCCGCCAAACACAAGAAGAACGCTGACGCAGGCAACGGCACGCACCCAGATGTATTTCATTTTTCTTTTGCGCTCATAAACGCTCATGGCGCTTTGCAGCTGGGCATCCTGGACAGCATCCAGGGCGCGAACGATTTTTTCACCTGACATAAATATCGGCCTCCTTTGCCAAATAATCCTTCAATTTTTTCCGTATTCTATGTAGCTTGGTGGTTACCCGGCTTTCGGACATACCGAAGCCATCCGCAATGGTTTCGATGGAGTCGAAAAACCAATAGCGGCGCAGGAACAAGTCCCGGCTGTTTCTATCCAATTTGCCCAGGAAATTGCTTAGGCACTGGGCCAGTTCCTTGCCCATCAGCAATTCTTCCGGCGTTTGGCCGGCGGGCAGGCATTGGCTCAGCTCGTCATAGGGCACGATCTGCACCAGTCGTTTCTCGGCGCGCAGATACGCCAGCCGCTTCACCGCCAAGTTACGGGTGATCTTGGCCACAAAGGCCGCCAGATTTTCCGGTTTTTGGGGTGGTATGGCATTCCAAAGGGCATGCCAGGTATCATTGAGACATTCTTCCACATCTTCATCATTTCTCAGCAGGTTGCGGGCAATGCCTCGGCACAGCGGGCCAAATTGGCGCTGGGCCATTTCGATGGCAGTTTCCGATCGCGCTTCCAGCAAGGCAATGATTTGTTTTGAATCCATGGATCGCCCCCCTTTCATTGCTGTTATCCTGTGTCACGGCCGTTTCAACTATATAGTACCATTTTTTCGCGTTTCGTCACACTTTTTTGAAAAAATTTTTTCAAAAATGCAAAATTGCCTTCTCCCCGGGAGAAGGCATGGCGCAGCATAAAGTTTAAGTTGTTACAACATGGTAGGGGCGATGCCCACATCGCCCCTAGAAAAGCTGCCATTTAATCCTACTTTAGTAAAATTGAAATCTTTTATATAGGGCCGACGTTGGCATTGCCCCTACAGATAGGTATTTCGACGATCCGAAAGGTCCAGCAGTGAAGTCATTTCATCGCTATCCGCAAAAACCGTAGCATTCATTGTGAATAACATAAACAAGATGAGTATAAAACCTATAGTTTTTTTCATGCGAATTCTCCTTTCTGTAGTTCAAAAGTGCATCCGACCGTTTATCTCCTCGATCTACTCTTTATCAGCCCATTGGAACACCACCTCCTCATCGACTTTCATCCGTTTATATTCTTCGATTTGCTCCCACACATATTCCTCGGTTACATTTTGGAATTTGCCATCCACAAGCGGAAAACAAACCGTCGAAAAACCAATTGCTGAAAACACAGGGGGCACATCGCCCTCCGGCTGGAAGTAATAGAAATCAATTACACCATAACCCACGATCATATCTTCCGTATAAAGGATTACATATCCATAGAATCTACCATTCTCATCTACAATTTCTTGTACTTCTGACAGTGCTCCACTTGTCCACCATACTCTGTCTCCATTTTTTACTGCTAATGCTTTCTCTGATCCATTCCCACCATCATTGAACCAGCCATAATCAGCAGAAATGGAAAAGGTGACTTCTGCCTCACCGAAGTAGCCATCGGGAATTTGGAACAACAGAGGAATACCTCTCGTCAAATTCGAATAAGGAATATAGGAACCATACCCTCCAATGCCTTCTTTTAACTCGTATTTTTCCAATTCCTCCAAATCTGGGTTTTCCAAGTCTGTGGCATACACCCTCAAAATGCCCGGTGCTGCAATGATCTTTCCATCTTCCGTTTCAACCTCGGTGGGCCAGAAGAACATGGTCAGCAGCAGAGCCAGTACCGCGGCGCAGGCCACTGCCCGGCGAACAAAGACCCAGCCGTTTACGCTTTTCTTATTCTCCATTTCCGCAGAAAGCACCTGCTTTTTCAGGGCATCGGAGGCGTGAATGTTAGAAAACGCCTCGTGTAATTCCTGTTTATTCATCATCTTCCTCCTCCAAAAAGCTTAATTTCAGCATTTCCCTGCCCCGGTTCAGATAGGTGCACACCGTACCCTTGGGGATCTTCAAAATATCCCCGATCTGCTGGGTGGTATATTCCTCGTAATAGTATAAGTAGATGGGCAGCCGGTATTTGCGGGGCAGAGCCATGACCGCTTCCAGAATCTCCCGATCCTTTTGCGATGTATCCGGCAGCGCGGCGGCATATTCCTCGTAGGAAATGTGATGCCGCCAGGGTGCGCGGTGCCACTTTTTGCACTGGTTCACCGCCACGCGGATCAGCCAGGAGCGGATATGGGCATCATTTTCAAAGGGCTTCTTCTCCCTGAGCAGGGCAAGAAACACATCCTGGGTGATGTCCTCCGCATCGTGCACCGACTTTGTGTGGCTCAGCGCTATGCGAAACACCGTATCTATGTACTTATTCACAAGGCAGGTATATTGCTCGTTTGTGATCATACAGAATTCTCCTTTTGGGCCAGTGATCATGTGGCCTCGAAAAGCTTTTCACTATTAATATCCACGAGAAGGCATTTTGATTTCAAAAAATAAAAAAATTTTTATTTTTTTGTCATACTGAGCGGAGCGCAGCGAAGTTGAAGGGGCTGCATTCCCCGAAAAGAAATAGAACGGATCCTTCGACTCCCTTTGGTCGCTCAGGATGACAAGGTTTTTCAATGCAAAAAACCGCCCTGCTATTGCAGAGCGGTTTTTGAGCATAGAAAACGAGAGGGTATCTTAGTAGAACTTTCTCTTGTTCTTACGAGCGGCCTCGGACTTCTGCTTACGCTTCAGGCTGGGGCTGACGTAGTGCTCGCGCTTCTTAACTTCAGCGATAACGCCCTCCTTGGCGCAGCTACGCTTAAAACGAC
>JAZRBW010000091.1:0-2919 GCA_045635305.1 Faecousia sp. | reverse complement strand
AGCCCATTTCCACACGCTTGGGGTCGATGTCCAGACGGCGCAGGCCCTTGCTTGCCAGCCACTCGTCGGTGTTGTTACGCTCGTGCTGCATACGGGCGGTCAGAGCCACCATAGCCAGGTTGTGAGCGTTCATGATGTCGTTGATGTCGCCGGTCAGACCCAGAGAGAACTCGGTCATGGGCATCAACAGAGCGTTGCCGCCGCCGGCAGCAGTACCCTTAACGTTCATGGTGGGGCCACCGGAGGGCTGACGCAGAGCGCCACCAGCGTTCTTGCCGATGTAGCCCAGGCCTTCGATCAGACCCAGAGAAACGGTGGACTTACCTTCGCCGAAGGGGGTGGGGGTAACAGCGGTAACCTCGATGAACTTGCCATCGGGCTTATCCTTCAGACGGTTCATAACCTTGATGAAGTCGATCTTGGGGGTCTTGCCGTAGGGGATGATTTCTTCGGGCAGCAAACCCAGCTTCTCGCGGAAGAACTCCACGGAGGGCAGAGACTTTTCTGCTTCCTCAGCGATCTGCCAGTCAGCAAACTTGGTGGGATCCAGCTTTACCAGACCCTTCTCGTCTACGTACTTGCCGTTCTCGTCAAAAACGATTGCCATAGTGGGTGTTCCTCCTTGTTTTTGAGTGCATTGTATGCACAATATTTGATATGTTTCTATTTATACCTCAGCAATTTCCGCATTCTCACGAATGAGATGCATGACCTTGCCGGTGAGTATACTTCTGATGAGCGCCTGCTCGAATTCGGCATCGTAATAAGGCTTCAGCTCCTCCACGCTCATGTGGTTCTGCTGGGCTACGATGGCCATGGCCTCGCCGATCTCTTCCTTGGTGGCGCTTAAGCCTTCCAGATCAGCGATCAGCTCAATGGCTGCCTGCATCTGCACGGCGATCTTGGCGTTATTGCGGAAATCCTCCCGCAGCTTTTCCTCGGTAGCACCCAGGAAGGAGCAGTACATATCCAGGCTCAGACCCTGCTGAGAAAGCTGCGCGGTCAGATTCTGCATCTGATTTTCCACTTCCGCGTCGATCTGGGACTGGGAGGGCTCAAATTCCAGGGTTTCGGCGGCCTGACGCAGCAGTTGATCCTGCAGATCCATTTCGCCCCGTTCGTCGGTGTAGGCCTGAAGGCTTTCGCCCAGCTTCTTGTGCATCTCGGCAAAGGTTTCGCAGCCACCCACTTCCTTGGCGAAGGTGTCGTCCAGTTCATACTGGGTGCGGACCCGGATCTGGTGGATCTTGCACTTGAATTCTGCGGCCTTGCCTGCCAGGGCATCGGAATGGTACTGTTCGGGGAAGGTCACCTTGACGATGACGGATTCGCCCACAACTTTGTCCACCAGCTGATCTTCGAAGCCGGGGATGAACTGACCGCTGCCTAAGACCAGCGTCTGGTTTTCGGCGGTGCCGCCGGCGAACTGTTCGCCATCACAGAAACCTGCGTAGTCGAGAACCACTTCGTCGCCCAACTGGGTGGGGCGGTCTTCCACCAACGCGATCCGGGGATTCTGCTGCAGCAGACGCTGCATCTGGCGGTCGATTTCTTCACCGGTAACGATATGGCGGGAATATTGGGCCTTCAGCCCTTTGTAAGTAAAACTCATGTAAAACCTCGTCTGCGGGCACCCGGCCCGGTATTCGAATGTGCTGTTTTTGACACAGACACCCTTGTACATGATAGCACAAACGGGTATTGAAAGCAATCCTTAAATGGTGTTTTTTACGGAAAAACCAGCATTTTTTCACGCTGAAAGAAATTATACAGTTTCTGCTTGCAAAAAACAATATAGTTATGATATTATATCTATAGTTTTTATCTATGGATTGCGGAGGAAGCGTATGAACTACAATTATCTGCGTTATTTTTCGGTGCTGGCTCAGGTGGAGCATTATACCCTGGCGGCGGCCCGGCTGGGTATATCGCAGCCGTCGTTAAGCAGTGCCATCCACAATTTGGAGACGGAGCTGGGCGGCGTGAAGCTGTTTGAAAAGGTGGGCCGCAACATCCGTTTGACGGAAGAGGGGCGCTATTTCCGCGAAAAGGTGGATGCGGCGCTGGGAGAACTGAATACGGCCGCTGCCACATTGAAGGACAGCAAGGTTTCTGCGCCTGTTTTTATTCGCATGGGCGTGGTGTCCGGCACATTGGGCGGTACGGTAGCCGGAGAAATCGCCCGTTACGTCAGCCAAAACGCCCGTATTCGTTTCCGTCTGACGGAAAGCTCGGCAGAGGAGCTGATGGATCTGGTGCGGCAGGAAAAGCTGGATATGGCTATTGTGGATACCACCAACCGTGACCGCAGTCTGCATTTCCGTAAGCTGTGCCGCCGCAACTTTTATGTGGCTGTGCCGGCAGGGCATCCCTTGGCAGCCTGCGAGAGCCTGCAGCCCCGACAGCTTGAGGGCAATCCCCAGGTGGTCTTTACGGATAATCTGGATAACACCTTCGGCCTGTGGGCCAGCGGAGCAAGCGGTGATGAGGGAATCGTTTGTTCTGTCAATACTGCCCAGGCGGCGCTGGATCTGGTTTCTGCCGGGGTGGGATTGTGCCTGCTGTCGGAAGACTGCGTGCAAAATCGCCCGGATGTACGGTTTGTGCCCATGAGAAACTGGCACCAGGCGCTGTATATGTGTATTCTCTACGATAAATGGCTGGAGCCGCCGGTGTGGGCCTTCGTGGAGCAACTGATCCGGGTCCTGCGTGAAATGTACCAGCAGGACGATGCGCGCTAACTTGGGATTTATCGCGCTGTTGTAATGGCGCGGGAGTGCCCTACCCTCTCCCGGGGAGAGGGTGTCAGCAAAGCTGACGGGTGTGGAATGCGGGCAGTAAGCTTCCGCAAGGTAAGGGCTTAGACTTGCTAAAACGCTACCAATTACTACGTCTGGAGCCTGTACCACATCCAGCCTT
>JAZRBW010000090.1:0-5199 GCA_045635305.1 Faecousia sp. | reverse complement strand
TGAAAATACCTCAAAATAATAACATTTCTGCCCGAATTCCACATCCGACCTCGCTTCGCTCGACCACCTTCTCCCCGGGAGAAGGTAGTGCGGCTTCGCCGCTGTCGCCCCAAAGGGGCGACAAATTTCAATTAGCAACAGCCCGATAAACGAAAATTTGAAGTTCTTTAACTCACGAAAATGGCGGGACGCATCAGCATCCCGCCATCTGTTATGCCTTTTTCCGCTTGCGCTTGATCAGGTAATCCGTCAGGATGATGCCGCCAAAGATCGCGGCACAGGCAAAGCTGATCACGCTGCCATACTCGAAGGCCTTGTTCTCATAGCGCAGCTCCACGGTGTGGATGCCCTCGGTCAGCTCCACCGCCACCATGCACTGACCAACCAACACATTGTCTACCTTAACGCCATCCACATATACCACCCAGTTACCCTGGGGGCTGGCAGACGCCTTGGTGACTGTTCCGTCTTCCCCGATCCCCGGCTCTGTGCGTTCATTGCCGCACTGGGGCACGGAGGTATACAGCAGGCCGTCCCGGTCGCATTTGATCACACCGGAAATATAGGTATCGGAGAATTCCGTCAGCTGTAAGGTGGATGCGGACAGGATCTCATAACCTTCCCAGAATACCTCCTGATCCAGCATATAGCCCTTGATGCTCACGGCAGAATCGGTCTGCGCGGCACACTCGACGATCACTTCCACTGTATCGCCGGGCTTCACATCACACACCGCCATAGTCATGGGCAGGCTGTAAGTCTCAGAGTAGAGCCGAAGGCCATTGTGCCAGACGCTGAACTTTTTGTTGGCATACAGCGTCAGATCTAGACACATGAATCCCTCCTCCTGGATGGAATAGGTGTAGGTCAATCTGGTATCCTGGGTGCCGGACTTAAAGCTGGTATAGCCGGAGTCATATTTATTCTTGATCTTCACACCGCTTCCGGCGGTCACCTCAAAGTATTTTCCGCTGATCTGACTCCACACAGCGCTCTTGACACCGGTAGCCGCCCGGAACATCCGATTTTGCAGAACGAAGGCATCACTTGTGGAGAAATCCACCTCTGCCAGCTCCGGCTCCGTCAAAAAGCCCAGGGGCAGATATGCCTTGTTCTTCATCAGGGTAATCCCGTGATAGCTGTGGAGAGTATCAAAATAGCTGTTTTCCGCCGGCGTGGTATCGCGCTCCACCATATACAGCAGGTTCAGGAACAGATTTGCCACCGGAGAGGACTCCTCCCAGCAGTATCGGTTCCAGTTGTTGCGGCCGGCATAGCCCAGTGCCTCCATGAACTCCGTGGTGCGCACATTGGCAGAGCTGGTGAAGGTGGAAATGCCGTTATAGCCGTTCAGCGCACCATCGTTCAGCGTCTGGGCGTGGGTCACCTCGGTACGGAAGAAATCCAGCACCGCTTCCCGCTCCCGCAGATAATCAAACATGGACTGGGCATCTTCCTCGCCCTTGGGATAGTCGTAGTCATAAATGGAGAATTTGGCGGTAAAATTCACCACGTGCAGCACCAGCTCCAGCGCCAGCAGCACCGCCATCAGCGCCGCGCTCTGCCGCAGGCGCAGCTTTCGCTCCGGAACCCAGTGCCAGCTAAGGAAAGCAGACAAATAGGGCTCGCCCCAAAATGCCGGCTTGTCCTGCGCTTCCTCCACGGCTTCCTGAACGGGCTCAGCGGCTGTTTCCTCCGCAAGCTCCCCGACAGAAGTCTCTTCTTCCCGGACAGGATTTTTCACCCGCAAGTGGAAGCAGCCGTAGCACATAGTCAGCAGATACAGCCCCAGGAAGGAGAAATTGGTGACAACATATACACTGTTTGTCCACTTGGTCTTGTCCGCCAGGAAAATGCCGGCCGCCAACACACCGCCCAGCAATATCTGCCACAGGCGGAAGCTCTCCCGCTCCAGCCAGGCCCGATAGGCCATATACAGCAGCACAAAGCTGAACAGGAAGCTGAATCGGTAAGGAATTTGGTTGGTAAAATGGAAGCCGTGCCAGATATAGTCCAACTGCCGGATAATAAAGCTGAGCATAAACAGCAGCAGGAAGAATACGCAGCAGATTTTATCGCGCAGTTTGATATTCTTCGCCAGCAAGAATAGGAAGCCCAACGCCACCGGCAGTACGCCGCAATACAGATTGGGCAGGCCGTCGATATAGGTCAGCATTTGACCGCCGCCCATCTGCCCGGCCACCTGTGCCATACCTTCCATAACCGGGGGATAGGAGGCCTTGATGGCATCCCACCACAGACCGAAGCTGGCTTCTCCCGCTTCCTTGGCAGCCTTGAACGTCTCCCAAGCTTCCTTCGCCAGCTGTACCCCTTCCCCGGTAACCATATTGACTGTAAAGCCTTCGGGGAATTTATTGACGCTGGAATAGGTATCCTGCAGGGCCGCCAGCGCAGGCAGCTCCAAAATGGCAGTCATGCCAATGGCAAGCACCGTGAAGAAACCGATACGGGCCAGATCGCCCAGCGTGCGCCAAACGCTCTTGAATCTGCACAGCTCATAACAGAAGAAGAACAGGAATACAAAAATGCAGACAAAGAATCCCACATAATAGTTGGCAAAAATAGACAGGAACAGGCTGATGGTGTAAAGAACATACTTTTTGTCCCGCAGCAGGAGCACCGTACCCAGCATCACCAGTGGCAGCAGCGCAAAGGTATCCAGCCACATGATATTCCACTGGTAGCCCAGCGCCCAGGCGCACATACCGTAGAAGCTGCCAAACAGGGTCAGCGTCCAATCCTCTTTGCCGTAGAGTTTTTTCAGCATCAGGGCAAAAAAGCCGCTGGCAAGACCGATTTTGATGGGCATCAGCAGGGAGAAATAGTCCAGCACCCAGCCATCAGGCACCAGTACGCTCAGCAGATTCAAAGGCGAGCCCAGATAATAGGCAATCAGTCCCAGATAGTCCATGCCCAGGCCAACGCTCCAGTTCCACAGCAGGCTGCCGCCGGAACGCAGCGTTTCCCGGAATTCCACAAAGAAGGGATAATACTGGTGGTACATATCGGAATACAGCATGGTATTATCGCCGAAGGGTGCCACAGATGTAATGAACATCACTGTCAGCATCAGTCCGGTGGGCACCATAAATGCCAACGCCACAAAATTGCGGCGGAGCTTTTGAATATCAGGTAATCGCATAGGATTCCTCCTCTTGGGACGTAAACTATTTGTTAGTATACCACATTTTCCCTCTTTGGTAAAGACCACCAATAAAATAAATTGGGATTTATCGCACACCTTGCGGTGTGCAGTAGGGAACGCTGTCCTCAGCGTTCCGAAACGATTTAGGGGGTTCGATGCCCCCTAAATCGTTAAGTTTGTTATATTTTGTTCCGCTTCGCGGTCGGAACGCTGAGGACAGCGTTCCCTACGAAGTAT
Organism: Faecousia sp.; assembly: GCA_045635305.1. Lineage (GTDB taxonomy): Bacteria > Bacillota > Clostridia > Oscillospirales > Oscillospiraceae > Faecousia. The sequence continues at coordinate 1,796 of JAZRBW010000090.1, read as the reverse complement.
ACAAAACAGAGCGACAAACGAAAATGTAAAAAATTTACGGGGTGCCCGATTGGGCACCCCTTGTCTTTTAGCAGCAGCCGCAGTCGCGGTCGCGCTCACAAGTACCACCGTTGCCGCAGCAGCAGAACAGAAGCAGCAGGATGATGATCCAGTACATATTGCCACCGCAGAAGCCACCATTGTTAAAACCACACATATATCATACCTCCGAAATTTTTGATGCGGGATTGCCCGCTCATTCCATGGTATTCCGTGGGGCAGATTTTGTGCGCGGCTTAAGATCCTTCTTTTTTTGCGGACTGGGTGCCGAAATAAAAGGCAATCACGGTGGTAAACACCGTCAAAAAATCCTGACCACTCAACGCGCCCCGCAGAGCCAGCACACAGAATACCCCCGTCATCGCCAAAGTCACCAGGCTTTTTATAGACAAAAGCTTGTCCAGTCTGCTTTTCATGAACCTTCACCCCCTTACTGTACAATACGTTCCAAGTCCCCGATTCTGTGATTGATAACCTTAATTTGCTCCTCTACCACCGGCATTCGCCGGGCAAACTGATTGTGCTCCCGCACCTCCCGGGTCAGTGCCTCCAGCTTGGCATCGGTCACCGCCTGGCTGGTGCGGATAGCCGCTTCACTCTTTCTTGCCGTGGCCAGATTGGTAACCACCACACCCATTAAGGATAATCCGCCGGTGATCAGCGCGACAAGAATGGCTTCACTCATAGCTTCCCTCCTGTTCCAGCAAGCGGCTCCAGGTTTCCCCATCCAGCTTTCCGGTGACGGAACATCCCTTGTCACGCTGATAATCAGACACCGCGGTGCAGGTCACCGGACCGAAAACACCGTCGGTCTTCCCTGATTCATAGCCCAGCGTATTCAGCCGTTTCTGGGCAAGGTATACCAGAATATGCACCCGGTTTTCCGTTTGGGACAGCACAGGCAGACGCTCTTCCGTCACCAACGCCACTTCCCTGCGCAAACGCGCCAGACTGTAGCCGTCATAGCTGACATAGGGCAGTTTTCCGTGTTTGTCCCAATTGCGGGTGGGGTAACCCTCCTTTTTGCAGTTGCAGGCAGTAATCAGTACACCGTCGCCCCATTTGGGTGTACACTCCACAGCCAGCCCATCGCCAATGTAGATGCCGATGTGCCCCTCCAGCCACACCGCCTCGCCGATCTCCACGCAGGAAAAGTCCTCCGACTGCTCCCGGCATTTTCGGAACATAGCATCCGCACCGGAATCGCTGACACCGTTGGCTTTGTACTTTGCGCCGCCGTAGGTTTTGCTTTTATCTGCGCACCAGCCCCACAGCAACCCCTTGATCATGCAAACGCAGTCAAAGCCGAAGGTATTCTCATCGGCAACGAGGATCTTTGCGCTGCGCTCCGGCTGACGGTTATAGGCGTGGTTGTCTGCATATCGCTTGCGGTTTTTAGCCGTCATAGGCGCTCCAAAACAGCCCATGATATACAGCGTTTTATGATTGGTCGCCAATTCCCTGCACCGATCTGCCAGTTCTTTTGCGGTCATTACGATTTCCATTACAATTTCCCCTCCTGTTTTGACCGTTTTCACAAGTAGCGGCCAAAACAGGCGTAGTTGCACACACTTGTGCAACCATCCCCCCGGTGTTTCAAATTTTCGTTTGTCGCTCTGTTGCTAATTGAAATTTGTCGCCCCTTTGGGGCGACAGCGGCGAAGCCGCACTACCTTCTCCCGGGGAGAAGGTGGTCGAGCGAAGCGAGGTCGGATGTGGAATTCGGGCAGAAATGTTATTATTTTGAGGTATTTTCA
>JAZRBW010000089.1:0-3455 GCA_045635305.1 Faecousia sp. | reverse complement strand
TAAATTGTTGTTTACCAAATTTTCTGTCATTCCGAGCCAGTGCGCACACTGGCGTGGGAATCCCCCGGTTAGACAGGAAATGTAACGAAAAGTGCCCCGAAAAGTTAGGGGATTGCCACACCAGCCTGCGGGCTGGTTCGCAATGACACTTCTTTTTTGTTGCGCTAAACAACAATTTATCGTTCGATTGGCTGATTTGCGATTTTTTGCACAGCGTTGGCAAAGGCATCGCAGGCGGCGGAGCAGGCAGATTGGGTGCCGGTCAGCAGACCGCCGCCGAAATTGGTTTCGCTGGGGGGTGCGTATAGTTTGCACAATCTTACATCGGACGCTTTCAGTGCCGCATCCAGGCCAACCATGGCCTCCAGCGGTGGCGCGATCAAATAGGCCAGGGCAGAGCCCTGCCGCACCCCGGCTTCCGCTGCCAAAAAACTGCCGCAGCTACTGACGGTGTGGGCAAGATAGGGCACACCCCCGATTTCTTCAAATCCGATCCGTGACAGCGCGGCCTGTACCGCTGCCATGCCGCTGCGCATAGCTCCGGGGGTTGCGGCAGAGAGAATGCCGATCACCTCACCGGCATAAGGGGTGAAGGCGTTGGCTGCCCCGGCATAAAAACTGCGGGCATAGCTGACCTGCACATCCGCTGCCTTGGTGGCCTCGTCCAGGGCGATATAGGTAGCATCGTCGCTGTCGGTGGTTACAAGACCAAGAGACGGAGTGCTGCGCGGAATACCCAAACCATCGCACAAAGCCGGGGCGGCATTGGGGATATATTGCAGAGCAAGTACTTTTACCGGGATCATTGTGCCGCCTCCAGATGCAGTCCAACACCGGAAATCTTCCGCTGCAGAATCTTTTCGATCAGTTCCGCGGCATAAGCACCGGCCTCCACGGCAGGTGTGCCCTGGGCGTGGATATTGCTGATGACGGTGCGGCTGGATTCGGATACGCCGGTGTGGGGGCGGTAGGTGATATAAATGGACATACTCTTATCCGTTACCAGGCCGGGTCGCTCGCCCACCAGTACGCATACCAGCTCACAGCCGGTAATATCGCCGATGGCATCGCCTGCACCCACACGGCAGTAGCGGACAAAAATGTCCTTGCCGGTTTCAATGCCTCTGGCTTTCAGACCATCCTTCAGCGCCAGCAAACAGTCTATGGCATTGGCTTCGCAGGCGGCAGAGGATAGGCCGTCACCGATGACGATCTGCACCTTGGGGGGCGTGTCGATGACACCTTTGATGGCCTTGGCGTTGTGTTCATCGAAACAGCGACCCAGGTCGGGGCGGGTCAGATATTCATCCTTGCTGTCGCAGCGGGTCTTGGTGGGCAACAGGTCATGTTTTTTTGCAAATTCTGTGTCCACTTCGGAAAAAACCGAGTCCTGGGCGGCGGCGTGGTCTGCCCGGAAGCGGAGCATGGTCAGGGTTTTGTAGCGAGCCCCGGCCTTGCCGTTGCCCAGACGGGCAGGGGTTTTGGTTTTCATTTTGGCGAAACGGGACTTGTCTGCGGGATTTTCTGTCAAATACAGCTGCCGCAGATCCAACGTGGTGATGTCTGGTACAAAATCCCCGTCAGCGTAGGGCGGTGTTTGTTTTGTGGGTTCGGGAGCGGTGTTACGATAGTCCGCAGCCTTCACAGGCGGTTCCATCTGACCCAAAATTTCCGCTACCAGGGCCGTTAGTTCTTGCTTGTTCATAGATCCTCCTTTGGTCGGATAAATTGTTGTTTACACTAAGATATTCGGTCATTGCGAACCAGTGCGCACACTGGTGTGGCAATCCCCCGGAATATGGGGAAAATGCTCCGAAATCCTGTATCTAAAACCTTTGGGGATTGCCACGTCGCTTCGCTCCTCGCAATGACAGTTCTATTGTAAACAACAATTTATCTTACTGGTCAAAACAATAGGCTGGAGCCGTCGCCGGCTTTTTTGGTCAGCTTCCCGTTTTCCACAAAGCCCATCTTTTCCAGCCAGTGCTGGAATTGGGGGATGGCGGTCTTGCCGGTGATTTCACGCAACGCTGCTGTTTCCCGGAAGCCGGTGGTCTGGTAGTTGAGCATAATGTCGTCGCCATGGGGGATGCCCATGAAATAGTTGCAGCCGGCAAGGGTCAGCAATGCGGCCAGATTCTCAATGTCGTTCTGGTCTGCCTTCATGTGATTGGTATAGCAGCAGTCGCAGCCCATGGAGATGCCGGTCAGCTTGCCCATGAAATGATCCTCCAGGCCGGCCCGGGTCACCTGCCGGGCATCATAGAGGTACTCCGGCCCGATAAAGCCTACCACGGTGTTCACCAGGAAGGGATGGAATCGCTTGGCAAAGCCATAGCAACGTGCCTCCATAGTTACCTGGTCGGTATCAAAATGGGCGTTGGAAGAAAGCTCAGAGCCCTGGCCCGTTTCAAAATACATCACATTGGGGCCCTCGGCGGTGCCTTCCTTCAGCAATAACTGCCGGGCTTCTTCCAAGGTGGCAGCGGAGAAGCCGAAGGCCTCGTTGCCCTTCTGACTGCCGGCAATGGACTGGAAGATCAGATCGCAGGGCGCACCCTGGCGTACTGCTTTCATCTGTGCCGTCACATGGGCTAAGACGCAGATCTGCGTAGGGATCTCCCAGTGTTCCTTGATTTCCTGAAAGCGGCGCAGCACCTTGCCCACCTGTTCCGGGGAGTCCGTGACCGGATTCAGACCGATCACAGCATCGCCAGCGCCAAAGCTGAGACCCTCCAGCACCGAGGCGGTGATACCCTCCGGGTCATCGGTGGTGTGATTGGGCTGCAGACGGCAGCTCAGGGTGCCTGGCAGACCAATGGTGGTGTTGCAATGGGCGGTGACGGTGATCTTGTTGGCGGCGTAGATGAGGTCCAGATTGCTCATTAGTTTGCATACTGCAGCCACCATTTCGGAAGTCAGCCCCCGGCTCAGACGGCGGATGTCCGCACCGGTGGTGGTTTCGGAGAGAATCCATTCACGAAGATCGGAAACCGTCCACCTGCGGATGCTTTGGTATACTGTTTCATTCACATCGTCCTGAATGATGCGGGTGACCTCGTCCTGTTCGTAGGGGACAGCGGGATTTTCCCGCAGATCCTCCAGCAGCACAGCGGACAGGACTACTTTGGCGGCAACGCGCTCTTGGGCGGTTTCGGCAGCCAGACCTGCCAGTTTATCACCGGTTTTTTCCTCGTTGGCCTTGGCGAGGACTTCTTTCAGGGATTGAAACACATATGTTTTGCCGAGTAATGTGGTTTTTAGTTTCATAGGGCCTCCTTTGGTGAGATAAATTGTTGTTTAGCTTAATAGCAGCGCAGCCGCTTTAGCTTCTCCCGGGGAGAAGCTGGCAGGCCGTTAGGCCTGACTGATGTGGAATGCGGGCGGAAAGGTTGGACGCGGTACGGGTTTCAGACCTAGAAATGGGTAACAGTTCAGCAAGTCTTAGCCTGTAC
>JAZRBW010000088.1:0-32651 GCA_045635305.1 Faecousia sp. | reverse complement strand
ACCAGTAGAAACGGCATACTGCTCTGCCGGCAAGCCGAAAGAGTCGTAACCCATGGGGTGCAGAACGTTGTAGCCCTGCATACGCTTCATACGGGACATGATATCGGTAGCAGTATAGCCTTCGGGATGGCCTGCGTGCAGACCCACGCCGGAAGGATAAGGGAACATATCCAGAACGTAGTACTTGAGCTTGGAGAAATCCCAAACATCGGTGTGGAAGGTTTTATTTTCTTCCCAGTAAGCTTGCCATTTCTTTTCAATGGCGGAATATTCATAGTTAGGCATTGTTTTTCACCTCAACAAAAGATTAGTCAGGCAGCAGGATACCGGTCAGGTCCACATTTTCCGCATCGGCCCACAGGCGCTCCAGGTTGTAGAACTCACGGGCTTCTTCCGTGAATACGTGGATCACCACTGCGCCGTAGTCCAGCAGCTCCCAGGAGTTGCCACGGTGGCCCTCACGGCCCAGCAGAGGCTCTTCCATCTGCTCCATGGCATACTCGGCGTAGTCGCAGAGGGTCTTGACATGGGTATTGGAGGTACCGGTGCAGATCAGGAAATACTCAGCCAGCGTAGAAACCTTGTCGATCTTCAGCAGCTTGATGTTCATGCCCTTCTTCTCATCCAGAGCCTTGGTGACTTGCAGGGCAACTTCTTTTGCAGTTAACATAATATCTTATCCTTTCAGGAAATTTTCGTATTGTTATGTGCGCTGTTAAACCAGGGTTGCCAGGTATTCCAGCGCCTCACGGGATTCAGGGCTGACCTCCGCGCCCTGGCGTGTCAGGTGCTCCAAGGTCATATTAAGCCCCAGTTTCAAAGCGGCATCCATATCACTGAAAGCCAGCTCTCTCAGCTTTTCGACGCCGGGAAAATCCCGGTTGGGCTCCATATAGTCTGCCACATAAATGATTTTTTCCAGCATATTCATGGCAGCCTTGCCTGTGGTATGGGACTCTATAGCCGCCACCACAGCTCCATTCTCACCAAAGATCCGCTGTGCTACCAGACTGCCTGTAAGGGCATGGAGGGTCTTGGGGTAGCGCCGGGAAAAATCGGAGAGTATTCTATCATAGGCCTGGCACAAAGTCAATTGCAGGGGGCCATCCAGCGCCTTGGTAATATCGTGGAGGATACCGGCACGGGCCGCATCGGTTTCATCTATGCCCCAGTGTCTGGCCAGCGCAACCGCTGTATCCCGGCAGCCTAAGACATGGGCTACACGGTTTGGCTTTAAGAGGCTGATGACGATAGGCTCCAGCTGCTCCATTGGCAGGTTTTTCCAATCGGCATTGCAATCATACAAGCCGTTTTCACGGATGTAGTCCCCTACTCCGGCAGGCAAAAACGCATCCGCGCACCGGAAGGCAAGCAATCGGCGAACCTGGGTGGAGGATATATCCACCACATCGTTCTCGATCAGCACCACACTGTGGCCAGCGCGTTCCAGTTCCGCCTTGCGACAGCGGATATCGGAAACTTCATTCTTCTCGCCCCGGTAGAATACAGCCAAGGTAGCCAGTTCGAGAATCGTTTCCGGCTGTTTCCAGCTGTCCAGAGACAGGAACATATCGGTGCCCATCAGCAAATACAGCCGTGCATCGGGGTAATAACTGTGCAGCTGCTGCAAGGTCTGGTAGGTATAGCTGACACCGCCACGGGCAATTTCCAGATCGGAAGCTTCCAAAACCGCATCCCCCTGGCAGGCGATCCGCAGCATTTGGAGCCGCTGCTCACCGGTTACAAACCGGACGCCTTTATGGGGCGGTGTAGCCGCCGGAATCAGCAGCAGCTTGTCCAGATTCAAAACCTGGGCCGCTTTTTTTGCCGCCTGAATATGCCCAATATGAGGTGGATCAAAACTACCGCCGAAAATGCCGATTCGTTTCATAGGTACCCTCCTCGAAATATGCTGTCATTCCGAGGGCCGACAGGCCCGTGGGAATCCACAAGTCAGTGGTTACCCTATCATCCTGGGGATTGCCACACCAGTGTGCGCTGCTCCTCGCAATGACATATGCTTAGTCTTCTCCCCTCAGCTGCTTTTCACGGCTGCGCTCGATGGCCTTTTCAATGGCCTGCTGGCGGAAATATTCGTTGCGCTGCTGCCGAACCTTCTTGGCAGCATCCCGGCGGGCACGAATGCCCTTGCGTACGGGATCAGATTTGGACTTGGGGGTTTCCTTCCGCTTGGCGCGGCCGGTGGCATTGCGCTCGGCCTGGCACTTTTCGCTGAAGCGGTACAGCACAAACTTGGAGCCGACGCAGCTTACGCCGTCGGCACCGGTGGCCTCGCAAAGGGCGTCGGATACCTCACGGGCAGTCATGAGGGCAGATTCCAGGACCTTGCCCTTGATCAGTTCACGGGCGGTCAGCAGTTTATCTGCCTCTGCAATGACGGCCTCGGTAACGCCATCTTTGCCAACCATGAGAGTCGTATCCAGATTATTGGACTGAGAACGCAGTTCCGCGCGTTCCTTACTTGTCAGCATAATTTGCCTCCTTCAGTTTCTGATAAAACAGATTTAGTGCATTTGCCCGGTGGGAAACCTTATTTTTTTCTTCGGAAGTCATTTCCGCAGTGGTCTTGCCCATGGGCGGATAATAGAAAATAGGATCATAGCCGAAACCGTTTTCGCCATAAGGCTCACGGGTCAGCTCACCGTGGATCTCGCCACGGGCCTGGATGGTATTGCCATCAGGGGTAACAAAGGTAATGACGCAGACGAACTTAGCCTGGCGCTGCCCGTCAGGCACCGCTTCCGTATTTTTCAGCAGCAGCTGCAGACGACCCCAGTCATCCAGGGTATCGTCAAAGCCGTAACGGGCAGAATAAATCCCGGGTTCACCGTTCAGGGCATCCACAGCAATGCCGCTGTCGTCTGCGATGGCGGGAAGGCCGGTGGCCTTCATGACCGCGTCGGCTTTAATAAAGGAATTTTCTTCAAAGGTGGAGCCGTTTTCCTCCACATCCATATCCACACCCAATTCAGATTGGAGCACCAGATCAAAACCGAATTTGTCGGTGATTTGGCGGATCTCCACCAGCTTGTGGGGATTCTTACTTGCTAATACAACTTTCATATTTCACACTCCGTAGGGGCCGATGCCTTCATCGGCCCGGGCGGATGTGGGCATCCGCCCCTACATAGTTTTATTGAATGAGGGCGTCCACGAAATCCTTGGCGATGAAGGGCATCAGGTCATCCGCCTGCTCACCCACGCCCACATACTTGATTGGCACTTTCAGGGCATCGGACACGGCGATGACGATACCACCCTTGGCGGTGCCGTCCAGCTTGGTGACCGCCACAGCAGTAACGCCGGCGATTTCCTTGAACTGCTTAGCCTGGATGAGACCGTTCTGGCCTGTGGTGCCGTCCAAAACCAGCAGCACTTCCTTGGCTGCATCCGGCAGTTCCCGGTTTACGATACGGGTGATCTTGTTCAGCTCATTCATCAAGTTCTGCTTGTTGTGCAGTCGGCCGGCAGTATCGATGATGATCACGTCGGATTTTCTGGCTTTGGCAGCCTGGATGCCGTCAAAAACCACGGAAGCAGGGTCAGCGCCCTCATGCTGGCGTACGATGTCGGCACCGCTGCGGCCCGCCCAAATTTCCAGCTGATCGGCAGCTGCCGCACGGAAGGTATCGCCGGCCACCAGGGTGACCTTCTTCCCTTCCCGTACCAACTGGGTGGCGATCTTGCCGATGGTAGTGGTCTTGCCCACGCCATTTACACCGATCACCAGCACCACAGCAGGGCTGGTGGAAAGATTCAAGGCAGGATCGCCCTGATTCAGCATTTCGTTTAGTATCAGCTTCAAATTGAATTTTACGTGCTCTGTGGTAGACAGGCCGCGGGTGCGAACCCGGTGACGCAGCTCCTCCATCAGATGATTCACGGTTTCCATGCCCAGATCCGCCAGAATCAGCGTTTCCTCCAGCTCGTCGTAGAAATCATCATCGATCCTATCTGCGTTGGAAAACACATCCTCCAGCATACTGCCGAGGGCCGCACGAGTCTTGGCAAGACCAGCTTTAATTTTGTCAAAAAAGCCCATATAAGCTCCTTTCATCTTGTATATTGCAGGGCGGGGGCTTGCTCCCGCCGCCTTTTCACTTGCTGCACTCTGTTTCAAACCATCGAACACACTGGGATCTTTGACAGAAACAGTTTATAAAATACGCAATAGCAAGGAATCCATATACGATCAATGGGTTTAGCTGTTGTCCATATACAACAACCCCAACAAGGGCGCACAGGATCGCCATTCGCGCAAAGCCAAAAGGCGTTGGAAGAATGAAATAGCAAATTTCATATCCCTTTTCTATCTTTTGGTATTTGCAATGAAAACGAAATGGGAATGCGCGATGCCGCTTCCGTTTTTTATCCTTTACATTCACATAGAATCGTTGGTCACCCAACATTTTTCCGTCTTCACGCTGCACAAATCTTTGCAGCTTTTCCTTGCTGCCGTTAAACAGAACCTTTCTCATATATGCAAAACCGTTTTGCAGCGGCGGGAGCAAGCCCCCGCCCTACAGAAAATATCATTCTACAATTCCCAGGTATTCTTCCATCTGGTTCAAATCCAGCCGGAGCAGTTTCGAAACGCCCTGCTCCTGCATGGTAACGCCATAGAGCACATCGGACGCCTCCATGGTACCGCGGCGGTGAGTAATGACAATGAACTGGGTCTTTTGCGCCAGACCCCGCAGGTACTTGGCAAAGCGCTCCACGTTCCGGTCATCCAGCGCCGCGTCAATTTCGTCCAGCAGGCAGAAGGGCGTGGGACGCACCTTCAAAATGGCAAAATACAGCGCCGTTGCCACAAATGCCTTTTCGCCGCCACTGAGCAAGGTAATGGTCTTGACCTGCTTTCCCGGAGGCTGAACACGGATTTCGATGCCGCAGGTCAAGGGATTCTGGGGATCTTCCAAAACCAACTGACCCTTGCCACCGCCAAACATCTCGGTGAACACTTCACCGAAGTAGCGGTCGATCTTGGCGAACTCGGACACAAAGATAGTAGTCATTTCCTTCTGGATGTTGCGGATAATGCTCTCCAGCTCCCGCTTGGAGGTGAGCACATCGTCCCGCTGCTCCACAAGATAGCTGTAGCGCTCATTGACACGGGCATATTCCTCAATGGCACCCAAGTTGGGCGTGCCGAGAGCAGAAATTTTCCGCTTCAGCTCACCAATGCGGCGGCTGCCGGCAGTAACCGACTCGATCTGGCCCCGCTTGTCAGCGGCTGTGCCGGGTGTCAAGCCGTAGTTATCCCACAACCTGTCGATGATCTGCCGTTCCTCCATGGAGGTGGTCAGCTTTTTCTGCTCCAGAGCAGCGCAGGCCCGTTCCATGGTAAGAATGTCCTTGCTCTTCTCCTGCGCTTCCCGCTCGGCACGGGTCTTAGTGGCCTCCGCTTCCATGCGGGCGGTATGGATCGATTGCAGCTGCACGCGCATCTGGGCAGTTTCCGCATCGTTTTCCAACTGTCGCTGGCGCAACGTCTCAATTTCCTTTTCCAGTCGTTCGTTGTCCGCCTGGGTCAATGCAATCAAAGTCAGCCGTTTTTCCCTGTCGCCTTCCATTGCACTGCGCAGGGCCTTCAGATCTGCAATATGGCTCAGCGCGGTAGCACGCTCCGCTTCCAGTGCAGCCGCTTCCGTTTTGCGGGCGGTCATGGCATCTGTGATGGCCGCAGTAGCAGCGGCAGTTTCACTCTGACTGCCCTCCAACCGGGCGATCGCTTCCCGGGTTTGGGTAAGTTGTTGGGTATATACCTGAATTTTTGCCTGCTGAGAAGCATAGCGCTCCCGATCAGCCATTTCCCTCTGATGCAAAGCATCCCGTTCGCGTTGCGCAGCATTCAGGGCATCGACAATAGCAGCAAGCAGGATCTCGTGTTGCTTCTCCTGTCCCTGAAGCCGCAGGCAGGCATCCTCCGCCTGACGCAGCTCTTCCCGGGCGGTTTCCATTTGGTATTGCACCTGATCGGCAGCACGCTGGGCTTCCTGCAGCTGGCTTTCCGCTATGCGCTGCTTTTGATCCAGTTCCTTTTCCTGGGCAATCAGCTTTTCCAGTTCATTTGCCCGGGACAGGATACCGGCTTCCTTGTTAATACTGCCGCCGGTCATGGAGCCGCCGGGGTTCATGACCTGACCGTCCAGCGTAACAATCTTGAAGCGGTTGCGGTATTGGTTCGCCATGGCAATGGCGGCATCAATATCGCGGACAATAACCGTACGACCCAGAAGGTTTTCCACAATGGGCCGATAGATATTTTCACATCTGACAAGTTCCGAGGCAACACCCACAAAGCCACGGCAGGATTCCAGGCCGTTTTCCTGCAGAATCTTGCCCTGGATGGCAGAAAGGGGCAGGAAGGTGGCACGTCCACCACCAGTACGCTTCAGATAAGAAATGGCTGCCTTGCCGTCCTGTTCGTTATCTACAACGATCTGCTGCATAGCTCCGCCCAAGGCGATCTCGATAGCAACCGTATAGTCATCCTCTGTGCGAATCAGCCGGGAGACCGGGCCATGCACATTTTTCAGTGCACCCCGCTGGGCTTCCTGCATGACCAGCTTGACGGACTTTTGATAGCTTTCAAAATCCCGTTCCATGGCCCGGAACACCTTAGCCTTGGCAGATACGGAGTTCAGTTGGTTTACAATGCCCCGCAGGGTCTGTGCCAATTCGTCCCGGCGTTTCATGCGGGCAGACTGGCGCAGGGCGTAGCCGGCAATGGTGTTATTGGCCGCAGTCACATTTTCCTGGGCAAGGCGCAATTCCTTACGGGCCGTATCCAGATTTAACTGCGCCTGGGTGCGGCGTTCTTCGCCGGATGCCAGGTCGCTATCCAGTTCACAGCGGCGCTGCGCAGTGGACTCCATGCTCTCCTGCAGGCCACGAACATCCGCTTCGCGGCCGGCAATATCCGCAGCCAGCATGGTTTCCTGGCCGCGCAGTTCCAAAAATTGACGGGTCAACCCCTGGGCGTTGGCAGTCATGGTAGTCAGCTGTTGCTGCAGGCCATCCAGCACTTGCCGTTTTTCTTCCAGTAATGCCTCGATCTCAGCAATGCGTTGCTGGGTCTGGGCGATCTGCTGGGCAATACCGCCGCTGCGGTCTTCCTGCCCCTGCAATTCTTCCTCCATGCGGCGAATATTGGCACAGTTATTCTCCATGTTGCCCCGAAGCACTGCCATCTGACCGTCCAACTGCTGATGGGCGGCCTCCATCATATTCACCTTCATGCGGACAGTTTCCAGCTCACCGTCACGGCTACGCAGCGCCTGTCCCATAGCTTCTGCCTGGGCATAGAGTTTTTCCAAGTCCTCGTGGGCCTGCTGCAGCACAAAGGCCGCGGACGCATAGTCCTCCTCCGCCTTTTTTGCCGAAGCGGATAGCTTTTCCAAGGTATCCATCCATACGGCAACTTCTACACCCTGGAGTTCATCCTTCAGCTCCAGATATTTCTTAGCCTTTTCGGACTGCTGTTTCAGCGGTTCCAGCTGCAGCTCCAGTTCAGAGACTTTATCTCCGATTTGCAGCAGGTTGTCCTCCGTCCGCTCCAGCTTCCGTTCTGTCTCTTCTTTGCGGTGACGGAACTTGGAGATACCGGCAGCTTCTTCGAAGATTTCACGGCGGTCAGCACTCTTCAGGGACAAGATCTCATCAATACGGCCCTGTCCAATGTTGCTGTAGCCTTCCCTGCCCAGGCCGGTATCCATAAACATTTCATGGATGTCCCGCAAACGGGCAGACTGCTTGTTGATATAGTATTCCGAGTCGCCGGAGCGATAATACCGACGGGTGACCATGACCTCATCCGCGTCATAGATCAGTGCACGGTCTGTGTTGTCCAATGTCAGCGTTGCTTCCGCAAAACCGACAGCAGGACGTTTCTGGGTGCCGCCAAAGATCACATCCTCCATCTTGGCGCCACGGAGCGTTTTGCTGCTCTGCTCGCCCATAACCCAGAGGATGGCATCGGAAATATTCGATTTGCCGGATCCGTTAGGACCCACAATGGCGGTGATGTCATCGCCAAAGCGGATCAGGGTCTTATCTGGGAAGGATTTGAAGCCCTGTACTTCCAATGATTTCAGATACACAATTCTAACCTCATTCGTAAAAAGTAAAAACTAATCAGCTTATTATACTTTGAAACGGGTAAAAATGCAAGGATTTTATTCCAAATAACACCTTTTTCTTTTATGGGAAGGAAGAAAAATACCGCCGGAAAAACCGGCGGTATTCTTGTTATGCTTGGGTTCAGCCGATGCCTGCCAGAGCCTGCAGGATGGCGCGTGCGTCGCGGGCGTTGACTCTGCCGTCACCGTTAAAGTCAGCGGCAGCCAGGCCGGCTTCGCTCAGTTCCTCCATGCCGGCAAGGTAGCGCAGCAAGGCACGGGCATCACGGGCGTTCAGACGGCCGTCGCCGTTCACATCGCCAGGCTCCAGCTCCGGCGCACCGCAGTTTTCGCAGTTACCATCCACAAAGCTGTGGGGAGCGGTGGGGATTTCCTCGGTGTAGCTGTAACCGCAGTGCACGCAGGTGTAGGTCATGACACCGGGCTCGGTACAGGTGGCTTCCTTAGTTACAACACCTTCATCCCAGTTATGGCCGGTGGCTTCCGTATGGTCCGCCACATAGCTGTCACCGCAGTGGCAGGTATAGGTGGTATAGCCGCCCTCGGTACAGGTAGGCGCGGTCACCTCGGCTTCATAGGCATGGCCCAAGGCTTCCACATGGTTATCCGTATAGGTCGCGCCGCAGTTGCCGCAGGTGTGGGTGGTATAGCCATCCTCGGTGCAGGTGGGCGCGGTCACCACGGATGCGTAATCGTGACCGATGGCAGGGATCACTTCGGTGTAGGTATCGCCGCAATGGCAGGTGTAGACCCTGCTGCCGTCCTCGGTACAGGTCGGTTCGGTGACAACCACTTCGTGACTGTGACCAGTAGCCGCAATTTCTTTCTGGGCGACAAACACTTCACCGCAGAGGTCGCAGTGCTTGCCCTCGGTCAAACCAGTTTCGGTACAGGTGGGGGCGACGGCCTCGTCGATCACCACATTGTGATCGCAAACTCGTTCAAACAGGGCATACGCATAAATATCCACTGTGGAGGTAGCAGGAACGCTGTCAGCAATACCGTCGCCATCCAGATCCCAGCCAGCGAAGGCATAGCCCACTTCATCCTTCACATAGGGCAGTCGCACGATGGCGGAGATCCGCTGGGGTGTGGACTGGATCAGGTTGCCTTCTCTGTCATAGAAATTGGCCCAGATCCAATTTTCGCCGTAGACGACCGGAAGATTCCAGTTCCAGCCGGGGTAGTTGTCATCCCAGCGAAGCTGCGCTTCCTTGGATTCTGTGAAAATTGTGATATTTCCAACGCCATTGAAGAACCATTCGTGATCCCTATCCCAGACGAAATCCTTACCCAGAACAATGTTTTTCACGGTCATAGGAAGGCCATGCAGTGCGTCCACCGTTCTCGTCAGAATCAGGGTTTCCAGATTGGTACAACCTGCGATCGTACTCCATTCAAGAATGCCCGTCTGAAGCACCTTGAGCTTGTGGCAGTTTTCAAATGCGCCACCCGCCACCAGTTGTGTATCCTCCCGTACGGTAACAGTGATCGCGTTTTCGTCCACATCCAGCAGATAACGGTCCAGATACAAGCAACCATCCACCCAGTTGGCCGGATCCTTGGCAAAGGCAGTTCTCTCAACGGTTTCCGCGTGAATGAATGTAACCCCTTCTCCGATCGTAATATCCCGCAGATTTTCGCATCCGCGGAAGGCAGCGCGGCCAACGTGGGTCACAGAATCCGGAATCACAACACTGGTCAGCCCTGTAAATTGGAAGGCATAGTCTTCAATGGTGGTCACCGTATTGGGAATTACCACACTTTCCAACTGATAACCTGTAAAAGCACACCATGGGATCCTTTCCATACCCTCTGGCAAGATCAGGTGACGGATACCTTGTAGCTCGTATATATCGTAGTTGCTGCCATTGAAGGTCAGCGGCAGGGTCACGGTATCCGCTTCGCCTGCATAAGCAACCAGAGTGTACTGCTCTCCATCCTGCTTAAAGATCAGGCCATCTTCCGTTTTATGGATCGCGAAGAACGCACTGCCATCGAGCAGTGTGCGGTTGCCGTTCTTGTCCACGATCGCCCGGGCATACTGGGCTACGCAACCATAGCCCGCACTGCCAAATGTTATGGACAGGTCGCTGTTGTTGCGGATCTCTGCTAAATTATAGCATTCTCCAAAGGCATCAATACCTACCTGCTGTAAGCTTTGCGGCAGGGTTACCGACAACAGATTGCGGCAGTAGTAGAACGCCCAGTCACCGATGGACTCTACACCTTCAGGGATGTCGATATACCGCATGGCGCAGGATTTAAATGCATAGTTACCAATCCTTGTCAGGTGCCGGGGCATATTAACCGCATTGAGCGAAATGCAATCTTCAAACGCGCTTTCCCCGATCTCTGTTACCGTATCCGGGATGACAACACGCAGGAGCGAGATACAGTTCCAGAATGTGCGCCACTCGATTTTTGTAATTCCATTGGGCAAAATGACCTCTTGCAGGTTTGTACAGAATTCGAATGCTTTTTCGCCAATGGACGCAACGCTGTCCGGAATGTCGATTCTTTGCAGGCTGGTGCATCCGTAAAAAGCGCCATTCTCAATTGCCGTCAGGCCATCAGGCAGTTTGATCTCTGTGATTGCGGTGCGACTGTAAAACGCATGGGCGGGAATGACTGTGACACCCTCGGGGATCGTAACGCTGCCTTGCAGGCCCAGAGGAATGAACACAATCT
Source organism: Faecousia sp. (assembly GCA_045635305.1). Classification (GTDB taxonomy): domain Bacteria; phylum Bacillota; class Clostridia; order Oscillospirales; family Oscillospiraceae; genus Faecousia. The sequence continues at coordinate 21,795 of JAZRBW010000088.1, read as the reverse complement.
GTGTCAGGGCCTTATTGTATACAATACCATCGCAGCTGGCATAGGCCGGATTTGCGGGATCCACATGGAGTGCCTGCAAATTATCGCAGAAATCGAAAGTAGATGTAAACTCCGTGAGGTTTGCAGGAATGATCATTTCTGTCAACCCGGTACATCCTGCAAACACTTGTGTACCCATGCTCTGCAAAGCATCCGGCAACTGAATGCTCGTCAGCGCGGTACAATTGCCGAATGCAACACTCTCAACGACCTCCAGATTCTGCGGCAGATGGATGGTTTCCAGCGCTGTGCATTCCGCAAATGCCGACATTCCGATCCAGCGCAGCCGGCTGCCTGCTTCAAACTCTACGGTTTTCAATTCCGCACAGCCGTTGAAGGCTCCACTGCTGATCTCCTCAACGGATGCAGGGATCAGAGCGTATGTAATAGAACGGGACGCCGCGCAGAGCTTGGTCATATCCTTGTTGTACAGGATATTATCCACTGCCGTATAATACCGGTTATCCTCGTCCACAGTCACGGTTTCCAGAGGACATCCTCCGAAGGCGCCGTCCATAATTTCACAGACGGACGCAGGGATATTAACCGCAGTCAGAGCTGTGCCCGAGAAGGCACCGCCGCGGATAACCTGCAGGCCCTCCGCAAAGTTTACCTTCCGCAAAGCAGAGCAGCCCATGAACGCATATTCATAAATATCCGTCAGTCCGGCAGGAATATCCACCGTCTCCAGACTACGGCAGGACGAGAAGCTTTCTACGCCAAGAGAAGTCAGGCTGGAGGGTAATTCCACATTTTTCAGCGCCCTACAATTGTAGAAAGCATAGGCTCGGATTTCCGTCACTGTATCAGGGATCTCAATGCTTTCCATTTGGGTATGCATATAAAACGCATGTTCATCGATCGTCGTCATACCCTCGGGCAGAATGATATGCTTGCCGCCACGGAAATGGTAGATACGGTAGGGATTGCCCTGAATGCTCTGAGGCAGAGTGATCGTTTCTTCAGTGCCCATGTAAGCCACCAGCGTATATTCCCCATTTTCCAGGAGGAAGCGGAAGCCATCGGCGGTATCCACAAACGCGGCATCGTCGCCCTCCAGCAACGTAGTTTTATTGCCGTCCCGATCGATGATCCAGCGGGCATTCATGGCCACAGCGCCGTGATCCATACTGCCAAAGGTAAGCTCCAGATCACTGTAGTTGATGATCTCATAAAGGGAGGGACACTCAAAAGCCCAGTCCCCGATCACCTTCAGCTGTTGGGGCAGAGTCACACTGTTGAGGGCTGTACAATATCCAAACGCAAATTGATCAATTCTTTCCAGCTGCTGCGGCAGGACCAAGCTGGTCAAGGATGTACAGCCATAAAATGCAGATTGTGCAATTCTTTCCAGCTGCTGCGGGAATATCACACCGGTCAATGCCGTGCAGTTTTGGAATGCGCCTTCGTCAATCAGCGTTACACTATCCGGTATCCGAATTTCAGACAGCGAACTGCACCAGGCGAATGCGTTATACCCGATTTTGGTGAGGGTTTCCGGCAGTTCGATGCGTTCCAGACCGGTACACCCAGCGAACACACCGTCGCCAAGCTCTGTCATCCCCTCAGGGAAATGGACAGTTTTCAGTTCCCTGCAACCCGCACAGGAAAATGCGGTTACGCTGTTGGGGAATGCAATTTTCGTTATGCCCAGATTGTTGAGATACACCGTTGTAACGCCCTCGGGAAGGGTCAGTTCCGTCAGATTCGTGGCATCCGTTATACTCAACTCCCGAACACTTTCCGGAAGGGTCAAGCCAGTCAAATAAGGACTGGAAACAGCAACATATGTGTAGCCTTCTGCCAGCGTCAAATGACCGGAAATGTTACCTGCATAGAATACTGTTTCACCGGTAAAGGAAATGGTATTCGTCAGCGAATAGCGAGCGGAAACATTAAAAAACGCATTCGAGCCCAGCACGGTAACACTGTGAGGCAGATTTATGGTCTGCAGATGGGAGCACTCAGCGAAGGCACCCTCGCCAAGGGTCGTCACGCCATCGAAAAGCGTAACGGTTTTCAGGCTTTCGGGCACATAGGTTTCATGGGCCCAATAAGAGCCTGCGCCGAAGATATAGCCAAGCCATGTCCGATCCTCATCCTCACAGGTGGGGCCAAGGAATGGAAGCGTGATTTCTTCCAGGCTGTTGCAATCCTCGAAGGCGCCAAAGCCGATGACCAGATCCTTACGATTGGTATTGGGAATCGTTACACGCTCCAGTTTGGTGCCCATGAAGGCGTAATTGCCAATATCCAGCACATTCTCGGGCAGGATAAATTCCCCGTTCAGGCCGCTGTAGGCAAAGGCGTAGTCATAGATGCCCCGCAGATTTTGCGTATCAGCCATGGGCAGCTTGGTGATCTTGCCGCAGCCGTAGAAGGCAAAGTCCGAGATCTCCACAATGGTATCGGGGAGGGTGATCTGTTCCAGATCGCCGCAGCCCAGGAATGCGCCCTCGTAGATGCCCTTGAGCTGATTGCCCTCGACAAAATTCACTTCTCTGAGGTTTTCGCAGTAGGCAAAGGCATAGTAATCGATGCTCACCACGCTCTTGGGGACGATGATGGTCGAAAGGTTATTTGCCCTGAAGAAAGCGCGGTAACCGAAGGTCAGAATATTGGCGTCCTCGTGGAACAGGATTTCGCTCAGCTTGCTCTCCTCGAATGCGCCGAAACCGATTACTTCTACACACAGCGGCACAGTCAGGCTGCCGGTTCTGCCGGCAGGCACAGCGATCAGCTTGTGACCGTTTTTGGTCAGTAGCAGACCATCCTCCGCCTTGTAGTTGGGGTTATTTTCATCAACAGCAAATTCTGTCAGGTTGCTCAGCGCAACAAAGCAGTATTCGCCGATGTAGGTCACATTGGCAGGAATATGCAGGCTGGTAAGACCCGTATGATAGAACGCATTGCTCATCAAACGGATGCCGTCATTGTTGCCGAAGGTTACGCTCTTCAGGGTCTGCACATTGTTGAACGCGTCATGATTGACCAGCGTGACACTGTCAGGCAGAGCTACGGAAGTCAGTTTGGTTTCCGCAAAGGCTTTCTGAGGGATCTCTGCCAATTGGATTCCGTCGGCAAATACAACACTCTGCAGTCCGCTGTTCAGGAAGACACCGGTACCCAGCTTGGTCACAGAGGCCGGCAGCGTTACAGCAGTCAGATACTCAGTTCCCTCAAAGGCATACTGCTCAATAACATCCAGCTTGGCATTCTCACCGAAGGTCAGCACTGCAATATCGGTGTAGGCAAAGGCTTCTCTGCCAATAAAGGTCACGCCTGCAGGAATCTTCACCGAAGTCAGCGCACTGTGAGCAAAGGCCTCAGCCTGGATGGCCGCCAGCGTATCGGGCAGGATAACAGAGGTCACAGCACTGTTTTCAAACGCACTGCCGCCGATGATCGTGATATTACCGCCCAGATCCACCTTGGTCAGATCAACCACCGTTTCCGTACCCAGGTATTCCAGAATGGCAATATTACCCGACGACAGGATCGCATAGCGGTAGTCAGCGTTTTCTGCCACCTCTGTCATGCCGGTATAGTAACCCTTGGTGTCACTATCCCAGTTTTCATCCAGATAAGCCGGCAGATTTTCACTTTGGAAGAACACTTCCATATCATTGGTTCCAAGGAATGCATAGCTGCCGATATGATTGATCGCCTCAGGAATCGTCAGCGCAGACAGATTCTTGCAGCCATAGAAGGCATAGCGTCCGATGTTGGTCACCGTTTCAGGAAGATTCAGTTCATATAGATTCTCGCAGAAACGGAAGGCGAAATTATCGATATTGGTCAGCTTTGCGTCGCCGAAATCGATATAGCTCAGGTTTGCCATGCCTTCCAAGCCATGGGCTTGGATACTGGTCAGGGCGCTGCCGGGCTCAAAGACGATGGAATACAAGTTGTTGCAGCCGTCAAACATATAGGCCGAGATGCTCTCCAGCTTGCTGTCTGCGGCAAAGGTGACGATGCCCAAATTTCTGCAACCTTCAAACACGCCCTGCGCCATGGTGGACACATTGGCAGGTACACGGAAGCTCATAAGACCGCTGTAGGCAAAGGCTCCGTAGCTCAGTCTTGGCAGCTTGGCAGTCTCGTTAAAGGAAACACTTGTTAATTGCCAGTCATGGGCAAAGGCGTAACGGCCAATCTGCAGCACAGCATCCGGAATGTACATATACTGCAGGCGTTCGCAGTAGGCAAAGCCGTATTCGCTGATCTGGACCAGGCCTTCAGGCAATTCCACCCAGTTCAGATTCACCGCACCGGCGAAGGCCCAGGGACCTACGATCTGGGTCGCAGATTGCAGTGCATAGCTCTCCCCTGCTTTGCCGGAAGGATAGGTATGGACAGTCAGATCGTCCAGGGTATAGACCACGCCATCCATGTCGCGATATACCGGATTTCCTGCTTCCACTGTAACGGCTGTTAACGCACCGCACAGGGAAAATGCGCCCTCACCCAGGACGGTTACACTGGCAGGAAGGGTGATCTGCGTCAGGCCGCTGCTCTGGAACGCAAAACGGTCAATGGTCTGCAGCTGATTGGGCAGCGTAACGGTTTCCAGCAGCCAGCACTTTGCAAAAGCACCCTCGCCGATGGTATGTAAGGCTGCATTATCCGCGAAACCCACACGCGTCAAGGGCGTGCCAATAAAATCTCCGGAGAAAGCATAATCGCCGATTCTCACAACCGAAGCAGGGATGTCGATCTCGTGGAGATTGGTTTCGTAGAAAGCGGATGCTTCAATAACTTCCAGTGTGCTGTTTTCTTCAAAGGTCACAACCTCCAGGCTGCTTCCCGCAAAAGCGCCCAGATTAATATACCGAATCCCGTTGGGTATGGTAATATGCTTCATACCACAGCCGTCAAAGGCAGCCCAGGCAATATCTGTAAGTCCTCTTCCCAGTGTAACTTCAGCAAGATTCTTGCATCCGGAAAATGCCGCCTTCTCCATAATCGTAACGCTGTCGGGAATATGGATGCTTTCCAAGCCGGCGTTGGCAAAAGCACCTTCGCCAATGCGAACCACACCTGTAATATCCATTTCTGTCAGCTTTGCATAGGCAAAACCGTTCATGCCGATATGGGTAGTGGTGTCCAGCAATTCATAGCCGGTGCCCCAAGCAGCAGGGAAAGCCACCAAGGTACTGCCACTACAATCATACAGCACACCGTCTACAGACTTATAAGCAGTATTCCCGGACTGCACACCAATCTGATACAAAGCAGTTGCACCGTAGAATGCCGATCCATCAATCTGCTTCAAAGACGCCGGCAGTTCGATCCGTTCCAGTCTGCCGCAATCAGCAAAGGCTTCCCGCCCAACGGTTTCCAGCTTGCTGTTACCCAGGAATGCCACTGTCGAAAGACGCACGTTTGAAGAGAATGCGCCTTCCCCGATTTCTGTCACATTCTCAGGGATTTTGATATTCAGCAAATTCGTGCACCCTTGGAATGCCGACTGGCCAATGTGGGTCAAACCGGAAGGCAGATTCACTTCTCTGAGTCTCGTCTGGCCAGCAAACGCAGAATCACCGATGGAGGACACTACCCTGCCCTCAATTATTTCGGGAATGGTGATGTATCTTCTGTGGCCGGTATAGGAACGGATTTCCACTGTACCGTCGTCCAAAACAACATAGGTATAGGGCACACCGTCGTCCTCATTGACCCATTTTGCATACAGGGTCACTTCTTCGCCATAGAATTTATCCACATAGTAGTTATATTCCTGGGTAAAGGTATCGTCATAATACCAGCCGTCGAAAACCGCGTACAGTCTTTCCGGCTCGGGCAGTTCCTGCAGGGGATGTCCCTGGATAAACAGGCTCTCCATGTTTTCCAGTTCATCGGTCAGCATATCATAGGTGATCTTGCCCCGCTCTTCCAGCAACAGCGCAGACATATCCAATGCGCCGAAGCCGTAATACCAGTCACGGCCCAGGTCGCCCAAATCATAGCAGGAGGCATATAGGATTTCCGCCACATCGTCAAAGGTGATATAAGGATTATTCTGAAGCAACAACGCCATGGCGCCGGCTGCAATGGGGCTGGCAAGGGAGGTGCCGGTCATGTTGCCGTACTTGCCGTCCATCAGCGTCGTATAGGTGGTTCCGGGGGCACACAGATCCACATTCTCACCGAAATTGGAATAATCCGCCAGTTCCCAGCCATTCAATGCGCCAACGCCGATAACGTGTTCATCGGCGGCAGGCCAGCAAAGCCGGGATGTGCTGTCATTACCCGCGGCGGCAACACAGATAATGTCGCTGTCATAGGCCAATTGAACCGCATCCGCGAAAGGATTCACAGACGCATAGGTACCAAAGGACATATTTACCACCCGAGCATCCCGCTCAATGGCATAATACAAGCCGAAAATCAAGTCGGAACCGCGAAGAAAACTGCCGTTTGCGTCGCACTCGGCCTTGATAACGATGATTTCCACATTGGGCGCAATACCCACAATGCCACTGCCGTCCATGGCCGCGGCAATCACACCGGTCACGGCAGTGCCGTGACCCTGCTCATCTTCAATGAGTGACCAGTCGTTGTAGTCCTTGACGATTTTGTCTTGGGTTGCGTTATAGGAGTATTCGCTGATACGGCCGGCAAATTCCGGGTGATCGGTATCGATACCGGTATCGATGACAGCAACCGTAATCCCAGAGCCGGTATAGCTTGCCCACGCATAGCCCATATTCAGGTAGTCCAGGTAACCTTGCAGCTCATAATCCGAATCCGCCACTTCATACTGGGGACGGGTGGGCAGTCTTTCCCCATCCGTTTCCTCCCCGGTCAGTTCGCCGGCCTGCACATGGTAGTCCGCCGCCATTTCTTCAATATACGCACGGCTTTCATCCATAGCGTAAACGTCCCGGATGGTGGTTCCCTCAGGAAGGGTCAGTGTCGCAAACTTACCGTCAGCGGTAATGCGAAGCTTCGCACCGTACAGCTTCGCCAGCTCCTCTGCACGGGCCTTGGAGGTATCATGCAGTACAATGCTCTGCTCGTCATACTGGCCTGCATTGCGGTCCAGTTCCGCCAGAGCTTCATTCTGGATCTGCTCCAGCCTGGTTTCCCGCATCCACAGGGCAATGCCGCCCACAGTCAATGCTGTGACCAGCAAAATTACCACCAGTCCAATAATGTGTTTTTTATTCCACTTCATACACAGTTTCTCCTTCCGTTTTCAGAAGTTATACCATTTCACGTGTACTATACCACATCGCTCACCAAATGGCAACATTTGCACACAAGAAAAACCACACCGGGCGGTGTGGTTTTTCTGATTCACAATCAGCCGATGCCTGCCAGAGCCTGCAGGATGGCGCGTGCGTCGCGGGCATTGACTCTGCCGTCACCGTTGAAGTCAGCGGCAGCCAGGCCGGCTTCGCTCAGTTCCTCCATGCCGGCAAGGTAGCGCAGCAAGGCACGGGCATCACGGGCATTCAGACGGCCGTCACCGTTCACATCGCCGGGCTCCAGCTCCGGCGCACCGCAGTTTTCGCAGCTTCCATCCACAAAGCTGTGGGAAGCAACAGGAATTTCCTCGGTGTAACTAAGGCCGCAATGGATACAGGTGTAGGTCATTACGCCTGTATCGGTGCAGGTGGCTTCCTTGGTTACCGCGCCTTCATCCCAGTTATGGCCGGTGGCTTCCGTATGGTCCGCTACATAGCTGTCACCGCAGTGGCAGGTATAGGTGGTATAGCCGCCCTCGGTACAGGTGGGCGCGGTCACCACGGCTTCATAGGCATGGCCCAAGGCTTCCACATGGTTATCCGTATAGGTCGCGCCGCAGTTGCCGCAAGTATGGGTGGTATAGCCATCCTCGGTGCAGGTGGGCGCGGTCACCACGGATGCGTAATCGTGACCGATGGCAGGGATCACTTCGGTGTAGGTATCACCGCAATGGCAGGTGTAGACCCTGCTGCCGTCCTCGGTACAGGTCGGTTCAGTGACAACCACTTCGTGACTGTGGCCGACGGCAGGAATTACCTCGGTGTAGGTAGTACCGCAATGGCAGGTCCAGACCTCACTGCCGTCCTCTATGCAGGTAGGCTCGGTAATGACCACTTCGAAGCTGTGTCCCGTTGCGTCAATGACTTGCTGGGCAACCAGGACTTCGTTGCAGACAGAGCAGTGCTTACCCTCGGTCAGGCCGGTTTCGGTACAGGTAGGCGCTACCGATGCATCGATGACTTCGGTGTGTCCCAGCGCAGCAACCTCGTCCGCGATGTAACTATCACCACAGCGGCAAGTATAGGTGGTGTAACCCTTTGCGGTACAGGTAGGAGCAGTAACTACTGCTTCGTAGCTGTGGGTATGGCCCAACGCCGCAACGATACGGGTTTCAGAATGGTCACAGTTCTGACAGTCACGCTGTTCCAAGCCTTCAGTGTATTCTCCGGGTTCTGTAACCACATACCAATCGTCATAGCTGTGACCGTTAGCGGCAATTACTTGCTGGGCAACCAGGACTTCGTTACAAACAGAGCAATGCTTGCCCTCCGTCAAACCAGTTGCGGTACAGGTGGGGACTACCGCTGCGTCGATAACCTCGGTGTGACCCAGGGCAGTTACTTCGTCAGCAGTGTAGCTATCTCCACAGGCGGTACAGGTGTAGGTGGTATAGCCCTTTTCGGTACAGGTGGGAGTTGTAACAACCGAGGTAAAGCTGTGTGTGCAGGCCGCATTGGGATCATAGTCTTCATCGCCCATGGGATAAGCAGCATTGAACGCATCGGTTGTGTATTCTGCGCCTCTGGTATGATCCTCAAAGGTGTCATTGCAGCGTAGGAAGTAGTTATATTTCAAGCCTGCTTGCTTCCAGGACGCATCCCAGGTGGCATCCACGTTGTAATACTTTCCGTCCAGCTCCACGATATTCCAGGCATGGGCACCGCCATTGCCAATACCGCTAATGACACGGCAGTCGATGCCCTCCTCCAGCAGCAAACGGTACAGCAGCAGCGCATAACCCTGGCAGACACATGTACGGTCGATCAATGCAGCATAGGCCGTATACATCCGATCATAGGCATCATCACCCAAATGATCGTAATCGTATGTAATATGGAGGCACATCCACTCATAAATGGCGCAGAGAGTCTCGTAATCCGACAGGCCATCCAAATTCAGGCTGGCCAGCAATTCCTCCACCGCGGCATCCACCTGTGCTTCCTGGTCGGCAGTTGTATAATAAGAGAGCGTAAAATTGATGGCGTACTGATTGGTGGCGCCACCGGGGTAATAGCTGCCGCCGGCATAAATAGGGCCACGCTGCCACATCAGATAATCGCCCTCAGTACCTGTGCCGGTATGGGCCATGGCATAGTTCTGGATGGACTGCACCACTTCCTGGAAAGACAGGCTGGCATCCGCCTCATAATAAACCGTAGCGGTGGCCTGGCGGTTCTTCATGGCCTGGCGCAAAACCGCACCCGCAGCCGCAGGATCGGTCAGGTACTCCCCTTCTCCGAAAGGTGCAACGACCAACGGCTGCAACTGCGTATCAATCGTTCGGATTTGCTGATCCGGATCCATCGCGCCCGGAATGAGGACAGTCTCCGTCACCCGGATGCCCGGCTTTGCAATGGCGAAAGCATTCGCAGTTACCGGAACGGCAATCGACACCATGGCAAAGGCCAACAGCATTACGATCCACTTTTTGAGGAATTGTTTCATATTCATTGCCTCCCTTTTGATGGAAAACCGAAATATACGTCCTGCAGAACACATCTGTTTGCAGTAGATATTCTATCACACTTCGCACCATAAAGCAAGAAAGGTCTCGCAACTTTTCCGCGATAATCTGTCACTTCCATTTTTCGCCATCTTATGCTATAATAGCATAAATACACAAAAAGGAGCATGACTATGAGAAAATGGCTGAAACGCTCGGCGATCCTGCTGGTGCTGTTTACTGTGCTGTTACAGACCGGCCCTGTGGGTCTGGCCACAGACGGACGCATAACTACCACGCCCACAGGCTATAGCACAGCTGCGGATGTGGAATATGTCATCGTCAACGGCACGGTAGTCAACTGGGGTGCCCGGGGTGAAATCTGCACGTTCCTCACCACCTATGCTACGGATTACTACATAGATGGCTATCGCTGGGAAGTGCTGTCCGGCAACAATGGCGGCACCGGCATTTCGGACGCCTACAGCAGTCCACTTTATGATACCCTGCAATCCATGATGCAGGCAAAGCACACCAAGCTGCAGGGTTATCAGGATACGCGGCCTTACTATATGTACACCGATTGCGTTGCCAATGACTACAGCCTGATCTCCTCTTTCTACAGCGGCAATACCGTAGGCAGTACATGGAACGGAACTTCCTACAACCGGGAACACATCTGGCCCAAAAGCAAATGCCTGTACAACAACAAAACTAACGACAGTGCCGACATTATGATGCTGCGGGCCACCATCACCTCCGAAAATTCCTCCCGTGGTAACAGCGCCTACGGTGAAAGCGGCGGTTACTTTGATCCCGGTGTATCCGTCCGTGGCGATTGTGCCCGGATGGTGCTCTATGGCTATGTGCGCTGGGGCAACACCGGTAAGATGTGGGGCACAGGCGGTGTGATAGAGAGTTTGGAGGTTCTGCTCAAGTGGATGGAAGAAGACCCGGTAGACACCTGGGAAATGGGTCGCAATGATGCGGTACAATCCATCACCGGCGTGCGCAATGTATTTGTGGATTATCCGGAACTGGCCTGGCTGCTGTTTGGACAGGAAGTGCCGGAGGACTACACAACTCCCTCCGGCAGCACCGCTGAAAAGCCCTGTACCCATGAAAACACGCAGATACGCAACGCCCGCGAGGGCGACTGCTGCAGCTATGGCTATTCCGGCGACACCTATTGCACTGACTGCGGTGTGCTCCTGAAAAAGGGACAATCCGATAATCAACTTGGAGATCACAGCTACGGGCAATGGATGGATGGCGGCAGCTTCTTTTATCGCTACTGCTCTATCTGCGGCAACACGGATGTAATGCCCTACAACTGTGTCCACGAAACAGAAGAAATACGGAACGAAATAACTGCAACCTGCACTGCAGACGGCTACACCGGTGATCGATTCTGTGCGGTTTGCGGTTTGCAGATCTCTGCAGGTGAGACAATCCCCGCAACCGGGCATCTGATTGTCGAGTTAGTCGGATACAAATCCGCCACCTGCACAGAAGCGGGCTACACAGGCAATACGCGCTGCGTCGATTGTGGAGAACGGCTGGCTTACGGCGAGACCATACCCGCCACCGGACACCTGAACACCCTGCAGGAAATCGGCAGATCTCCAACCTGTGCCGAAGACGGCTACTCCGGTGACAAGCGCTGCACCGATTGCGGTGAAGTGGTAGTACCCGGCAATGTGATCCCCGCCACCGGAGAACACGATTTTGGTCAATGGGTATCTGCGCAAGACGGAGCTGTGCGAAGCTGCAGGATATGCGGATATACCGAGCAGAAGCAGTCAGAAGAAACCGCCTCCACCTGGCCGATGATTGCCATCGGTGCGGCAGCAGTCATTGTTACCGCTGCCATAGCTGTCATACAAATCCGCAAGAAGAAAAAGTAATGCGTTTCCCATAAGAACAGGAGGCAAGCCTATGAAAAAGAAAATACTTTCCATTCTGTTATGCGTCTGTATGCTGCTGGCATTTGTGCCGAATTCCTATGCCGCAGATGCGAAAATGACAGCAGGTGGTTGGAATGAGACCCTCTGGGCGGAAATTCCCGGACTTCAGGATCAGGATATTACTGCCGTCAAGTGGAGCGGCACCGCATCCGGCAGTCTGACCGGCGCGGATCTGCAGTATCTGGTGCGGGATATGGAGGGCGGTGTGCGCATCGACATCCCCGGCATTCCTGCCGGCACGTATAGCCTGACTGTCACCACCGCTTCCGGCGCTTTGACGCAGAACGGCATCGCCGTGGAGGCACAGGACCGCAGTGGCTATGCCCACTTTGGCGACACCGAAGGCGTTGGCGCATATACCAATGACGGCAAGCTGAAAGACAACGCCATCGTGCTGTATGTCACAGAGGAAACCAAAGAAACCGTCACCGTAACCAGCAAGGACGGCACCACCGTCACCGGCATCGGCAACATTCTCAATACAGTTGGCATGGACAATGGCCGCGGCACCAGTTCCAATGGCGGCAAATCCAACACCAATCAAGATATTTTGCGCAAGCTGGCCGCTGACGGCACACCGCTTGTGGTACGCATCATCGGTAAAGTGACCGCTCCCACAGGTCTGACTGCCTACAATGGCACCGACTACGGCGGCAGCGTGGGCGATAACGGCTTTATGGCCCGGATGTCCGGCGGCAAGAATATCACCATCGAGGGAATCGGCACCGACGCATCCATCGATGGCTGGGGTCTGCATTTTATATGCCAAACCGCGGATTATGCCAAAGGCTGGGGCAGAAGCTTCGAAGTGCGCAATCTTACCTTCCGCAATGTACCCGAGGATTGCGTGGGCATGGAAGGTCAGCAGAGCGGTGATGTTTTGAATGCCCCAGTGGAGCGTTGCTGGATCCACAACTGCGCGTTTTATGGCCCTAAGATCGCCAATCCTGCGGAATCTGACAAAGACGGCGGCGACGGCGCCTGCGATTTCAAGCGGGGTCAGTATTTCACCAATTCCTACTGCTATTATGAGGGCTATCACAAAACCAATTTGGTAGGCTCTTCCGACTCCTCTTTGCAGTACCACATGACCTACCACCACAACTACTGGAAAAACTGCGAATCCCGGGGGCCTCTGGCGCGGCAGGCCAATATCCATATGTACAATAACATCTTTGAGAACCAAAGCTCCTATTGCATGAACCCCAGAGCCAATGCCTATATTTTCTCCGAATATAACCTGTTCACCAACTGCAAGAGCCCTGTCACCGTGAAGCTGGGCGCAGTCAAGAGTTATGGCGACTCTTTCCAGAATTGCCGCGGTGACAACGATGCCACCATCGTCGCAGACAAGGCAACACAGGTTGCCACCAACTGCAAATACGCCAATTTTGACACCAACCCCGACCTAAGCTACATTCCTTCCGGTGACTACATCCTGCAGGAAAGCATCACGGAAATGAAAGAAGTTGTGACGGCCAATGCCGGTCCTCAGAAGGGCTCGTCCACCGAAAATGGCGGCAACGAGGATCAGCCGGGCGGTCCGGACGACACGCCCACCTTCCCTGCCGGCAGCTATATCCACAACTTTACGGAAAACGGCCTTGATAGCCAGTTTTTCACCATTACCGGCAACCTCTCCACCTCCAAGGGCACCGTAAGCTATGCCGGTCTTACACTGACACGCTGCCTTAAAATTGAGTCATCCACCAGTATCCAGTTCCATGCGCCGGAGGACGGAACATTGGTGCTGGTTTTCGGTGGCAATACAGATGCCACAGGAAAGACGATCAAAATAGACGGCATTCGTTATACCGTCGGCGATAACAGTATTCTGACAATCGAGATCAGCAAGGGCAGCCATGCCGTCACCAAGGGCGACAGCATCAATCTGTTCTACATGGTCTACACATCCAAATCTGTAGCCGAGGAAAAACCCCATACCCACAGCTATACAAGCGAGATCACCACACAGGCTGCCTGCACAACAGAAGGCGTTAAGACTTACCGCTGCGATTGCGGCGACAGCTATACAGAATCCATTCCCGCAATCGGCCACCAGTACGAGGTGCGTGAAGTGGCACCCACCTGTGTCAAGCATGGCAGCCGCAGCAATCTATGCGTCCATTGCGGTGACGGCACGACACAGATCCTCCCTGCCACCGGAGAGCACAGCTACGGCCAGTGGGTCGAAATGGAAGGTGGCCGCACAAGAACCTGCGAAACCTGCGGCCATACCGAAACTGAGGAAAATACCAACACGCCCACGGAGCCTACAGAGCCAACTGAGCCTACGGAGCCAGCTGAACCTACGAAGCCTACGGAGCCAACTGAGCCCCCTGTGCCTACGGAGCCCACTGAACCTGCCACCTCTGTGCCCCCAACGGATCCCACAATGAGCGCAACAGCCCCCAGCACCAAGCCTTCCGGCGATACACAGGAAGCGGCCAGCGATACCAATACCATTTGGATCATTGCCTGTATCGCAGCGGTGGCTGTCACCGCAGTCGCAGCTGTCATTGTGGTCAAAAAGAAAACACGATAAAATACTCTGCGTTCCATAACTGTTGCAGGGAGTTCCCCATTTTTCCCGCCCGCAGTCAAGAAAAAGCCTCCCATGCCGCAATGACATGGGAGGCTTCGTCCTAAATTTAAGCCGATATAGAATTTTACCGCGACGAAGAATTAACAACTTCCAGGACAGTGATATTGCTCCACAACTGTTTCAATGTAAATTTGCCTCTGCGTCCCATATTGAATATCTTAGAATCCTCTTGAAATGTTTTGAAAAAAGAATACATTTCAGAGCCATCTTCAACCAGATTAACTTCGATTCTTGTAATGGTTTTTCCATTTGTAATTCTATCATTTATTCGAAATATTGAACATTTTTTATAGTGGGCATAACCATTTACACAGAAATAGAACCCGTAAATTGTTCCGTTATTTACGCTGCTAATCAATTCCTCGTAGCTATAATTCATTTAATCCAGAAACTCCTTTATAAGTTCAACCAAGGCTTTAAAGCCAATATCCAAGTGATTTTTCCTTATATACTGATGCACTTCTCCCAATGCGTCTTTAACTTTCGGATCATTAGGATTATATCCTGCTTTTCGCGCAGCTGCCTTATATTGCTTGTTTTGTGCACCATTATTACCCGGTCGGTTGTTGGATGCAAAGAGCATTATGTTGCCCAATGCTAATGTTCCAATAGTAATCAGGATTTGAGTACCTGTTACGGTAATTCCCGGAATTGCAACAGCAGTTCCGTCTAGCAACATGGCCACTCCGCCGCCAAAAGAAAAGCTTGATCCGGCAAACGAACTAATAGCAGGCAAGCAATAAGCAATTCCTGCGCCAATAGCGCCGCCAGTCAATGTTGCACCCAAATAATCATACCATGCAACGCTACCATTAAAAATCTGACCATCGTCTCGGTAATCTACGTACGCAGCAGCGCCAAAACCCAATACAGCTCCAATGATTGCTCCAATTACAATTGCACTGCTGCCACTAGGATCAATGTAATTGACAGGATCGTTATTGCAATAGCAATACAGGTTCAGGCCGTTTACGGATTCGGGGTTGAGGTAGGAAGTGCCGTCAGGGCTGATGAAGCGGCGCCACTTGGGGGAGTAATACCGGGCGTTGCAATAATACAGGCCGGTATCATTCGCGCCATAATAGCCATAGTAACAAAAGCAAGTGGTTTTTCAGTCGCCTCTTAGATACAATATTCCAATTGTTTTTTGCAGCAACAGCTAGCACAGTATATTGGTGAGAGAAATCGAATATCAGCGATTCTTGCAAAGTCCTTTATTGTCCATCTGCTTATTTATACAGTCAATAATCTCATTGTTGGTACAGCATTTCATGAAAGCATCATAACATTTCAGTCCTTCGCCGACCTTTATCCAGATTATCTCATCATCCGTATGAAGCTTTAACGCATAGGTGTGTACTCTATCCCAATGGAAACGAGTTAATTGCACAGCCTGAATTTCCTCATACCGAATAAACAGTACTCCTTTTTTACGTTTTCGTAAGATACCCTCTTCCCCTATATAAATCGGAACATCCCATACATAAATGGACAGTAGAATAAGAACCATTCCTAACAAAAACCAGAAAGCATGAATGCACAGCCAAATAATAATGTCTTTTGCGTTTTCAAATTGCTGATAGCCGCAAAACCATATGAGAAACAACCAAAGTGACAATGCGCCGTATAGAATATAGGTGCCACCTAGAGGTCTGCATTTTTTCATGCCGTTTTTTACCATTGTTTACTCCTTCCAATATGCGTTAACAATACTGCTGGCTGCGCCAGTCCAAATAGCATTATATGCGTTAGCGAGCGTAACGAGAGTATTCTGTGTTTTAAAGTAGCCTGCTACTGCACCAATCATGATCGGGCCATAATTAAGGCCGTATGCAATTACACCACTCCAAAGCGCCTTGCTCAAACTAATATCGTCCCAACCACCATTAACCCAATCCGTAACCACAGAACCCGCCGAAACACCTAACGAAATTCCAATCCCCGGAATGGCAGATAGGGCTCCTGCAATTTGGCCGCCCAACCATCCAGAAGAAAATGTTCCGCCATTTGCCGCTGTAAAGTATCCGCTAATCATAGAGCCTGCACCCATGCCAATGAGCGATGCACCAAGTGTCTGCGTTCCCGGAACAAAGCACAGTGCAATACCTGCAGCCACTTCAAGGCCAGAAATAAGCCACTGCCACCACTCGGGTTCGTGGCCACTCGGGTCTGCATAATTCACCGGATCGTTATTGCAATAGCAATACAGGTTCAGGCCGTTGACGGATTCGGGGTCCAGGTAGGAAGTATCGTCGGGGCTGATGAAGCGGCGCCATTTGGGGGAGTAATACCGGGCGTTGCAGTAATACAGGCCGGTGTCATTCGCACCGTAATAACCATACGGACAAAAACGGGCACTTTGGCGATCGCTAACTCCGCATGTTTATTTTACCATCTTCCACGCCCGCAGTCAAGAAAAAGCCTCCCAGGCCGTAATGACCTAGGAGGTAAAAAGGACCAACCTATAACCGTAGCAAAGAAAGGTAATTCGTTTTAAGAATCTCGGTTCATTAATCGCTTGTTGGCTTCCCTTACAAATGCTTTTAACCGTTCCTTTTGCCTGTGTTTGTTACGACGAAGGCTTTTTGTAGACCATGAGTGGAATGTTCTTATTTGCCCATAATGGGAAATTACATTTAAGGTATAAATGTACTCGTGGCCATGAGGGAAGTCATTGGTTACAGTTATCTCTTTTACATTACTCAAATTGATTTCCACTCGCTTCCAACCAGGAAACTCTTGGATAATCAGTTTTGACGCATCCATATCCAAGCACATATAAGACCGCCATGCACAAATGCAGGAAATGTGGTAAAGAATTACCCAGCCGATCGCTCCCCAAAGTAAAGATGGTTGTTCATTGATGGCATCTTCTATAATTACGAGCCAAAAGAACAACACGGAAGTAAAGAATATTATCCCTACAACCAGAAAAATCCGTTCAGCTAAGGGCGATTGATAAATGCGTAGTTTGTTATTCGAAGAAGAACTCCTTAACAGCTTCATACCAACCATCCATTTTTTCTCCTAACCAATAAATAGTCATGGCACCAACAAGGCCAACCCCAAGAGCAATAATACCGCCCACAATCAAACCCGTTGTCAACACTCCCACAAGGCTCAATCCAGCACCGCCTGCCAAAGCTGCAGCGCCAGCACCCGCCACGATGCCGCTCTTAATAGCAAGTCCGCCAACAAGGTCGCTTGCCATCTTTGCTCCAAATGCCTTTAATCCGTAATAACCCATATCCATTGCGGTAGCCACAAAGCTTTCACCGACTGTATAATTGGGATTGGTAAAATTATTATATACGCTGCTTGCAAAAGATAGAGCCGCAGCCGTCCATAACATGAAGTTGCCAAATCGAGAATTGGCCTCTAAATGTGGCATAAAAGCACAAGCACCAAAACCGTCTTTCCCTATAAACTGCAAGCCACCATCCAAAGCTCCGCTAACAAATCCGGACCATTGATCAAAGAAATCAAATGCAGAGGACAACGCAATCAACGCACCCATAACATTCAATCCATTTGCGTGGGGACTCATTAGCGGCACCGAATAAACAGTACTTGCATTCCTGTTGGGCCGACCATTCGTGCGATAGCGGTAATGTGACTGCTGTACGGGATTGTTGTTGGCATAGGTATACACATTCAAACCATTGACAACACGAGGATTGACCATGTTGGTCGCAGGAGAAATAAACCTACGCCATTTGGGAGAGTAATACCGGGCGTTGCAATAATACAGACCGGTATCATTTGCACCACAATAGCCACAGGGACGAAAACCGGAAAGTTTGCAACTAACAAATCATCATCATTTTACTATTCACTTCTCATGTAGTCAAGAAAAACCTTCTACATCTGCTGCCATAACATATATTGTCGGCAGCAATTATTTGATATGTGTGTAATTTCGTTTAGGCATAACGACACCCCCATATGTAGTTATTTTCCTACATATGGGGGTGTCTATTGTCCGATTTAATTGGTTCGGTTCCTATCCGGCAGCATTTTGGTTTCAAGATTACAGATCAAACACTGACAGTTCCCAAAGCATCGCACTGCCAGCAGGTGCGGCAAGACGCTGCGACTCAGCTGTACGGGTCTCCTGCCGCAGCTGGGGGCCGTTTTCGGTCATGATCCAGATGTTCTCGAAGTCCCAGCCTTCGAAGGTGGATTCATCGAGGAGCTGCTGCTCTGTGATGATCTCCACATACTCATGGGTAGGCAGGACTTTATATTTTGGGTTTTGCAAGCCCAGAATATTTGAGCCCTCGTAGTCATTGATAGGCTCGTAGTAGGTGCGCAAATCTTCCAGATTGTAGTTGTTGCCAAAATGGCCGATGTAGGTTTCCTCGAAATCGTCCCAGGCCAGTTCCTTTTTGGTGGGATCCTTGATGTTATGGTAGAGAACCGTATTGCGGTCCAGCACCAAGCCGATCAGCGCGCCATGGCAATATACCCGCTTATCCTCGCAGATGTTGGGTACATCCACCTTACCGGTGGCGTAGCAGTTATAGACAGTTATCTTCTGATCTTCGCTATAAGCCTCGAATACTTCCAGCGTGCCGATCAGGCTGCCGCAGGGATTGTAGTATTTGCGCCAAGGGCCGCCGTTTCTATTGGTGCTGTCCTGGCAGGGGCTCCATCCCGCATAGGGTGCGGTAATGTCACCGGTGGCGTAGCAATCGTACACATCGCTGCGGGAGTAGATATGGCCAATCAGACCACCAATGCTGATACCGCCGTAATGATCATCGCTGGAAGCATAGATATCCATCTCGGAGTAGCAGCGGGTAACGTCGGTATAGTTGCCGGCATCGCCGATCAAGCCGCCGATGTCACCCTCGATGACGTCGATGGTACCGGTGGTGTGGCACTGCTGAACGAATACGCCGAAGGACTTGCCGATCAGGCCGCCCACGCAGGGGTGCTCCGTACTGATGGTAAAGATAATGATCTCAACATCTGCAGAGCAATTTTCAATGGTAATGGTTTCTGCGGGCTTATAGTCGCCGTCGGACAGATATGTGCTGATATTGCCGATCAAACCGCCGGTAAAACCACCGCTGGTGATGGTACCGCTGACGTGGCAATTCTTCATCAGGGTATATTTTTCATTATTCAGTTGCACGCCGCCGATCAAGCCGCCGGTGCAGTAGTTGGAACTGAGGAAGTTCACCGTTGCGGTGCAGTTTTCAAAAGAGCAGCCGCTGCCGTAGCCTACAATGGCACCGGTGGATCCACCGCTGCCGGGATACTTGCCGGTTCTATTTTCTTCGGTGCGGTGATTATCCTTGGTGTGGGCATTGACGATGTTCATATTCTTGAAGTGGGCGTTTTCAACCACCTGGAACAGGCCGGTTGCCTCACCATCGAAGCACAGATTGGAAATGGTATAGCCACCGCCGTCATAATGATGGCGGAAGGGATTCTCTTCATCGCCGATGACAATCCAATTTTCCACACTGGAGCAATCGATGTCGGCAACCTGTTTGAAGTAGTAGCCGGACTTTTTGGTAACCTTCTGCAAATTCAGCAGGTCTTCCAGGCAACGGATCAGGAAAGGATCGTCCTCTGTGCCGCTACCTTCCCACATAGCACCCTCTTCAATGGTGATTTTGAAGGTGGCACTGACACCGGAGCCATCCTGGGCGGTGGCTTTGACTGTGACAGAGCCGGCAGCAACAGCGGTTAGAACGCCATCGTCGGTGATGGTGGCGTACTTGCTGCCCTTGGAAATGCTCCACTTGACGGACTTGTCAGCAGCGTTATCCGGCTTGACCGTTGCGGTAAGCTGGATGGTCTTGCCAACCTTCACGGTGGATTCACCGCTGATGGTGATCTTGCTGACGAGAACAGGCTGTATCTCCACCTTATGGGTGGCCGTCACACCGGAGCCGTCATTGGCAGCCGCCTGCACCGTCACCTTGCCGGGTGCAATGGTGGTCAGCAGACCATTCTGATCGATGGTTGCAAAATCATTACCGGAAATGATGGACCAGGTCACGCTGGGATCCTCGGCATCGGCAGGTATTACCTCTGCTTTCAGCTGCAAGGTTTCTCCAACAGTCACTTTTTTGCCGCCGGAAATGGTAATGGAAGTTACCGATACCGGAACAATTTCCACAGTATGGGTAGCCGTGACACCGGAGCCGTCATTGGCAGCCGCCTGCACCGTCACCTTGCCGGGAGCAATGGCGGTCAGCAGACCATTCTGATCGATGCTTGCAAAATCATTACCGGAAATGACGGACCAGGTGATGCTGGGATCCGTAGCGTACTCAGGGGAAACAACAGCGCTCAGCTGCAAAGTCTTGCCAACTGCAACGGAATTGCCACCGGAAATGGCAATGCCCGTAACGGGCGCAGCTTCTACAATGATGGTAATGGAACCGGAAACACCGGAATCGTCCATTGCGTAGGCAGTAATTTCGTACACACCGGGTTCCGTGGCGAAGAATACGCCATTGTCCAGCACCTGGCCGCCGGTAGTTTCATACATAACCGTCAGCACATCTGCATTTTCAGGAAGAACGGTTGCCGTGATCTGCAGCTGCTCCATAACCGCAATGGTGGTCTTGGGCGCAGACAGGCTAATGCTTTCCACAAGCACAGCTTCAGGCTCTGTCGGCTCCGTTGGGGGCTGAGAAGGTTCTGTTGGCTGGGTTGGCGGCTCAGTAGGCTGGGTAGCAGGTTCCGTCGGTTGCGTAGCAGGTTCCGTCGGCTGCGTTGCCGGCTGGGTAGGATCGGTCGGCACTGTTGTGGGAACAGTGGGCTTGGGATCCGTCACAGGAGTCTGCGTGGTGTTTGATACGGAGCCCTGCAGATTGGTAGATGCGCTCTCGGGAGAGACACAACCACTAAGAAGAAATGTCATAACTAAAATAAGGCATATATATCTAGTAAAGGTTCTCATCATTTCACACTCCTTAGCTAGTGATAAGTTTAGTATACATTATCTCTCCAGAAAAAGCAAGTATGTTCTTATGGTGAACACAAATATGCCCTCCACCTGTGGGGCGGAGGGCATGGGATTTAGGAATATAGGGACAAAAAAGACCTCCACGTTTGAAGTGGAGGTTTCAGTGTTTGCGTTACCTATTTTCACGGCTAGGGCAACTATCGTCCTGCCGTGGGAAGTGTCCGGGGGACACTTCCAGGCAGCTAGTACTACCCAAAATAATAGAAAAAGAACCAAGCCTAAGCTTGGTTCTTGGTGTTTGCATTACCTATTTTCACGGTTAGGGCAACTATCCTTTGCCGTTAAGAAACAGTCCAGTGGACTGTTTTAGGCAAAGAAAAATCCTCCACATTTCTGTGGAGGTTTGGTGTTTGCGTTACCTATTTTCACGGCCAGTCACCCGGCAACTATCGTCGGCGTACGTGTGCTTAACTTCTGTGTTCGGGATGGGAACAGGTGGACCCACACGACAATCAACACAAACTCGTATGGATGAGCATTGAAGCCCATCTTTTAT
>JAZRBW010000087.1:0-8844 GCA_045635305.1 Faecousia sp. | reverse complement strand
CCCCGTGGGCGAGGCCATGTTCAACCGTGTCCGTCAGAATGTCCGCTTCATGGATGTGGACCGTGAGATCTGGCCCGACATCGAGGCTGTGGAGAAGATCGTCCGCAGCGGCGACCTGCTGGAGATCGCCCGCAAGCTGGTTCCCGATTTCGAATAATTTTAGGAGGTCTTTCTTATGAATTTCGATCCCCGTGACGCTATGACCATTATGCTGGACGATGTCCTTCCCGAATATCCCAGCTTTGACCCGGCTTACCGCCGGGCGCCCCGCCGTGAGGCAAATCTTACCCAGGCTGATAAGGAACTGGCCATCCGCAACGCCCTGCGCTACATCCCTCAGCAGCACCACGCCCAGATGGCCCTGGAATTTGCCAAGGAGCTGGAAGAAACCGGCCGTATCTACGGCTATCGCTTCCGTCCTGAGGGCAAGCTGATCGGCAAGCCCATCGACGAGTACAAGGGAGCTTGCGTGGAAGCCAAGGCCTTCCAGGTCATGATCGACAATAACCTGGACTTTGATGTGGCGCTGTACCCTTATGAGCTGGTTACCTACGGCGAGACCGGCCAGGTCTGCCAGAACTGGATGCAGTACCGCCTCATCAAAAAGTACCTGGAAGTGATGACCGACGAGCAGACCCTGGTCGTTATGTCCGGTCACCCCCTGGGCCTGTTCCACAGCCATAAGTTGGCTCCCCGCTGCATTATCACCAACGGTCTGATGGTGGGCACTTTCGATGATCAGAAGAACTTTAACCGTGCCGCTGCCCTTGGCGTTGCCAACTACGGTCAGATGACCGCCGGCGGCTGGATGTACATCGGACCCCAGGGCATCGTCCACGGCACCTTCAACACCCTGCTGAACGCTGGCCGCCTGAAGCTGGGCATTCCCGCCGATGGCAATCTGGCCGGCAAGCTGTTCGTTACCGCAGGTCTGGGCGGTATGTCCGGTGCCCAGGGCAAGGCTGCTGAGATCGCTGGCGCCGTCAGCATTATCGCTGAGGTGGACGAGAGCCGCATCATGACCCGCTACACCCAGGGCTGGGTTAGCGCTAAGACTGACTCCTTGGAAGAAGCTCTGGCTATGGCCAAGGAAAAGCTGGAGAAAAAGGAAGCCTGCGCCATCGCATATCTGGGCAACATTGTGGATCTGCTGGAGTACCTGTATGAGCAGAATGTCCATGTTGACCTGATGTCCGACCAGACCTCCTGCCACGTGCCTTACGATGGCGGCTACTGTCCCCAGGGCCTGACCTTCCAGCAGCGCACCGAAATGCTGGCGAGTGACCCCGAGGGCTTCAAGGTGCTGGTGGACAAGACCCTCCGCCACCACTATGAAATGATCTGTAAGTTCCATGACCGTGGTACTTATTTCTTCGATTACGGCAACTCCTTCCTGAAGGCCGTATTCGATGCCGGTGTCAAGAGCATCTGCAAGAACGGCGAAAACGATCTGGACGGCTTTGTATTCCCCAGCTACGTCGAAGACATCCTGGGCCCCTGCCTGTTTGACTTCGGCTACGCCCCCTTCCGTTGGTGCTGCCTGCCCCGGAACCCCGAGGACCTGGATAAGACTCACGCCGCCGCGGCAGAGTACATCATGGCCCACAACCGCCGCTACCAGGACTACGATAACTATGTTTGGGTCCGTGACGCCAAGGCAAACAAGCTGGTGGTGGGCACCCAGTGCCGTATCCTGTACCAGGATGCCATGGGTCGTATGTCCATCGCCCTGAAGTTCAACGAAATGGTCCGTAACGGTGAGATCGGCCCCGTCATGCTGGGCCGTGACCACCACGATACCGGCGGCACCGACTCTCCCTTCCGTGAGACCTCCAATATCAAGGACGGCTCCAATATCATGGCCGATATGGCCACCCATTGCTTCGCCGGCAATGCCGCCCGCGGCATGAGTCTGATCGCCCTGCACAATGGCGGTGGCACCGGCATTGGCAAGTCCATCAACGGCGGCTTCGGCATGGTGCTGGACGGCTCCGAGCGTGTGGATACCATCCTGAGGATGTCGATGCCCTGGGATACCATGATCGGTGTTTCCCGCCGCGCCTGGGCTACCAACGAAAACGCGCTGACCACTGTTGCCGAGTACAACAAGCTGTACGAGGGTCAGGATCATATCACATTGCCCTTCGTTGCTGACAAGGACATGGTCGCCGCTGCGCTGAAGCAGGTACAGGGTAAGTAATATGGGCAATCTGCTGATCAAGAATATTGGCCTTCTGGCTACTCCCATCGGCACTGCCGCAAAAAGCGGCAGTGAGCAGGGGAATATCCAGTTTCTCTACGATGCCTTCGTTCGTATCGAGGATGGTATCATTACCGAAGTCGGCTCCGGCAAGACCCGTGCGAAAGCCGGTGAAACCGTGGTGGACGCAGGTGGCAAGCTGGTGACCCCCGGCCTGGTGGATGCTCACACCCATCTGATCTTCGGTGGCTGGCGGCAAAATGAGCTGGGCATGAAGCTCCATGGTAAGACCTATCTGGAAATCCAGAACGCCGGTGGCGGTATCCAATCTTCTACCAATGCTACCCGCATGGCATCGGAGGAAAAACTGACTGCCAAGGCAAGCCTTGCCCTGGATGAAATGATGTCCTTTGGCACCACCACTGTGGAAGCCAAAAGCGGCTACGGTTTGGCTACTGAGCATGAACTGAAGGCTTTGCAGGTCATAAAGAACCTGAATGACCGCCATCCCATGGACATCGTGGCCACCTTCATGGGCGCCCACCTGGTGCCCAAGGAATATAAAGCCAACCGGGAGGAATATATCCGCCTGGTCTGCGAGGAAATGATGCCTCTGGTTGCCCAGCAAGGCATCGCCAAGTACAACGATGTGTTCTGCGAAGCGGATACCTTCGATGTGGCGGAAGCCCGGCGGATTTTGGAAGCCGGCAAGAAATACGGCCTGCGGCCCAAGATCCACGCTGACGAGATCGAAGCCATCGGCGGCTCCGCACTTGCCGGTGAGCTGGGCGCTATTTCCGCAGAGCATCTGATCGTCTGTCCCCCCGAGGGTATTGAAGCCCTGGCAAAGGGCGGCGTCATCGCCTGCCTGCTGCCTGCCACCAGCTTCAACCTGGGTGCTACCTTCGCGCCTGCCCGGGATATGGTCAAGGCCGGTGTGCCGGTAGCCATGGCTACTGACTTTAACCCAGGCTCCTGCCCGTGCCTGAATATGCAGTTCGTCATCAACCTGGGCTGCCTGAAGTACCGGCTGACCCCGGAAGAGGTGCTGACTGCCGTGACCCTCAACGGCGCCGCTGCCATCGATATGGCAGATAAGGTTGGCTCTATCGAGCCCGGCAAGCAGGGCGACCTGGTCATCTGGGATGCTCCCGACCTGAACTATATCTGCTACCGCTTCGGCAGCAATTTGGTCAAGTCCGTCATCAAGGCGGGTAAGGTGGTAAAATAAATGCCCCACCCCCGCAAAAAGGAGGCTGGCTATGAAGAAATGGAAAGAACGCTGGAAGGAAATGCTGCCATACGAAAAGAAATTTGCGGTGGCAACCTATGTGTTAGCTGGCCCTTTGTTGGTATTCTTCGTGTTAGATATCTTGGCTTTGTTTGGTGTTTTGGCAATCTCGTTTGATGCGTATGAAATATCAAGACTATTTGCAGCACTTGCAATAGGATGCCAGACAGTGGTTTACTGGCGCAGAGAACGCGGCACAGCTGTTGTTTTTCTCATTCTTGGAATTTTGTGGGGACGGAATGCGATTTGGGATTTCGTAAAACTGTTTATCTAACAAAATATGAATACAACCCATAATGAAAAGCTGACGGCAAATGCCAAAACACTTCGCAAGCATATGACCAAAGAAGAACGGCATCTTTGGTATGATTTCCTGAAAACTTTGCCAATTATGGTTCACTGTCAAAAAGTGATTGGGAATTACATTGTGGATTTCTATATTGCGGAAGCCAAAATTGTGATTGAGTTGGACGGTTCTCAACACTTTGATGTGGAAGGACAGCAGGCAGATGCCTTGCGGGATGCATATTTGCAATCCCTGGGACTAACCGTGCTTCGGTATGCCAATTCCGATGTAAACCGGAACTTTGGTGGTGTGTGTGAAGACATATGGAATCACCTGAAGCTTTCTGAGAAAAGCCCTCTCCTAGAGGAGAGGGTGCCCCGCAGGGGCGGGTGTGGTGTAGCCGCGAAGCGGCGTTGACTTGTTGCGAATTCGCCGAAAGGTTCTCATGAACGAAAGGCGGTATTGCACACCACATCAGTCAAAATCGGTTCCGAAGGGCCAATTTTGACAGCTTCTCCTCAAGGAGAAGCCTTTGGGCGGCTTGCGCCGCAAATAATAACAATTATTTAGGAGGAAAATTTCAATGGCAAAGCTTGTTGAATGTGTACCTAATTTTTCTGTGAGCAAGGAGCAGGATCCTGTTGTCTTCCAGCAGATCGTGGACGTAGCAAACTCTGTTCCTGGCTGTACCGTGCTGGACGTCCAGACCGACGGCGACCACAATCGCTGCGTCTTCACCATGGTGGGCTCTCCTGAGGCCATCGAGGAAGTAGCATTCCAGATGACCAAGAAGGCCACCGAGCTGATCGATATGACCAAGCATAAGGGCCAGCATCCCCGCATGGGCGCTACCGACGTCATCCCCTTCATCCCCACCATGGACATGACCGTGGAGGAGTGTGTGGAAATTTCCAAGCGGCTGGCAAAGCGCATTTGGGACGAGCTGGGCGTGCCTTCCTTCCTGTATGAGGATTCCGCTTCCGCGCCCCATCGTACCAACCTTGCCAAGTGCCGCAGCGGCCAGTTCGAGGGTATGCCCGAAAAGCTGCTGCAGCCCGAATGGGCTCCCGACTTTGGTGAGCGAAAGATCCATCCCACCGCAGGTATCGTGGCCATCGGCGCCCGTATGCCCCTGATCGCTTACAACATCAACCTGGATACCTCCGATATTGAGGTTGCCAACAAGATCGCCAAGGCCATCCGCGAGCGCAACGGCGGCTTCAAGTATTGCAAGGCCATTGGCGTTATGCTGGAGGACCGCAACATCGCTCAGGTTTCCATGAACCTGGTCAACTACGAAGGCACCCCCATCTACTATGTCTTTGAGATGGTCCGTGCCCTGGCTGACCGCTACGGCGCCCGCATCATCGGCTCCGAGCTGGTGGGTCTGACCCCCGCCAAGGCACTGATCGACTGCGCTGAGTACTATCTGAAGCTGGAAAACTTCGATGGCCGCAAGCAGGCCATGGAGTACCATCTGATCGGTCTGGAATAAGGAGAACGCTATGAAACTGGCTGAAATGAATGTAACCGAGTTTGCTAATGTTCTGGCCTCCGATGCTCCCGCACCCGGCGGCGGCTCCACCGCTGCGCTGGCCGGTGCTCTGGGCGCTGCCCTGACCGCAATGGTCTGCCGCCTGACCGAGGGCAAGAAGGCTTTCGCTGAGCACCGCGAGTCCATCCTGGAAGTGATGGTGAAAGCTGAGACTCTGCAGGCCAAGTTTCTGGATGTGATGGATCGGGATACCGACGCCTTCATGGTGGTCAGCAATGCCTTTTCCATGCCCAAGACCACCGATGAGGAGAAGGCTGCCCGCTCCGCTGCCATTCAAAAGGGTCTGGAAGGCTGCACCGCCACACCTTTTGAGATGATGCAGTTGGCCGCCGAAACCATCGAGCTGACCGAATCTTTGCTGGGCCGCTTCAATACCGCTTCTGCTTCCGATCTGGGCGTGGGCGCGCTGACACTGCGCACCGCTGTGCAGGGCGCATGGCTCAATGTGCTGATCAACATCGGTTCCCTCAAGAACAAGGAACTGGCGGAAGACTACCGCGCCAAGGGCGAGGCTCTGGTGAAGCAGGTCTGCGAAGCTGCCGACCGTGTCTACGCAACTGTGCTGACTTTGGTATAAAAATGATCCTTTAGGCGCTGCCAAACCGGCAGCGCCTTTTTGGTGCAATCGATGCTTCAAATTTTCGTTTATCGCTCTGTTTGTATACGCCGTAGGGGCCGATGTGGGCATCGGCCCCTACGGGGCGAACGATAAATCCCAATTCGCATTAGTGTTATTTTGCGTACTAGGCCACAAGATACTGTATCCATCCAAAAGAGTGGGACTTTTTTCTGCAAAATTCTTAAGCGGCAATCGTTGCCCGGCGGCAAAAACTGTGCTATAATGACCCCAAATGACAAACTATTCAGGAGAATACCATGAACATAGCTCCCATCGAGATTTCCCGGGAGGAGGCCCAGAAACTGCTGGGCACCGCCAGCGGTGATGCGGCTCTTTTGTACATATTCTTAAAAAGCGGCAACGATTTATCGGATGCCGCCGCTTTGCTGCGCATAAATGAAACCAAGCTGAGCTGCGCGGTTGCGACACTGCGTCAGCTGGGGTTGTGGCAGGAAATGCCCAGGACGGCTGTGCTGACCGGCGAACCCCCGGTTTATACCGAGCAGGATGTGCTGCAATGTATGCAGACCGATCCCGGCTTCCGCCGCCTGTACGGCGAAGTCCAGCGCCGCCTGGGTCGCACGCTGACTACGGAGGAGCTGAAAATTTTGCTGTCCTTTGTGCGGTATCTGGGGCTGCCGGAGGATGTGATCTGCGTGCTGGTCAGCTACTGCCAGGAACGGGCACGCATCCGTGGCAATCTTCGCAATCCTGCCCTGCGCACCATCGAGAAAGAGGCCTACGCCTGGGCAGAGCAGGGGATCGATACCCTGGAAGCTGCGGCGGCTTTTATCCACAGACAGAATGTGCTGCACAGCCGCATGGCAGGACTGATGCGCCTGCTGCAGATCCATGGCCGCAGCCTGACTGCCGCAGAAGAAAAGTACGCCCGCGGATGGCTGGAAATGGGCTTCGAGGACGAAATGATCCGCATGGCTTACGAGCGCACCTGCCTCAATACCGGTGGGCTCAACTGGAATTATATGCACAAGATTCTGCTGCGCTGGAAAGAAGCGGGCTACAAAACTGCAGAGCAGGTCCGCAAGGGTGACCAAAAGGGCAATGCTGCCCGCAACACTGACCGAAAAGTGGACAGCGATGAACAGGCAGCCATTGAAAGAATGCTGCGGGAGGGATAACGATGGCATACAGTGCTGAAGTATTGAGCCGTGCGAGGGCAAGACTTGCCATGGCAAAAGAGGATAGAGAATCGGAAAACCGGGAGCATCTGCAAAATGCTTATGACCGGATTCCCCGGCTGAAGGAAATCGACCGGCAGCTGCGGGCCACCATGGCCATGGCTGCCCAGGCTGCATTTATGCAGGGGGCGGATCCCATGGAACTGCTGGAGCAAGCCAGACGGGAAAACCTGGCGCTGCAGCATGAGCGCAACGAATTGGTGGCCATGTATTTTGAAGAGGGCTACCTGGACGACAGCCCCATTTGCGACCATTGCGGCGGAAACGGCTATGTGGGAAGCACCATGTGCGAATGCCTGCGGGAGTTGTGCCGTCAGGAGCAGAAGAAGGAACTGACCTTCCTGAATGTGGGCCGGGAAAGCTTTGAGCAATTCCGCCTGGATTATTACCCGGAGCGGGACAGCATCCGCGCGCTGATGGAAAAGACCTTCCAGCTGTGCCGTCGGTATGCCTATAGCTTCTCGGAAAAGTCTCCCAATCTGCTGTTCTCCGGTGATACGGGTCTGGGCAAGACCTTCCTGTCCGCCTGCATTGCCCGTACGGTGGCGGATAGCGGCTATTCGGTGGTCTATGAGACTGCGGGTCACCTGTTTGGCAAAATGGAACGGGCCAAGTTCGCCAATGACGAGCAGGCTCGCCGGGAGTGCGATAAGTACCTGGCCTGCGATCTGCTGATCGTGGATGATCTGGGCACCGAGATGCCCGGTCAGTTTACCACCTCTGCACTCTACAGCCTGATCAATGACCGCATCCAGGCAGGCAGACCCACCATTATTTCCACCAACCTTACCTCCGAGGAGTTCGCAATGCGCTACAATCGGCAGATCGCCTCCCGTTTGCGGGGCAACTATGTGCGTGTGCCCTTCCTGGGCGAGGATATCCGGGTCATCAAGGGCAGGGGAGTGTGACATGAAAACCGCTGTTTTATTTGATCTGGACGGCACATTGCTGGATACGCTGGGAGATCTGCATTCTGCTACCAACCATGTTCTGCGGCAGTTTGGATACCCGGAGCGTACGTTGGAAGAAGTCTGCCGCTTTGTTGGCAACGGCGCTGAGCGGCTGATTCGCCAGGCGGTACCCCAGGGCGCGGATCCTGTGCCGGTGCTGGCGGCCTTCCAAAGCTACTATGCAGCCCATTGCGACATTTTGACAAAACCCTATAACGGCATCCCCCAGGCGCTGGCGGTGCTGGCAGAAAAATACCCTCTGGCGGTGGTGTCCAACAAGCCGGACCGGGCGGTGAAGGAACTGGCAAAAATCTATTTTCCCAGCCTCTATGCCCGGGGCGAAAGCACCGATTGCCCCCGCAAACCGGCTCCCGATATGGTGTGTAAGGCGATGGAAGCCATCGGTGCGGCGCGCTGTGTCTATGTAGGCGACAGCGATGTGGACATTTTGACAGCGAAAAATGCAGGTGTACCGTGCCTGTCCGTCACCTGGGGCTTCCGGGAGGAGGAAGAACTCCGCACTGCCGGCGCAAAGCATTTTTGCCACGACCCCAAAGACCTGCCCGCGGCAATCGAGAAAATCATGAAAGAACTGTAATGCGGTAAATTGTTGTTTACAATAGAACTGTCATTGCGAGGAGCGTGGTGCTGCGCGCAGCGCATCCAAATATAAATGATTGCCGGGGGCAATCATACCTTGATTCACGCGACGTGGCAATCCCCAAAGGTTTTAGATACAGGATT
>JAZRBW010000086.1:0-21888 GCA_045635305.1 Faecousia sp. | reverse complement strand
CCTTGCGCAGCAAGGATTTTCCCCACCACATCCGTCAAAAATCAAAGATTTTTGCCACCTTCTCCTCGAGGAGAAGGCTTTGGGAGAATCCCTTTTTGCTAACCTGCATTTTAACGTTTGGCGACTTTTTTGACACTCTGAACAGCCGCCGACTTTTGGTCGGCGGCTGTGCTTTGTTATATGCCAATCTGGGGAAAAACCTATGCCTCTGATTTGGGGATATTGCCGTCTGCGCAATGAACGGTGAATTCACCGCTATTTGCGTTCCACCGGGATCCTGTTAAGGCGGTGTATCGATCGATGGTGTGCCACGCTGCCATATCTCCACCATAGAAAATGTCGGTCAAAGCGCAGCAACCGCTGAATGCGTTGCAACCGATTTGGTTGATGCTTTTGGGAACCGTGATTGCACGCAGTGAGGAACAACCGTAAAAGGCATAACCGTCAATACAGGTGACGCCGGAGGGAAGGACGACCTCGGTCAAAGCGATACAGTCGACAAATGCCCAAATGCTGATAACCTCCAGCTGACTTCCAAAATGAATGGTCGTTAACGACTGGCATTGACTGAATGCGTAAGCGTCGATCAGCTTTGCGTTTTCGGGAAGCCATACTTCCTTCAAGGAGGAACAGCCTGAGAATGTGTAGTTTCCCACCAATGCCAGATTGTCGGAAAGGATGGCACTTTGCAAAGCGCTACAGTTTTCAAATGTGTTTGTGCCGATGGCCGTGATGCTGTCGGGTAGTTTGATCTGCTGCAGTGAATCGCAGCCGCGGAAAACACGGTTACCCAGAGTGGTGACGCTGTCCGGCAGGGAGACGCCGGCCAGTGAAGTACAGCCTTCAAAGGCGCTGTCGTCAAGAAAAGTAATCGCGTCGGGAATTTTGATTTCCGTCAGTGAGGTGCAGCCGAAGAAGGCGTGCCAGGAAATGTATGTCAGGCCATTGCTCAGCTGTACGTGCTGCAGATTCGTGCAATCTTCGAAGGCATAGTTTCCCAATTCCGTAATGGTATCCGGTAAGTGGATGCTGACAAGTTGCGTGTTCCCGGCGAAGGCTCCCACCGCGATTGTGCGCACAGCCAGTCCCTGGTGCTCGGCGGGGACGATGATTTCCGTGTCTGTGCAGTTTCCGATTCCGGCCAGTTCGTAGCAGTCTAAGTCGGGGATGTAATTGTAGGCCAGTCCAATGCTGAAAAGCTTGCGTTGGCAGACGGTGCAAACACCGTCTTGTTGGGTGTGGGCGTCATAGTCGGTGGTTTCACCGCAGTCACAGACGTGCCAATGACCTGCATCGTCTCGTTGCCAGTCTTGGGCGTAATCGTGGACATGGACGGTTTCGCTTGCGCCGGGCTGTGTGGAAGTAGCGCTCTCATTCTTGGTTTGCAGATGCTGGAGCAGTTCTGCACCGCCCCAAACCGTACCGACTGCCACAGTAGCTGCCAGTAAACCGGCCACACATTTGCCCAGGAAAGAGGATGCGGCTTTGCCTGCCACGGTTGCCGCGGTGGTGCTTGCGGTAGCGGAGGCGGCAGGACTTGCGGTGGCCACCGCGGTACCCACAGCGGTGGCGGCATCGACGGATGCTTCTTCCGCACCCAACCGGAACAGCCAATACAGCAGCAGGGGAAGGGAGGCGAAACTGTGAAGCCGGATGTTGTTCCTCTTTTCGTAGTCCTCTACCTTGGCTTTTACAGCTTTTCGCCCGTAGTTCAGCCGACTTTTGACAGTACCTTCCGTTGTACCGTGAATGTCGGCAATTTCCTTGACCGACAGCTTCTCAAAGTAATACAGCAGCAGAGCGGAGCGCTGCTCGGCGGGCAGAGAATCCAACAATTCCTGCATGATCTGCCGGAACTCCTTGTTTTCGTATACCTGCTCCGGCATGGAGTTTTCGCTTTCATCCGCAATGCGGTCAAAAATGGTTTCTCCATCCTCGTTTTCTTCCACCTGAACTTCTTTGGTTTCCCGGAAATGCCGGGTGCACTGATGGTAGGTGATCCGCCTCGCCCATACTGCGAATGCGGCAGGCTCTCGCAGCTTGTCCAGGGTGGTCATAATCTCAATGCAGCTTTCCTGGGTGATATCGCAGGCAAGATCTTCGTTTTTTACTGTCTTGTAGGCAAAGTAATACAGATCCTGGTAGCAACCTTCCAAAAGCGCCTGCAGAGCGGCTTGGTCGCCGCTCTGAGCACGGGTAACCAGGGATATCATGTTCTCTTTTCCCATACCGATCCTCTTTTCTCTTTCCGGATTAGGGGTAAATGTTCTTTCTGAACTCATTATAGCGGCCAAAGGATCGGGATGCAAGCCTGGATCAGTCCTTTTTCGGAGAATCGGCGGAAGGAATATGGCGCCTGATTGCCAAACACAGGCGGGAAGCCGTTTGCGCGGGAATGGGGTGCGCTTTTTTATCTTCGGAGAACAGATAAAATAACAGTGTGGCCAAAATATCTTTCATTGCTGGCCCCTCCTTGCGCCATTAGGTCTTGCAAAGCTTGGCGCGGAGAACTTCCTTCCAGCACAGTCCCCGCAGCTTGCTGATGTCGATCAGGAGCATGAAGACCAGCACAGCGCCGCACAGCAGCAGAAACAGAAACTCCATCAGCCACTGGCAGGGCAGGGAGGCCAACACCTGGAGCAGTCCTATGACGGGAGCCAGAACCACAAAATAGAGCATTACGGGGATCATAGCCATCCAGATCCAAACCATTACCTTGATCGCCAGGGCGATGAGAGTCAGAGGAATGGTCAGATTCCAGAACTTGGTGGCAAGACGCTTGGAGCGGGGCCACATGAATCCCCACCACTTCGCAAAGCCCCAGAATAGCGGAGCAATGCACAGCGTTGTGCCGAAGGCGGCGTAGGCACTGCTGAAGCCATCGGAGAACAGGGTGCAAACAGACAGGACCAGACCCAGCAGGACGGTCAGACCAACAACGGTCAGCCGGGTGATGATTTTCTTTTTATCGCCGGCAGAGCAAGCGATAGTCGCGGTTTCACAGTTTTCATAAGTGTTGTAGGTTTTCATAGTCGTAAACTCCTTTGTTTTATTGTTGGGTTTTGTGCCCTTCTGTCTATTAGGGGGAAATGAAGGGCGATCGGTTTTATAAAAATGAAAAATTTTTAAAAACTTATTTGCAAGTGTAAAAAAACTGATAATCGCGTGTAAAAAAACTGGATTTTCCCCGGAGACTGTTATACAATGATATTGGCATCTGTGTGCCGGAAAGAGGTTGGAATATGAAAGAGAAAAAGAAACTGACCAAACTGGAAAAAAGTTGGATTCTGTACGACGTAGGTAACTCTGCCTTTACGCTGCTGGCATCCACCTTGATTTCCATCTATTTCAATGCCCTGGCTACCGCCGGTGGCGTGGATGAGAATATGTATTTGAGCTATTGGGGCTATGCCGGCTCTATCGCCACTGTATTGGTTGCCCTGATCGGCCCCATCTGCGGTACCCTGTCCGACCGCAAGGGCTATAAAAAGCCTTTGTTTGTGGCCTTTGTGCTGCTGGGCGTTCTGGGCTGTGCCGCCCTGGGCCTGGCGAAGCACTGGCTGGTGTTTTTGGGTGTGTTTATTCTTGGTAAGGTTGGCTTTAATGGCAGCCTGGTGTTCTATGATTCCATGCTTCCGGAAGTTACCACTGAAGACCGCATTGACGATGTTTCCACCCAGGGCTATGCCTGGGGCTATATCGGCTCCGTGATCCCCTTTGTGATTTGTCTGGTGCTGGTGCTGTTTGGCGACAGCTTCGGTATCAGTACCACCATGGCCATGATGCTGGCCTTTATCATTACGGCTGTGTGGTGGGCTGTGTTCACCCTGCCGCTGCTGCGACGCTATAAGCAGACGGCTTACGTAGACCGGGGCAAGCATCCCATACGTGATGCCTTCCGTCAGTTGGGTGATACCTTCCGCAAGGCCAAGGAGCAAAAGCACATTTTTGTCTATCTGATCGCCTTCTTCTTCTTTATCAACGGCGTATATACCATCATTGACATGGCTACGGCCTACGGCACGGATCTGGGCTTGGATACTACCGGACTGCTGCTGGCGCTGCTGCTGACCCAGATCGTGGCTTTCCCCTGTGCGATTCTGTTCGGCAAGCTGTCTGCCAAGCATGACAGCGCCAAGCTGATGAAGATCTGCATCATCTGCTACACCTGCATCACATTGTTTGCCGTGTTCCTTGTCAGCCAGTGGCAATTCTGGCTGCTGGCGACCATGGTGGGTATGTTCCAGGGTGCCATCCAGGCGCTGAGCCGTTCCTATCTCGGTAAGATCGTTCCTACAGAGCAGAGCGGCGAGTTCTACGGCCTGATGGACATCTGCGGTAAGGGTGCGTCTTTCTTCGGCATGGCGCTTGTGGGCTTTATCAACCAGATCACCGCCGACGTGCAGGTGAATCTTTTCGGCCTGCAGCTGCAGAATGCCAATCTGGCGGTCAGCGTGCTGGTAGTGCTGTTTATCATCGGTTACATTCTATTCTGCAAGGCGGATAAGCTGAACAAAGCCCGGCAGAACAGCTGATTCACAGGAAGTGATACTATGAAACTAAAAGATAAGGTCGTTAACTCTGTGCTGCGTTGGGCAGGCGCGCTGCCGCAAGGCGAGGGTCACCACAACCCGGTCAAAACGGTGATGCCCGGTATGCCGGAAATTTTGCGGCAGGTGGCTGCCGAGGGCGCGGTTCTGCTGGAAAACAGGGTACTGCCGCTGGAAAAGGGAACGAGAGTGTCCGTATTCGGCCGGGTGCAGGTAAACCATTTCTACACCGGCTACGGCTCCGGCGGCGATGTGAATATGCCCTATGCCGTGAACCTGCTGCAGGGTCTGCGACAATGTGCGGATCTGGAGCTGTATGAGCCTCTGGCCAAAAAATACGAAAAATTTGACCGGGAGCATCCCATCGACCACGGAAGCTGGGGCTCCTGGCCCCGGCATTACCCGGAGATGCCCCTGTCGGAAGTGCTGGTAAAAAAAGCAAGAAAGCAGTCCGACCAGGCAGTGATCATTCTGGGACGTGCCTGCGGTGAGGATCGGGAAAATCTTCTGCAGCCCGGCAGCTTCTATCTGACCGAGGACGAGAAAAGGATGCTGCACCTGGTTACGGAGCAGTTTCCCGATGCAGTGCTGCTGCTGAATATCGGCGCGGTGATGGATTTGTCCTTCCTGTCCGATTACAGCTTCGGTGCGGTGCTGATTTTGTGGCAGGGCGGTATGGAGAGTGGCCATGCGGCAGCAGATCTGCTGTGCGGTAAGGCTACGCCCTCCGGTCGGCTTACGGATACGGTCGCCAATCGCTATCAGGATTATCCCTCTGCCCCTTACTTCGGTGGCAAGAAGCGCAATGAATACTGGGAAGATATTTATGTGGGCTATCGTTACTTTGAAACCTTTGGGAAAGACAAGGTGCGCTATCCCTTCGGCTACGGCCTGTCCTATACCACCTTCAGCAAAGAAGCAGTCCCGGCAGGACAGCAGCAGTGGCAGGTGACGGTTACCAATACCGGCAGTCTGCCCGGCAAGGAAACGGTGCTGTTGTATCTGCAAAAGCCCTGTGGCAAGCTGGGCAATCCTGTGCGGGAATTGGTGGCTTTTGGAAAAACAAGCTGTTTGCAGCCCGGTCAGCAGGATACACTGCTGCTGACGGTTTCGGAAGAGCAATTGGCCTCTTTTGATGAAGCCGGTCTGACCGGCAATCAGAATTGCTACGTGATGCAGGCTGGTACTTACCGCTTCTTCCTGGGCGGCGATGTGCGCAGCGCCAAGCAGATCGAAACCTTGCAGGTGGAAGAAAATCGGGTGTTTGCCTGCCTCAGCGAAGCTGCTGCGCCCCAATACGCGTTTCCGATTCTGGCAGCCCGGGAGGACAGTGACGGCATAACCGCTGTTACCCGTCAGGCCCAGCCCGGAACGGTGGATAGGAAGGCCCGCATTTTGGAGAATCTGCCTACAGGCCATCCTCAGACCGGTGATCTGGGCTGGAAGCTGAAGGATGTAAAAGAGGGCAGGGTAGACCTGGATGCCTTTGTGGCACAGCTTTCTCTGGAAGAGTTGGAGGCCATTACCCGTGGCGGCTATGTGATGGATCACCCCTTGGGCGCCAAGGGCAATGCGGGTATTTTTGGCGGCGTGACCGAGTCCCTGCGGGAAAAGGGAATACCGCCTGTGGTCACCACAGACGGACCCTCCGGTATTCGGCTATATGATTCGTGCAGCCTGATGCCCATCGGCACCCTGCTTGCCAGCACCTTTGATGTTGCGCTGCTGGAAAAGCTGATGACCAAGACTGCTGAGGAAATGGCGCTGCGGGGCTCTGATGTGCTGCTGGCACCCGGCATGAATATCCATCGCAATCTCCTGTGCGGCAGAAACTTCGAGTATTTTTCCGAAGACCCCTACCTGACAGGCAAAATCGCGGCGGCGGTGGTGCGGGGCATCCAAAGCGGCGGTCTGTCTGCCTGCCCCAAGCACTTTGCCTGCAATAATCAGGAGTATCGCCGCAACACCAATGATTCTGTGGTTTCTCAGCGTGCCCTGCGGGAAATTTATCTGAAGGGCTTTGAGATCTGCATCAAAGAATCCGCCCCCAAAAATCTGATGACCAGCTACAATAAGATCAACGGTGTCTGGGGTCACTACCATTATGATCTGGTTACTGCCATAGCACGCGGAGAATGGGGCTATCAGGGCAACGTGGTCACCGACTGGTGGATGCAGTCCAGCCGCAGCCCGGAATTTCCTGCCATGCGGGATCAGGCCTACCGGGTTCGCGCCGGCGTGGACGTGCTGATGCCCGGCGGTGGCTATATTCCCATCCGCAGACCAGATGGAACGCTGCTGAAGACCTACGGTCAGCCCGAGGGTATTACCCTGGGTGAAATGCAGCGTTGTGCCAAGCACGTGCTGCGCTGCGCTCTGGATGTGAAGGAACTGTAAGATAAAACGCCCGCTGACCGAACATGGTCAGCGGGCGAGCTATTTACCACTCACTGCGCAGTTGCCAATTTGGGATTTATCGTTCCGATAGAATGGTCATCGCGAACCAGCGCGCACGCTGGTGTGGCGATCCCCAAAGGTTTTAGATAGTACTTTTCAATACGATCCCCCCCCTAACCGGGGGATTGCCACGTCGCCTTCGGCTCCTCGCAATGACCGAATAGGGGAACGATAAACGAAAATTTGAAGCAACACGACGGCAAAAAATCACAATTGCGTTTTGTATGCTTTTTTGGTATACTGGGAGAAAAGAAAGGAGGGCGCTGATATGAAGAAAATCCTGCCGTTTTTGTTGATCATCGCAATGCTGGTGGGCTGCAATGCTTTGGATCCCTGTGCCCGACGGACTGTTTTTTGTATGGACACGGTGATGGACATTCAGGTCTGGGGTCCCCAACGGGAATATGCCGCGGATGCGATCGTGGAAATGTTGACTGAGCTGGAAAAAATATGGTCTGCCACCGATGAAGATTCCCTTTTGTCAGCGCTAAACAGGGGAGAGGGGACACCCGATGCCGACCAGCAGGCATTTCTTGACCGGGCGGTGAAATTGCAAAATGACACGGGCGGCGCATTTGATCCGAAACTGGGCAATGTGATTGCGCGGTGGGGATTTTATGACGATGCCTACCGGGTGCCCACCGCAGCGGAGCTGACTGCGGCAAAGGAAACGCCCAAATGGGATCTGGGCGCAATCGTCAAGGGCTATGCCAGTGAGCTGGCGGTAGCGGTTCTGGATAATTACCATGTGGATCGGGCAATCCTGAACTTGGGCGGCAATATTCAGACCTACCGGGGAAAATCCAATGGGGATCAATGGCGGATCGGCATTCAGAACCCCAATGGGGGCGATCCGCTGGGCACTTTGCTCATCAGCGGCAGCATGGCCGTGGTGACATCCGGCGACTATCAGCGGTATTTTGAGCAGGATGGGGTGCGCTATCACCATATCCTGAACCCGGAAACAGGTATGCCGGCAGACAGTGGACTTTCTTCTGTGACGGTCATCTATCAGTACGGTGCGACTGCGGATGCCTTGTCCACAGCCTTGTTCGTCATGGGCTTGGAGGAAGCGGTGAAATTCTGGCGTGAGAGCACCTATTATCCTTTTGAGGCGGTATTTGTTCTGCAGGATGGAACCATCTATGCCACGGAGGGCGCTTGGCTTTCCGGCTGCGAATACGAGGTGATCCGCCGTGAAAACTAAATTCTGGATATTGCTGATCGCGGCTTTGCTGGCAGTGAGCGTGGGACTGAGTCTGTGGCTGCTCTGGCCCGGTGAGGATGCGGCTTATGCCGAGATCTGGTCGGAAGGCAAACTGCTGTACACCTTGCCGCTGTCCGAGGATCGGCAGGTGACGGTGCAAACCCAGCGGGGCATGAATGTGATCACGGTTAAGGGTGGGAAGATCGCTGTAACCCATGCCGATTGCCCGGATCATTACTGCATGGACCGGGGATTTTGTGCCAGTGGCGCGCAGATCGTCTGCCTGCCAAACCGACTGGAGATCCGCTTCCAAGGGGAACAAAACCTGGACGGCGTTTCCGGTTGAAAATTTTTCAAAAAAAGCAGAAAAAAGGCTTGACAAATGGCAATGCCCGCGCTATAATACTCAGGCGCCTGGACGATTAGCTCAGCTGGCTAGAGCATCCGCTTGACGTGCGGAAGGTCATAGGTTCGAGTCCTATATCGTCCACCAAAAAGAAAACCCATCCGAACGGATGGGTTTTCTTTTTGGTATGGAATTCAGATATGGGACTCGAAGAGGGCGGCGACGGCGAAGCCGTCGTAACAAAGTGTCCGGGAAAGCATCCTGCGGGGTACAGAACGCAGTTGTAAAAAGGAGTAATCGATGAAAACGGTGTCCATCAATGTGATGAATTTATGCGTGCCCTGCGAGAACCGCTGCCGGTACTGCCTGCTGTCCTATGACGGCAAGGTCGGCGGCGTGGACTATAAACGCAGCGAGGCCTACGCAAAGCGGTTCTATGAATGGCTGCGCCAAAATCGCCCCGATCTGTCTTTTCTTTTTGGCTTCGGCTATTCCATGGAGCATCCTGATGTGCTGGGGGCGATCGATTTTTGCCAAAGTATCGGCTCGGCTACCGGAGAGTTTTTGCAATTCGACGGCATGAAATTCCG
The DNA here is from genome assembly GCA_045635305.1 of Faecousia sp. Classification (GTDB taxonomy): domain Bacteria; phylum Bacillota; class Clostridia; order Oscillospirales; family Oscillospiraceae; genus Faecousia. The sequence goes on along the minus strand of JAZRBW010000086.1, from coordinate 12,738 downwards.
TGCCGATGCGGAGCTGGAAATCCTGCTGCGGCAACTGAAAGACCACGGATAAGTGTCTATATAACGAAAGTAAACAGCATATCCATCCTGATTTCACCGCCAGAGGATATTCATGGAGTCGACAGGGGTATCTTTTATCTGAATATTCTGTGGATCGAAAATCAGATCATGGCAGGCTTTGAGGATGCAGTCTTGGACCGGCTTTGGAGCCGTTTGCCAGCCGATACGCTGAACCAGTGCGAGCAAGCGGCACTGCAGCACGATAACCTGTCCGCAATTTTTCTATAAATGGTGAGCTGGGACTTGAAAAGACAGACCTGTTCTGCTATAATAACAAAAAAGAACAGATTGGAGTTGAAAGAATGCGCAATACTTCTTGCTGATGATTTGGGCTTACAGCCAAAAGCGGCGGCACCGTCGCTTCGCTTTGCTGTGCCCGAAAAGCAGGAAGTGTGGATTTTTTCAGCCTGAGATAGGTGCATTGTGCCCATAGGGGAAATGTGCGCATTAATGGCTGCGGGATGCCTTCCTGCGGCCATCTTTTGATTATTGGAGGGCACTTATGTCACTGATCAATGTAACGAATTTAACCTTTGCCTATGACGGCAGCTATGAAAACATTTTCGAGAATGTGAATTTTCAAATCGACACCAACTGGAAGTTGGGCTTCACCGGCAGAAACGGCCGGGGAAAGACCACCTTTTTGAACCTGCTTCTGGGAAAGTATGAATACCGGGGCAGTATTTCCGCTTCGGTGGAATTTTCCTATTTTCCGTACTATGTGGAGGATCGCGGCAGCCTTGCCATGGATGCGGTGGAGGCCATGCATCCGGAGTACGAATACTGGCGTGTGACCCGGGAGATGGCGAAGCTGCAGTTGGATGAGGATGTGCTGTACCGGCCTTATGAAACCCTCAGCAACGGCGAGCAAACCAAGCTGCAGCTGGCGGTCCTGTTCTCTAAAGAAAATAACTTTTTACTGATCGATGAGCCGACAAACCATTTGGACATCCGGGGGCGTGAACTGGTGAGCCGGTATCTGGGCAGCAAGAAGGGCTTCATTCTGGTGTCCCACGACCGGGCGTTTCTGGATGGCTGTGTGGATCATATCCTGTCCATCAATAAGTCGGATATCCAGGTTTGTAAGGGGAATTTCTCTACCTGGTGGGAGAATAAGGAGCGGCAGGATGCCTTCGAGCAGGCAGAAAACGAGAAGCTGAAAAAGGAGATCTCCCGCCTGGAGGAAACTGCCAGGGAGAAGGCAAGCTGGTCTGACCGGGTGGAGGCCACAAAAATTGGCGAGCATGCCTATGATCGGGGCTATATCGGCCACAAGGCAGAAAAAATGATGACTCGGTCCAAGGCCATTGAAAAACGCCAAACGGCTGCCATCGAGGAAAAGTCCAAGCTTCTGAAAAACATCGAACGCAGCGATGCTTTAAAGATCTTCCAGACGCCGTTCCACACCAAACGGTTGGCAGAACTGAAAGATGTGACCATCGATTATGGCGATGGGCCAGTTTGCGAGAATATCAGCTTCACCATCCAAATGGGCGACCGCATTGCGCTGCAGGGGGCCAACGGCAGCGGCAAGAGCAGCATCATCAAGCTGCTGTGCGGTGAGGAGATCCCCTATACAGGCCAGCTTTGGCTGGGAAACGGGCTGAAGATTTCCTATGTTAATCAGGATACCTCCGGTTTGCGGGGCAAGCTGACCGACTTTGCCCGGAACGCGGGCATTGACGAGAGTCTGTTCCTTGCCATGCTTAGTAAGCTGGATGTGCCGAAAGTCCGGATGGAAAAGGATATGTCTGCTTTAAGCGCCGGGCAGAAGAAAAAGGTGCTGCTGGCCAAATCCATTTGCGAACCCATGCACCTGCACATCTGGGATGAACCCATGAATTATATCGATGTGATCTCCCGGATGCAGATCGAGTCGCTTCTATTGGAATACCAGCCCACCATTTTGTTCGTGGAACACGATAAAACGTTCTGCGACCATGTTGCAACCAAAACCGTGATACTGTAAGAACGATTTTGCTGAATGACCGTAGGATTTTGTTGCGGCCGACACAACAACAGGAGGAAAAACCAATGAGCATAGGAAGTAAAATCGCACAGTACAGAAAAGAAAAGGGCATCACCCAGGAGGCTTTGGCACAGCTGCTGAATGTGACCAATCAGGCGGCGAGATACAGCGGCTGATGCTGGCCCGGGCACGCTACAAGGATGGCTCCATTTTGGTGCTAGACGAACCCACCGCTGCCCTGGACCCCATTGCGGAAGCGGAGATTTACAGCAAATTCGATGAGATCGCAGGCGATAAGACCGCTATCTACATCTCCCACCGTTTGTCCAGTTGCAAATTCTGCGACGAGATCGCTGTGTTCCACGATGGCGGTGTCATTCAGCACGGCACCCATGCCGAACTGGTAGCCGATGAAACCGGCAAGTACTATGCACTTTGGAACGCCCAGGCCCAGTATTATACCGAAAAAACCGCATAACGCAAAAAAGACTCTGCAACCTTCGCTGGAAGGCTGCAGAGTTTTTTAATGGCTTTGTGCGGGAAAGGAGGGAACTTATCGGCCGAAGACCTTGGCGGTGGCTTCCTCTTCGTACTGGCGCGTGTATAGTTCGTAATAGTAGCCCTGCAGCTTCAGAAGCTCCGTGTGGGTGCCCTGTTCCACGATCTTGCCGTTTCTGACTACCAAAATCATATCCGCGTTTCGCACCGTGGACAGACGGTGGGCGATCATCAGGCAGGTGCGCCCGACGGTAACAGATTCCATGGCGGCCTGTATTTTCGCTTCTGTCAGCGTATCGACAGAGGCGGTGGCCTCGTCCAGAATCAATATCTTCGGATCCGCCAGCACCGCCCGGGCAAAGGAGATCAGCTGCTTTTCACCGGTGGAGAGCAGGTCACCGCCTTCACCCACATCCGTATCCAACCCCTTTTCCAAATGGGCGATCACATCCTCAGCAGAAACCGCCCGGATGGCAGCTCGGATCTGGGCATCGGTCGCGTTGGGATTGCCCATCAGCAGATTCTCCCGGACTGTGCCGGAGAACAGATGGGGCGTTTGCAGCACATAGCCGATGGAGGCGTGAAGCCAAAGCTGGCTGCGCTCCCGGGCATCCCTGCCATCGATCAGCACCTGCCCCTGGGTGGGCTCATAGAATCTGCACACCAGATTCACCAGGGTGGATTTTCCCGCGCCGGTTTCGCCCACGATGGCCAGATGGGAGCCGAAGGGGATCTTCAAAGAGAAGTGCTCCAGCACCGTTTCCTCGCCATCGGGATACCGGAAGGTCACATCCTTGAATTCAATATCACCTTTCAATTCCTCCCAGTTTTCCGGCTTGGGATGCAGCATATCGCCGTATTTTTCGATGACCTCCGGCCTGTCCACCACATCGGACTTGACTGCCAACAGATTTGTGAAACGCTCAATATTGACCTGTGTAGTGATGAGGTCGGAAATGATGTCCACCAGCCACCGCAGGGGCTCCATCATGCCCTGGGCATAGGACATGAATACGGAGAAGGTGCCCAGCTCCTCTGTGGCGATGTAGCCGCCCTTCCACAGCACGATGGCCAGGGCAACACTGGAGGCCAGATTCATGGTGCCGGCAAACAAGCCCCGCAGTCGGGAGGACTGTACACTTTTTTGCCGCATGGACTGGGTTTCCTCCCGGAAACGCTGCTCCATCTTTTCTTCAATGGCCAGCGATTTGATGGTTTTTGCGCCGGTGATGCCCTCATTGAAGTTGCCGGTGATGTGGGAGTTGATTTCCCGAACCTCCCGGTTGACCCGGATCAGCCGCTTCTGGAAGATGGCATAGAGCAGCGTCAGCAGCGGCAGAATGCTGAGCACCATGGCAGTCAGTCTGGGACTGAGCAGGAGCATCACCACAATGGCGCCGATGAGATAACTGATGCGCCAAACGCAGTCCACCAACGTCCAGGACACCAGACCGCCGATGCGGGAGGTGTCGCTCATAAGCCGGGCGTGGATGTAGCCCACGCTGTTTTGGTTGAAATAGGAGAAGGAAAGGGTCTGCAGATGGTTAAATCCCAACTGCCGAAGCTCACGGTTGGTGCGCATTTCGATGATAATAGCCAAGGCGCAGGAAATATAGTTGGATACCGCCGCTGCCAAAATGGTCAGCAGGTAAAGCACCACAAACCATACGACGGTATCGAATACGCCCTGCCTGATGAAATGATCCAAGGCGTAGCGCTGGAAAAGAGGCAGGATAATATCGGTCAGACTGCCGGTCAAGCCAAAAAAGACCATCAGAAAGATCAGCTTTTTTACCTTGGACAGGTAGGGAACGATGAGACCGATGCCAAAGAATTTCAGATGCTTGGTGGTTTGTTTTTCCATCAGGTGCTCACCTCCGCAATGCCGCTCTGGGCTTCGTATATTTTTTGATAAATGCCGCCGGCAGATTTCAAGGTGTCGTGGGTGCCTTCTTCCGCGATGCGGCCCCGATCCAGCACGATGATCTTGTCTGCGGCGGACAATGTGGTGATTCGGTGGGAGATCAGGATCACGCTGGCCTTACCAAACCGCTTTTCGATTGCCTGGCGGATCTTTGCGTCGGTTTGGGTGTCCACAGCGGACAGGGAGTCGTCAAAAATCATGATGGGGGTGTCGTTTGCCAGCATCCGGGCAATGGCGGTCCGTTGCTTCTGTCCACCGGAGAGGGTGACGCCCCGTTCGCCCACCATGGTATCATAACCGGCAGCGAAGGCTGTGATGGAATCATCCAGTGCGGCGGCCCGGGCAGCGGAGCGAATGGCCTGTATATCCAGTTCCGCTGAGGCAATGCCGATGTTTTCTGCGATACTGCGGGAGAACAGATAGGGTTCCTGCAGCACCATGCCGATATTGCGGCGCAGATGCCGGGTGCGGATCTTGCGGATGTCCGTGCCACCGATGGTGATCCGGCCGCAGCCTGCTTCCAGGGGGTAGAGCTTGTCCAGAAGCAGCATCAGCGTGGATTTTCCGCTGCCGGTGCCGCCTAGAATGCCCAGCGTGGTGCCGGCCTTCATGGTAAAATGGATGTCGTGCAGAATTTCAGGACTGTTTTCATAGTGGAAGGAAACGTGGTCAAAGCAGATGTCACCGTCCATGGGGGCATCCACGGCATCCGGTTCGTCCTGCTCTGCAGGGGCGTTCATGATGTAGGCTACCCGGTCAATGGATACGCCTGCCTTGCTCAGCTCGGAGATCATCCGCCCCAACTGGCGAATGGGCCAGACCAGCATGGCGTTGTAGGAAATAAAGGCGATATACTCACCTTCCAAGAGGCTGCCGCCGACGCAGAATACCGCGCCAAAGATCACCACCAGCATGACCTGAATGCCGGAGAGAATGTCGGAGGTGCTCCAAAACTGGGAGAGGGTCTTGCCCATTTTCTCCCACAGGGCGGTGTAGTCGTTGTTTTGCTTTTCGAACTTTTCGATTTCCGCCCGTTCCCGCCCAAAGGCGCGCACCACCCGTACGCCGGTGAGATTCTCCTGCGCCATGGCGGAAAGCTTGCCTTCGCTTTCGTCACAGGCTTCGAAACCGTCATGGATCTTTTTATGGAACTGGAAGGAATAGAGGATGATTGCCGGTGTAGGGATCATGGCGATCAAGGTAAGCATGGGATGCATGGCGCACATAAAGGTGATGGATAAAATGAGCAGCAGCGCAATGCGGAAAACAGCAGTCAGCTGTTCGGACAGGAAGTTTTTGGTGGTGTCGATGTCGGAGGTGCAGCGCTGAATAATGTCACCGGTCCGGTTTTTCATGTGCCAGGAAAAGGGCAGATGCTGGATGTGGGAAAAGAGCTGATCCCGCATGGTTTTTACCAGTGTTTCCGATGCCTTGGTGTTGTACACCCGGAAAGCATACTGGGAAGCTACCTGTAACAGCGCCACCACGAGCACAGCCAGCGCCATGATCCACAGGTGCTGGCCCAGATAGGCAAAACCGCCCATACGCTCCACCGCATCCATAACAAAAGCGGGGAAATCCCCCTCTTTGCCGCCCAATGCGCAGTCTACGGCGGCGCGGATGATCTGGGGCTGGATCATATCCGCCAGGGCGGTAACGGCGGCAGCCAGGATGGTGATCAGAAAATAGCGCTTGGCACCTTTTAAGAAGCGCCACAGCAGCGAAAGGGTTTGTTTTTTGGAGGTTTTTTGTTGTTTCATTGTTGTTTCTCCGTTCTGATGAGTTGGGTCATACGGCAGGGCATGAAAAAAGGGTGCAGGCGGAAGCCTGCACCCTTGTAAACACAGCAAAGCAATAAGCCTACACTGACCGCAAAGGAGCAATACTTCCGGTATGGACAAAGATCACATTCATCAACATATTTGGTTGCTCCTTTCTTTCATAATTTACCATTATACTAACACCGGGCAACTGCGCTGTCAAGGGGCAAACGGCTCCCGTCACGGTTCGTAACAATGCGCTTTATTGATTTTTACGCCAAAGTTGTGTAGAATAATGGAAAAAGCTGGGTTGGAGGAACGGAAATGACCCTTGGAGAGAAAATAAGAGAGGCCAGGCGAAAATGCGGCCTGTCTCAGGAACAGTTGGCAGAAAAGATGTTGGTATCCCGTTCGGCCATTGCCAAATGGGAAACGGACAAGGGTTTGCCGGATGTGGGAAATTTGAAAATGCTGGCGCGGCTTTTGAACGTCAGTGTGGACCAATTGCTGGATGAAGCAGAAGTGACAGATGAACTGACCATGCGGGAAGACTACAATCTTGCCGCCTATGGCCGGGGCTGCAAGAAGGTCAGGAAAGACCGGGTGGTGCGGGATAAATTCCCGGACGGGAAGATCTACAGCCTGCTGGGACGGCAGGAATTGGTGGATCTGGGGCAATTTGCAGCGCCTGTGCCGGATTGCCGGACAAGCTCCTTGGACCAGACAAGAAATACCGATAAGGCGTTTTATCTGGTGGAAAGGGAGGGACGGCAAGTATTCGTTACGGTAACGGATACCTTCGTTCAGAGCCGCCCTCTGGAGCAGCCTGTGACCGGCGGCAGCTTCTGTCTTGATGGATGGAATTTTGTGATCTGCACGATGGAACTGACCAATGAGGATTGATCCCCGGCTTGGGGGCACCCAATTGGATTGCGCAAGAGCAGGAGACTGACCTGAAAAAGGCGGTCTCCTGTATTTTTTTGTTGTATTACACAAAAAACACTTGCAAAGTAAATACGAGTGTATTACAATGGTAGCATAAGATCATAAATTAGGAGGGACCGTTATGTCTGAGCCTGTATTAAAAATTTCTCCCAAGAAATATACTGGAGAAACCACCATTGTATCCATGCGAATGGCCAAGGATCTTCTGAAGGATATTGACCGGATCGCGGCCATGACCGGCAGAAACCGCAACGAAATCCTGACCATGAGTCTGGAATTTGCCATCAATCATATGGAAATCGTCACGGACGGGCAGGAGCATAAATAATGGCCATTATCAAATGTAAAATGTGCGGCGGCGACCTGGAAATCCTTCCGGGGACTACCGTTGCTGAGTGTGAATGTTGCGGCCATGCGTGCTGGTGCTAATCACACAATTGGTCTGCGCGCCGACGGCACTGTGGTGGCTGTGGGCTATAACGGACATGGTCAGTGCGATGTATCTGACTGGACGAATATCAAAATTCCGAACAATTAAGAGGAGAGAAGAATATGGCGAAATTTGTCATGGAATGTCCCCATTGCGGAAAATATGTGGAAGCCAGGACCGGCTTCTTTGCAAAAAAGAAAATCGACTGTGCCTGTGGGTACACCATCGATGTTCGCACCGATAAGCTGACCAGCCGCGTCTGCGCCCATTGCGGTAACGATGTGGTGTTCGACCAGAGCAAGGGCGCTGACGCCAAGTGCCCCGTATGCCATGAGCCCATCAACACCATGGCCGACCAGGACAAGACGGTGGAATTTAGCTGCCAGCAGTGTGGCGTTCGCCTGCATACTGTCAAGGGTGCCACTACATATATCTGCCCTGTGTGCGACCATGTCAACGATGTGGCGGAGCGGCTGAAGACCGAGGAGATCAAAAAGGACGGCCTGGCTTCCGTCATCAAGTATGAGGGTGATGCCGATACCTTGGTATGGAAGCATCCTGTGGAAGACTTCAATATGGGCTCTCAGCTGATCGTTCACGAGAGCCAGGAGGCCATCTTCTTCCGGGATGGCCATGCGCTGGATCTGTTTGGCGCCGGCCGCTATACCCTGGAAACCCAGCAGCTGCCCATTCTGGAGAAGCTCTACAAGCTGCCCACCGATACCGAGGGCACGTTCCATAGCGAGGTCTACTTCTTTAATCTGGTTCATCAGATGGCCATCAAGTGGGGCACTCCGGAGAAGATCAACTTCCTGGAGCCCCAGACCGGCGCGCCCATTAGCCTTGGCGCCCGGGGTATGCTGAACTTCCGCATTGCCAACGCCAGAAAGCTGCTGCTGAAGCTGGTTGGCACCGGTGGTAAGCTGACTCGTCAGGATCTGATGGAGGATGGCGAGGGAAATATTAAGAATTATTTCCGCAGCCTGATTCAGTTGGTGGTCTCCACCAATTTGGCCAATATCATCACCGAGGAAAAGCTGGATGTTCTCATGCTGGATCAGCAGAAGATGCGTCTGTCCGCATCCATGTTGACGGCCTTGCAGGAAAGCTTTGAGGACTACGGCCTGGTGATTACCGAGTTCCTCGTTTTGGGCGTTATGCTGCCCCAGAAGGGCGACCTGGGTTATGATGCCCTGCAGACCATTCTGCAGCTGCGCCAGAAAAATCTGACCAAGTCTGCCATCGAAACCGAAACCGAGCTCAAGCTGGCAGAACTGGAAGCCAAGAAGCAGCTGGATGTGCGCATTCAGGAAAATCTGGCGGAAGTGGAAATGGCCCACAGAAAGGCAGTGGCCCAGAAGGGTGAGACCTCCTTGCTGGAAACCCAGTATGATGTGCAGGCGGAGCGTATGCGTCTGCAGCTGGAACTGGATCGCAAGCTGCAAACTGCCCAGGTTGAAGCCGAGGAAATGCGGCTGAAGGGCTATACCCAGAGAGATGTGATGCAGGTCGATGTGCAGAAGGCCTATGCCGGTGCGCTGGGTGAAATGGGTGCCAACGGTGGTGGCGGTGCCCTTGGCGAGATGGCCGGTCTGGGCGTGACCCTGGGCGCCATCGGCGGCGTGATGAATATGACCAAGGATGCCATGAGCCCCATGATGAATATGGGTGCACCGGCGGCTGCGCCTGCCGCAACCGGCTGGGACTGTGCTTGTGGCACGAAGAATATCCAGAGCAAGTTCTGCCCTGATTGCGGCAGCAAGAAGCCCGAGCCTAAGATCGCGGATACCTGGGATTGTCCCAACTGCGGCAACAAGGGCATTACCGCCAGATTCTGCGGCGAGTGCGGCTTTAAGAAACCGGAAGCCCCCGCGACTTGGGATTGTCCCAACTGCGGCAACAAGGGCATCACTGCCAAATTCTGCGGTGAATGCGGCAATAAGAAACCCGAATAAAGAATACCAAATAAGCTGAGAGGTGGCAGCATGGCTATCATCAAGTGTAAAATGTGCGGTGGTGATCTGGAAATTATTCCGGATTCTTCCGTTGCCCAGTGTGAATATTGCGGCAGCAGGCAGACTGTGCCCAAGGCAGACGACCAAAAGAAGCTGACGCTGTTCGCCAGAGCCGGTCGGCTTCGTTCTGCTTGCGAATTTGACAAGGCGGCGGGTATTTATGAGTCCATCGTGGCGGATTTTCCCGAGGAGGCGGAAGCCTACTGGGGCTTAGTGCTGTGCAAATACGGCATCGAGTATGTGGATGATCCTGCCACCGCTAAGAAGATTCCTACCTGCCACCGCTCCAGCTTTGACAGCCTCATGGACGACGGCGACTTTGAACAGACGCTTGAAAATTGCGATTCCGTGGCCCGCAAGGTCTACCGCGAGGAAGCCAAGCAGATCGAGGAACTCCGCAAGGGTATTATCGCCGTGTCCAGCAATGAGCAGCCTTATGATCTTTTCATTTGCTACAAGGAAACAGACGAAAACGGTGAGCGAACCTTGGACAGCGTCCTTGCCCAGGATGTTTACGATGCGCTGACAGACAAGGGCTATCGGGTATTCTTCTCCCGCATTACCCTGGAAGACAAGCTGGGACAGGAATACGAACCCTACATATTTGCGGCACTGAACAGCGCAAAAATCATGCTGGCCTTCGGCACGGATTACGAGTATTTTAACGCCGTATGGGTGAAAAACGAGTGGAGCCGCTATCTGAAGCTGATGGCAAAGGACAAGGAAAAGCATTTGATTCCCTGCTTCAAGGGTATCGATGCCTATGATATGCCCAAGGAATTTGCCAAGCTGCAAGCCCAGGATCTGGGCAAAATTGGCGCCATGCAGGATCTGCTGCGGGGCATTGAAAAGCTGCTGCCCAGAAAGAGCGCGGCTGCCGTGCAGATTGCAGCCGGCAGCGACAACAAAATCCTATCGCTTCTGGAACGGGGCTTTTTGGCGCTGGAGGACGGGGACTGGACAAAGGCAGATAACTTTTTCGAAGACACTTTGAACAATGAATCCAAAAACGCTTCGGCGTATTTGGGTAAAACCTTGGCGCAGGAGCAGTGCCGTTCTTTGGATGACCTTGTCAGAAAACGAAGGGACGCAACGCAAAACGCAAGCCCGGTGACGCTGTTCCTTCAGCCCAAACAAGAGCATATTGAGCGGATGGTGCAAAAGTGCTGCCAATTTGGGTGCGCAGAGCAGGAGCAGATTCAAAAACTCTATCAATACGATCTTTCCTATCCATCCGAAGTTGCGCAGCGGAAAGAACAGTACCGCAGTCAGGAGGCCTTCTGGAACAGCCACCGGTGGCTCTCCCGTGCGCAGAAGTTTGCCACAGCCGCGGAAGCAGAAAAACTGACCGCGGCCAGAAACGCGCTGTTTACCACCCTGGAACGACGGGTAAAACAGGCGGAGGAAGCGGAAAATATCGCCAAAGACAGTCTGCAGCAGGCATACGATGCCCACCTTGCCCGGGCGGATGCGCGTGCCGCAGAGCTTCATGAAAACGGCATGGAGCGGCTGGAAGCCCGCTATCAGGATGCTTTGCGGGATTCGAAGGATACAAAGGATGTGCGCCAATTAAAAAACGCGGCGAATGCCTTTGATGACATGGAGGGCTACAAGGACAGCAAAGAGCTTGCCGCCGATTGCCGCAAGCGTGCCGATGAAGAACAGGCTGCGCTGATTATGCAGCGGCGGCAAGAAGAAGCAGAGCGCTACAAAGAAGCGGAAAGAATCGCAAGGAAAAAAAGATGGATTTTTGCAGGCGCTGCTGCCGCTGTGGTGGTTGTGATTTCTCTTTACCTGCTGCTGACCCGTGTTTGGATTCCCGATGGGAAATATGAAGATGCCAACGCATTGATGGCATCGGGTCAGTACCGTGAAGCCCTTTCCATCTATGAATCCCTGGACGGCTATAAAGACAGTGCCGACAGAATGCGGATTTGCCAATATCGGATCGCTACCGCCCTGATGGAAGAAAAGCAGTATCGGGAGGCGCTCCCTCTGCTTGCGGTGCTGGACGACTATCGGAACAGTAAAGATTACTATGCCGCGGCATTGCGCCAGATTACCGTGCAGCAAACGATTGGTGTAGGCAGATACCACACAGTTGCCCTGCACGCGGACGGTACTGTGGCGGCCATAGGCGATAACGGAGTCGAACAGTGCAATGTATCCGATTGGACGGATATCGTATCCATCAGTGCAGGCGGCGAACACACGGTTGGCCTGCGGTCGGACGGTACTGTGGTGGCAGTGGGCGAATACAGATACGGCCAGTGTTATCTAGATGACTGGACGGATATTGTGGCTATCAGCGCGGGAAACCAGCACACCGTAGGTCTGCGGTCGGACGGTACTGTGGTGGCCAATGGCTATAACGATGACGGCCAGTGCAATGTGTCTAGCTGGACAGACATCATAGCCATCAGCGCGGGCCAATCCCATACATTGGGCCTGTGTGCGGACGGTACTGTGGTGGCCGTAGGCTATAACAGAGCCCGACAGTGTAATGTATCAGACTGGACAGACATTGTAGCTATCAGTGCGGGAAACCAGCACAGCGTTGGTCTGCGTGCCGACGGTACTGTAGTGGCCGTAGGAAATGACATGGACGGTCAATGTGATGTATCCGGCTGGACGGATATTGTAGCCATCAGCGCCGGAGACAACTACACCTTGGGCCTGCGTGCCGACGGTACTGTGGTGGCGACAGGTGTGAACGGATACGGACAGTTCGAAATGCCCTACAGGACGGATTATGTGGCCATTTGTGCCGGTGATTATCACACGGTCGGCCTGCGGGCAGATGGCACAGTGGTGGCCGTGGGGTACAATCAAGATCGCCAGTGTCTGGTAAGCTACTGGAAGAACATCAAAATCCCCCAAACGATGGCGGATCTGATGCAGACACAAACTGAGGATTAATACGAACGGAAAGAACGGGAGAACTATGAAAAAGGATACCATTCGCGCCACCGCAGTGGCGGTGATCATGCTGGTGCTTTACCACCTGATCGTATTTTTGATTCCCTTTGCAAAAACAGATGTTTTCTGGATCAGCTACGGCTTTACCCTGGCAGCTTTTGCTGTGGTGGCGGCATCCATTTCCATCGCGTTTCTGAAAAAAACCGATGCCAAGAGCC
>JAZRBW010000085.1:0-53661 GCA_045635305.1 Faecousia sp. | reverse complement strand
GTAGGGGCCGATGCCCACATCGGCCCTGATACATCCGCATTGTGATACTTGCGGGCCGATGTGGGCATCGGCCCCTACGATCCTAAGTTATGAAAGAAACAGTTTATTTTCTGAATATGTTTCCGGATTATGAGCCGCCTGAGGAGCTGAAAGAAGCCCTTTCTCAGGCGGCTGTTGTTGCTGCGGATATTGATCCTGCCCGCGGCTTAGTTGAGGTTGCCATTTATAGCGAAAACTATATTCCCAAACGGGAGCTGGACGGTGTTTCCGATGATCTGCGCGTCAGCTACGGCCTGCGGGGTATGACCATAACTGCCTCCTATCCTGCGGAACAATTGCACAGCATGGAGCCGGAAGAGCTGATGGCTCTGTTCGTCAAGGAAAACTCCATGAACCGTGGCGCGCTTGCCGGTGCGCAGTGGCAATGGGAAGGGCAGACGCTAACTGTAAAATTGCTTGGTAATGGCGTAAAGCAGCTTCAGGAGGATGCACCCAAAGTGTGCCGTATCCTGAGCGAGCAGTTTGCTGTGCCTGTGACCATTGTATTTGAAGCTGGGCAGACCCTGGAGGGCAAGGCGCTCTTTGACGCCCTGGATAAAATGCGTGGCAGCCAGATCGTCACCCGGCCTGTCGCAACAGAATCCGCTAAGAAGGCTCAGCCGCAACAGCCACAGTCGGAAGCCTTCTACGGCAAGCCCATCAAAGTGCCGCCCATTCCCATGGAGCAGGTTACGCTGGATATGGGCAGCGTGGTCATTGAGGGCCGTGTCTTTGCTGTCGAGCACAAAGAATTGAAAAAGCGCAATGCCTGGGTCATTAACTTCGATATGACGGATAACTACGGCTCGGTGCGCATCAATCGCTTCATGGAAGCCGGCGAGGCCAAACCAATTTTGGACAATGTGAAGGTCGGCTCTGTATTGAAAGTCCAGGGAAAACCCGAGCTGAACCGCTACGATAACGAAATGGTTTTGAAGCCCTTTGCTATGCAGCCGGGCTCTATGCCCAAACGTAAGGACACCCATGAGGGCATAAAGCGTGTGGAATTGCATCTGCATACCGCCATGTCCAATATGGATGCTTTGACCTCTACCAAGGCTGCCATCAAGCAGGCCGCAGCCTGGGGTCACAAGGCCATCGCCATTACCGACCACGGCTGCTGTCAGTCCTTTACCGACGCGCTGCACGTGGTAGAGGACTGGAAGGGGCCTCCTAAGGTGGCAGGTACAGACGAGACCATCAAGATCCTTTACGGCTGTGAGGGCTACTATGTCAACGATGTGGACGACCGCATTGTTGTTCACGGTCAGCAAGACATGGCCTTTGACGGGGAATTTGTTGCTTTCGACCTGGAAACCACCGGCCTTTCCTCCAAAACCGACCGCATCATTGAAATTGGCGCTGTCATTATGAAAGACGGTCAGGAGATTGACCGATTCCAAACCTTTGTAGATCCCGGCCGCAGACTGGATAAAAAGATCATCGAACTGACTGGTATCACCGATGATATGCTGGTAGGTGCGTCCAAGATCGAGGAGGTTTTGCCGAAATTCATCGATTTCGTGGGAGATCGGGTTCTTGTTGCCCACAATTCCGACTTTGATACCGGATTTATCCGTGCAGAATGTGGTCGGCAGGGGATGCCCTATACTTTCACCGCTGCTGATACCTTGATTCTGTCCCAGAATCTTCTGCAGCATCTGAATAAATTTAAGCTGGACATTGTGGCCAACGCCCTCAGTCTGCCGGAATTCAACCACCACCGTGCCGCTGACGATGCTGTTACCTGTGGCATGATCATGGACAGGTTGATGAAAAAGCTTTCGGAGGAGCACAACATCCACACTTTGCAGGAAATCAATCCTGCTATGCAGGGCTTGCGCGCAGGCGGTCGTATCAAGGAACGCCAGGCACGCCATATTATCCTCTTTGCCAAAAATCAGGTTGGTCTGCGGAATCTGTACCATCTGATGAGCAATGCCAATCTGAACCATTTCCGTCGTGTGCCCCGTATCCCCAAATCGGAGCTGATAGAAATGCGGGAGGGTCTGATCATTGGCTCTGCCTGTGAAGCCGGTGAACTGTTCCAGGCTATTCTGGATAAAAAGAGCGATGATGAGCTCAAACGTATTGCCTCCTTCTACGACTATCTGGAGATCCAGCCCATTTCCAACAACCGCTTCATGATCGAAAATGAGAAGATCGATGTTCACAATGAAGAGGATCTTCGCAACCTGAACCGAACTGTGGTGCGATTGGGTGAGGAGTTGGGAAAAATGGTAGTTGCCACCGGCGACGTGCACTTCCTCAACCCCGAGGATGAGATATTCCGCCATATTCTCCTTGCTACCAAGGGCTTCGATGATGCGGACAAGCCCAATCCTTTGTATTTCCGTACCACTGACGAGATGCTGAAAGAATTCAGCTACTTAGGTGAGGAAAAGGCCTACGAGATCGTGGTTACCAATCCCAATAAGATTGCCGATATGTGCGAAACCATTCGCCCGGTACCCCATAATCTGTTTGCGCCTGCAATTGAAAATTCCGTAGAAGACCTGAAAAGTTTGGTTTACGGAAAAATGCACAGACTATATGGCGATAACCCTCCGGAAATGTTCGTAAAACGCGTGGAAACAGAATTGCATGATATTATTTCCTGCCACTACGATGTGATCTATATGTCTGCCCAGCGCCTGGTGCAAAACAGCTTGGAAAACGGCTATCTGGTAGGCTCCCGCGGCTCTGTCGGCTCGTCCATCGTTGCCTTCATGTCCGGTATTACGGAGGTTAACTCTTTCCCGCCCCACTACCGCTGCCCAAATCCTGAATGCAAGCACACCATTCTGGATGTACCGAAGGAATTCAACTGCGGTGCGGATTTGCCGGATGCCCTGTGTCCCATATGCGGAACCAAGCTGGAAAAGGATGGCTTCAATATTCCTTTTGAAACCTTCCTAGGCTTCGGCGGCGATAAGGTGCCGGATATTGACCTGAACTTCTCCGGTGAATACCAGGCAGAGGCCCATAAGTACTGTATTTCCATGTTTGGATCCAGCCATGTGTTCCGTGCCGGTACCATCGGTACTGTGGCGGAAAAGACAGCCTTTGGCTACGTGAAAAAGTATATGCAGGAGCGAGGCAAGACCACTTCCAAGGCGGAGGAAGCCCGTCTGGCTTCCGGCTGTGTTGGCGTACGCCGCACCACCGGCCAGCATCCCGGCGGTCTGGTAGTCATTCCCCAGGAAAATGAAATCTGGGACTTCTGTCCTGTCCAGCACCCTGCTGATGACCCCAATAGTGATCAGATCACCACCCATTTTGAATACCACTCCATGGAGGAAAACCTTTTGAAGCTGGATATGCTGGGTCACGATGACCCCACCATGATCCGCATGATGGAGGATATGACCGGGGTGGATGCGAAAACGATACCCCTTGACGATAAGGGCACCATGTCCATTTTCACCACCTCCAAGATTTTGGGATATGAAAATGACAAGCTGCTTGGTCCCACCGGCGCTGTTGGCGTGCCGGAATTCAATACCCGTTTCACCCGTGGCGTTCTGCTGGATACCATGCCGGAGAAGTTTGACTTTCTGGTGCGAATCTGTGGCTATACCCACGGCACAGACGTGTGGCTGGGCAACGCCAAGGATTTGATCAACTCCAAAACCGCCACCGTTGACCAGACCATTGGCGCCCGTGACGATATTATGATCTACCTGATCTCCTGCGGTATGCCCGATAAGCGTGCCTTTAAGATCATGGAGTCTGTGCGAAAAGGCAAGGGTCTGCCGCCCGGGGCAGAGGAGGAAATGGTCGCAGCCGGCGTACCGGACTGGTATATCGGTTCCTGCAAGAAGATCAAGTATCTGTTCCCCAAGGCTCACGCCGTGGCCTACTGCATGATGGCTTTCCGTATTGCCTGGTTTAAGGTCTATCACCCCTTGGCCTTCTATGCGGCCTATTTCTACCGACGCAGTCAAAAGGGCGGCTTTGATGCGAACCTGATGATGGGCGGGCTGGAAAAGGTTCTGGCCAATATCGAGGCCATCGACAACAACGAGGATGCCACCGCCAAGGATGAAGACCTGCTGACAACCCTGGAAGTGGTGTACGAGTTCTATCTGCGTGGGTTCGACTTTGCGCCAATCGATATTTACAAGAGTCATGCCACCAAATTCCAAATCGTTGACGGCAAGATACTGCCGCCCTTTGTGGCTATCTCCGGTCTGGGCGAAAGTGCCGCCTGGGATATTATGGAGGGCTGCGCAGGCAAGGATTTCATCTCCATTGAGGAATTCTCTGCTGCTTGCCCCAAGGCCTCCAAGACCCATATCCAGATGCTGAAAGAAGCCGGCGCCTTCGGCGACCTGCCCGATACCAGCCAGGTCAGCTTGTTCTAAAAACACACACCCTCCGCAGCCTAAGTGTCGCGGAGGGTGTGTGTTTTAGTGAAAAGTGAATAGTGAATAGGTATGAAATTACTTCCTGATGAAAGTAATTCCATAGACCCCTGGGCCAACATGGGCGCCGATGGTGGGGCCGACTTGCATTCTGCCGCTGACGTTGATTTCGGCGGCGGTGAGGGCTGCTTCCAGCGCGTCGCAGTTTTCCTCACCCTCGCTATACAGCAGCCACAGGTCAAACTGCTCATCAATTTCACATTCTTGCACCTGCTTGAGAATGGTTTGAATGGCCCGCTTCACGCCAATGGCCTTGGCAAAGGACTCGACCTTGCCCTCTGCGCTGACAGTGATGATGGGTTTGATGTTGGCAATCGTGCCAACGGCGGCGGAGGTGCGGCTGAGTCTGCCGCCCTTGTGCAGGTACTCCAGCGTGGACAGACCGGCAAACAACACCTGTCGATCCCGAAGTGCGATTACCTTCTCCACGATTTCGGCAGCGGTCAGACCTTCGCTGCGCAGCTGATCGGCGTAGCGGGCAAGTGTACCGATCATGTGGGTGGCGGTACGGGTGTCAACAATGTAAATGTCGTCGTACTCCACCATCTCCTTTGCAATATTGGCGCTCTGATAGGTGCCGGAGAGGGCAGAGGAGAGGGACAGGTAAATCAGCGCATCACCGTTTTCCTTGACCTGCTCAAAAATTGCGGCAAAATCCTCGGGGGAGGGCTGACTGGTTTTGGGGAATTCTTCGGTGGAAGTGAGCAGCTTATAAAAGCGCTGGGGACGCAGATCAATGCCGTCTTTATAGCACCTTCCCGCAATGTCCACCGTCAAGGGAATGTAAAAATCAAAAGGATGGTTATTCTGGCTGTCAGAAGCAGAGTCCAGCATGATTTTAATCATTTTTTGTACCTCGTTTACAGATGATAGCCCGATTGGGCAAGTGTATTGACGATACGGATAAAATGATCCGTATCTTCGGGACCGATGATTTCGCTGATATTCTTTGCGATTTCCATAGAGGTTGCGTGCACCTGCAGGAAAATTTCCAACCGTTGCCGGAGGATGCGCACATAGCCGAGTCTGCGGTCGCCATCACCCTGGCAACGCTCCAACAGTCCTTTTTCCTCCAAAGAGTTGATGGTGCGGTTGACCTGGGATTTGAGCATATGGGTCTTGTCTGTGATTTGCTTGATGGAGATGGGATGCTGACCGGCTTGGTATAGCTGCAGCATCACGATGGCTTCGTTATACGGCAGCTCCTTGGTAAACCGGGAGTTTTTCAGCATTCCGGAAAGCTGAACCCATGCCTGGATCAGCGCGAGGTGTTTGTCTTCCATAATTTGCCTCCAAAAGTTCACAATGTGAACCACTATATTATAGCAGTAGATTTGTCCTTTGTCAATACGCAATCTGCAGGGGATACTTTATATTGCAATTTGCTGTTTTGTATGATATAATAATATAAATATATCATTTAATGTAAAGGGTGATTTTATGCAAGCTACTGAGAAACAGTTCCATATCCAGTGCGTAGAAGGGGATGTAGGTCGCTATGTTCTGCTGCCCGGTGACCCTGGCCGCTGCGAGGCTATTGCCAAGCATTTTGACAATCCTGTCCATATCGGCATGAACCGGGAATACAATATCTACACCGGCACGCTGCTTGGTCAGAAGGTATCCGTTTGCTCCACCGGTATCGGTGGTCCTTCCGCTGCCATTGCTATGGAGGAACTGGTTAAGATCGGTGCGGATACTTTTATCCGTGTAGGCACCTGCGGAGGTATCCATCTGGATGTGAAACCCGGTGATGTGGTGGTTGCCACCGGCGCCATTCGCTTCGACCATACTTCCTACGAATACGCCCCCATGGAATTCCCGGCTGTGTCTGATTTTGACATTGCCTGCGCGTTGAAGACAGCGGGTGAGGAGCTGGGCTACCGTATCCACACCGGTGTTGTACAGTGTAAGGACTCCTTCTACGGCCAGCACAGCCCCGAGCGCAGCCCTGTTTACTATGAGTTGCTGCAGAAGTGGGAAAGCTGGAAGCGACTGGGTGTCAAGGCCAGCGAAATGGAATCTGCTGCTCTGTTTGTAGTTGCTGCGGCACTTGGTGTGCGTTGCGGCAGCTGCTTCCATGTGGTGTGGAACCAGGAGCGGGAGAAGGCCGGTATGTTCATGCCCATGACCGAGGATACCTCCGGTGCCATCAAGGTGGGTATTGAGGCAATGAAGAAGATCATTGCCGCTGATCTGAAAAACAACAAATAATCATATACGGGAGGCAAACAACCATGAGCGAAATGAAGAAAATCTGGAAACGGGAAGAAATTCCGGTAGAGCATACCTGGGCAACTGAGGATCTGTATGTATCCGATGAGGCTTGGGAAGCAGATCTGGCGGTCATGATCGAAGAGGGTAAGGCGCTGGCAGCCTATGCCGGCAAGCTGAACAATGCGGAAGACCTGTATGCCTTCCTGTATGCCGACGAAATGGCTGACCTGCGTGTGGGTCGTCTGGCTGGATACTGTATGCGCAAGAGCGATCAGGACACCCGTGATGCCCACTATCAGGGCATGGTAGGCAAGTTCCGCGGTGTTATGGTCAAGATCGGTGCGGAGTGCTCCTTTGCGACCCCTGAACTGATGGCCATTTCCGATGAGGATATGGATCGCTTCTATGCTGAAAAGCCGGAGCTGGAGCGCTATCGCCGTTACCTGACCAATATGCGCCGCCGCAAGGCGCACACCCTGTCTCCTGCGGAGGAAAAGCTGCTGGCGTCTGCCGGTGAAGTGGCCGGTGCGCCCACCAGTATCTACTCCATGTTCGCCAATGCCGATATCAAGTTCGAGGACGCTGTGGACGCTCTGGGCAATAAGCACGTTGTCCGCCAAGGCACCTTCGTTGGCCTGGAGGAGAGCGAAGACCGTGTGCTGCGTCAGAGCGCATACGAGAGCCTGTACGGCAGCTTCAAGCAGTACAAGAACACTGCTGCCGGTCTGCTGAACGCCCAGAACAAGCAGCTGAAGTTCTTTGCTGAGGCCAAAAAGTACAACACTGCCTTTGAGGCCGCATTGGATCGCACCAATGTGCCCACTGATGTGTATCTGAATCTGATCGAGGCTGTCCACCAGAACATCGACAAGATGCACCGCTATGTGCGACTGCGCAAGAAGATGCTGGGCGTGGACGAGCTGCACTTCTATGACATCTATACCCCCTTGCTGTCCGGTGCTGACAAGTACATTCCCATCGAGGAAGCCAAGCAGACTGTCTATGACTCCCTGACCCCCTTGGGCGAGGAGTACCGTGCGGTTATCAAGCACGCTTTCGAGAACCGCTGGGTCGACGTTTATCCCAACGAGGGCAAGCGGAGCGGTGCCTATTCCGCCGGTGCGGATGTCCATCCCTTCGTGCTGCTCAACTATACCGGCACCCTGGACAATCAGTTCACCCTGGCTCACGAAATGGGTCACGCCATGCATTCCTACCTGAGTCACAAGCATCAGAACCCCGTGGACTCCAACTACGTGATCTTTGTTGCAGAGGTGGCTTCCACCTTCAATGAGGCTCTGCTGATGGAGCACCTGCTGGCAAAGGCTACCGATAAGAAGGAGCGTGCCTACCTCATTAATCATTACCTGGATCAGTTCAAGGGTACTATTTACCGCCAGACCATGTTCGCTGAGTTCGAGCTGAACATTGGCCGCATGATCGCCGAGGGCAAGAGCCTGACCGCCGATGTGCTGAGCGCTGAGTACAAGCGCCTGAACGAGCTGTACTACGGCCCCGATATGGTGGTGGACGACTACATCGCCGTGGAATGGGCAAGAATTCCCCACTTCTACATGAACTACTATGTATTCCAGTACGCCACCGGTTACTCCGCAGCCATCGCTCTGTCCCGCAAGGTGCTCAGCGGCGGCGAGCAGGAGCTGGCCGACTACCTGGGTTTCCTGTCCGGTGGCTGCAGCAAGAGCCCCATCGCCCTGCTGAAGGGCGCCGGCGTGGATATGACTTCTCCTGCACCCGTCAACCAGGCTCTGGAGCTGTTCGGTAAGCTGCTGGATGAAATGGAAGAGCTGATGGCTGAATAATGAAAAAGGAAGTTTTCTTGCCGGTTCTGCATTGGTTCGATGCCAAGAACAGTTTCTCCGGCTCCTGTGGCGATTTTCGCTTTATGGCAAAACCCAATGTGGTGATGGCCACCGCAAAGGAAGTGGACTTCGCCGCCAGCTCCATCCATGCCGAGTTCTGGCACGGCCCTTACTGCTATGAAAAGAGCGAAATGGAAGGGGAGGCCACCTTTCCAATGTCCGAAGAAGGCCGCCTGGCCATGAAGGCTTGGCTGGAAGAGCATATTTAACCGGAACCCGTAGGGGGCGGTGCCCACATCGCCCCCCTTTGGAACATACGAATAAGGCCGATGTAGGCATCGGCCCCTACACCTGTGGCGTTCGTTTGTAGGGGCGATTCACGAATCGCCGCACTCCCTGCAGATAGGAGATATTATGGAAAACAAGAAGCCGCAACTGGTAAAATACCAAAAGGTAATGCTTATTTTGGTATCGGTGTGTTTAATGTTAGAACTGGCGCTGATTTTTCTTTGGTCATTAAAAGTTGTGACATTTCCGGTGTTTTTAGCATTTGTACCGCAATTCCTTGGCAATATCTTTGGCATCATTGCTTTTTGGAATATCAGCAGAAAAGCAGCAATTGCGATGATCTTTTCTTTACCGACGCTGGTTGTTTGTGTGATCATTTTGCAATGTATGTTATAGGATATATGATTTGAAAAAACCATTGACATTTCCGCAAAATGTGGTAAAATACTCGAGAATATTGCAAAAGACTATGCCCAAACCAAGCAGATGAAAACGCCAAAGCGAGAGGGGAGACGGTGTAAGCCCCTTGCGACAGAAGTCTGCAAGCCACTTGGTGCGTCGCCCGGGAGGACCGGGACGGGAGCTCCCGTTACAGAGCGTCTAAGATGCCTGCTTTGCAGGTGAATTAGGGTGGTACCGCGTATTTTCACGCCCCTATCATTTTGATAGGGGCGTTTTATTTTTTGATAATAATTTTGGAGGTAATTCCCAATGGCTCATAAACCCTATGGCGTAAACGAACTGCGCGAGATGTTCCTGAAGTTTTTCGAAACCAAGAACCATCTGCGCCTGCCCAGCTTTTCCCTGATCCCTCAGAACGATAAGTCCCTGCTGCTTATTAACTGCGGCATGGCACACATGAAGCCCTACTTTACCGGTGAAGTAGAGCCTCCCCGTAAGCAGGTCTGCACCTGCCAGAAGTGCATCCGCACCGGCGACATCGAGAACATCGGTAAGACTGCCCGTCATGGCACCTACTTCGAGATGCTGGGCAACTTCTCTTTCGGTGACTATTTCAAGACCGAATCCCTGCAGTGGAGCTGGGAATTCCTGACTTCTCCCGAGTGGGTGGGTCTGGAGCCCGAGCGGATGTATCCCACCGTCTATGAAAACGACGATCAGGCATGGGACATCTGGACCAAGGTCATCGGCGTTCCCGAAGAGCGTATGACCCGCCTTGGCAAGAAGGACAACTTCTGGGAGCATGGCTCCGGTCCCTGCGGCCCCTGCAGTGAGATCCACTATGACCGTGGCGAGGAATTTGGCTGCGGCAAGCCCGATTGCCGTCCCGGCTGCGATTGCGACCGCTTCATGGAAGTGTGGAACAACGTTTTCTCCCAGTTTGATAACGACGGCCAGGGCAACTATACTGAGCTGGCTCAGAAGAATATCGATACCGGCATGGGCCTGGAGCGTCTGGCTTGTGTTTGCCAGAATGTCAACTCCCTGTTTGATGTGGACACCGTGATGAACATCACCAACCATGTCACCAGACTGACCGGTGCCAGCTATGGCCAGAGCTATAAGACTGACGTTTCTCTGCGTGTTATTACTGACCATGTCCGTGCGTCCACCTTTATGATCGCTGACGGCGTTCTGCCCTCCAATGAAGGCCGTGGCTATGTGCTGCGCCGTCTGCTGCGTCGTGCTGCCCGCCATGGTAAGCTGCTGGGTGTCAACAACCCCTTCCTGTATGAGGTTGTCGGTACTGTCGTTCAGGAGAACGCAAGCCACTACACCTATCTGCGGGAGCGTGCCGACTATATTACCAAGGTGGTCAAGGTGGAGGAGGAAAACTTCGCCCGCACCATCGATACCGGCATGGCCATTTTCAACACCAAGATGGCCGAGCATAAAGCAGAGGGCAAGACCGTGTTCTCCGGTGCCGATGCCTTCCTGCTGGCCGATACCTATGGTTTCCCCATTGACCTGACCGTGGAAATGGTAGAGGACGAGGGTATGACCGTGGATATGGACACCTTCACCGCCTGCCGTGAAGAACAGCGTGTCCGTGCCCGTGAGGCCCGTAAGGCTCTTGGCGACCTGGCCTGGGCCGGTATCGATCTGGGTCTGGACAATACCCCCACCGAGTTTGTTGGCTACACCGAAATGAACTGTGAGGCCAAGGTGCTGGCAGTTTGCGTTGGTGACGAGGTTTCCGGCTCCATCGCCGGTGGCGAGAATGGCATCATTGTGCTGGATAAGACCCCCTTCTATGCGGAAATGGGCGGCCAGGTGGCTGACCACGGCCTGATCCTGGTGGGCGACAGCCGCTTCGTCGTTAAAAATGTCCAGAAGGACAAGGGCGGTAAGTATCTGCACCATGGCGCCATGGTTTCCGGCTCCATTAAGGTGGAGGATACTGTGCTGGCATCCATCGATGTGGAGCGCCGTAAGGCCATTATGCGAGCCCACTCTGCAACCCACCTGCTGCAGAAGGCGCTGAGCTCCGTGCTGGGCGACCATGTGCACCAGGCAGGCAGCTTGGTTGAGCCCGATCATCTGCGTTTCGACTTCACCCACTATTCTGCTGTTACCCCCGAGGAAATGGCTAAGATCAATCTGGTCGTTCAGAATGCTGTGCTGGAAGGCTACGATGTGGATATTCGTGAAATGTCCATCGAGGCCGCCAAGGAAAGCGGCGCTACCGCCCTGTTCAGCGAGAAGTACGGTGATACTGTCCGCGTGGTCAATATGGGCGGCTGGTCCATCGAACTGTGCGGCGGTACCCATCTGGATAACACTGCCAAGGTCGGTCCTTTCCGTGTGATTTCCGAGGGCAGCGTGGCTTCCGGCGTGCGCCGTATCGAAGCCATCACCGGCAGAAAGTATCTGGAAGAAATGGAAAAGACCCAGAACCAGATCCTGGATGCCGCTGCTGCCTTGAAGGTCAAGCCTGCTGAGCTGAAGGTCAAACTGCAGAGCCAGCTGGACGAGGTGAAGGAGCTTAAGCGCATCATTGAGCAGTACAAGGCCAAGGAGGCTGCCGGTGAAGTGGATCGCTTCCTGTTCTCCGCCCACAATATCGGCGGTCTGAAGGTTCTGACAGCTGTGGTTCCCGGTGCCGAGCCTAACAAGCTGCGCCAGATGGGTGACCTGCTGCGGGATAAGGATGCTTCTGTTGCTGCTGTCCTGGCTTCCGTCAACGGCGAGAAGATCACCTTCCTGGCTGTCTGTGGCAAGGATGCTATTGCAAAGGGTGTCAAGGCCGGTGACCTGGTCAAGACTGTCTGCACCGCTGCCGGCGGCAGTGGTGGCGGTAAGCCCGACAGCGCTATGGGCGGCGGTAAGGATGCCACCAAGGTAGACAACGCGCTGGCTATGGTTGACGATTTCGTCGCATCTAAGGTTAACTGATTTTCAAAGGGCACTGCCGCTTGGCGGTGCCCTTTTCCAATAAGACGGGAGGAGGTTTGGTATGCGAAAATTGGTTTGGTTCACCATTGGCTTTGCTTTGGCAGCGGCCATTGGTCTTTATCTGCTTGGCCCTGCGCAGTATTTCTATGTATCCGGTGGCTGTGCGCTGATTTTGGCGGCCTGCCTTGCCCTTATGTTTCGCTTCATAAAAATCCGGATTGTTGCCATGGTGCTGTTGGGCTGCATTCTTGGCTTTCTGTGGCTGTCCGTATACGAAGGCCTTTACCTGTCAACTGCGCGGCAATGCGACGGAAAGACCCTGTCCTTGACACTGATCGCTACAGAGCGAACGGAGAAGACCAATTTCGGAGGCGCAACAGACTGCCGAACAGAAATCAGCGGCAAAACCTATGAACTTACGGTATATCATGATGAAACTGTCCTGCTTTCTCCCGGTGATACCCTTTCCGGTGATTTTCTGTTGTGCTGCACCTTGCCGGGTAGTGCAGGAGCATCGGATTACAATCGGTCTAACGGATTGTTCTTAACGGCCAAGTCCGTGGGAGAGATCACGTCTGCCAAAGCAGAAGAAATGCCCTGGTTTGTCCGGCCTACACTCTGGCGTCTGCAACTGACGGACAGAATAGATGCCTTGTTTCCTTCTGATACGGCTGCGTTTGCAAAAGCGCTCCTATTGGGAGATACCTCTGATATTGATTATTCCACAGACACAGCCTTTAAGCTCAGCGGTATCCGTCATGTGATTGCGGTGTCCGGTCTGCACGTGAGCATCCTGTTCTCCCTTGTCTATTTCTTTTTTGGGCGCAGAAAATGGCTGACGGCAATCATTGGATTGCCTGTGCTGTTCGTTTTTGCTGCGGTTGCCGGTTTTTCGCCATCCATTACCCGCGCCTGCATTATGCACAGCCTGACGGTTCTGGCGCTGCTGTTTGATAAGGAGTATGATCCGGCCTCTGCGCTTTCCTTTGCGGTGGTCATTATGCTGCTGACCAATCCCTGGACCGTGACCAATGTGGGCTTCCAGCTGTCGGTGGGCTGCATGGCAGGCATATTTCTCTTTGCCAAACCCATGCAAAACTGGCTGATGGACAAAAAACGTTTGGGGCGTTTTGGCGGTTGGCGGGGAAAGACTATGCAGTGGCTTGCTGTTTGTACTTCCATTTCTCTGAGTGCGAATGTATTTACCACTGTCCTGAGTGCTTACTATTTCTCAACAGTGAGCATTGCTGCACCCCTTACCAATTTGCTGGTTCTTTGGATCGTTACCTATCTGTTCTACGGCATCATGGTTTCTTTGGCTGTGTCTGCGCTTTTCTTCCCGGTTGGTGCTGCCGTGGCCTGGTTGTTCTCTTGGGGAATCCGATATGTGCTTTGGGTGGCAAAGACCGTTGCCGCATTTCCTATGTCAGCGGCATATACCGCCAGCATTTATATCGTACTGTGGCTGGTTTTCTGCTATGTGCTGCTGGCTGTGTATATCCTTTTCAAGCGAAAACATCCTTTTGTTCTGGGAAGCTGTGCTGTGGTAGCTTTGTGCGTTGCGCTGCTGGCATCCTGGCTGGAGCCTCTTTCCGACGATGTGCGCATGACAGTGCTGGATGTAGGACAGGGTCAATGTATCCTGCTGCAAAGCGAGGGAAAGAACTATCTGGTGGATTGCGGCGGTGACAGTGACACGGAAGCAGCGGACAAAGCCGCTGCGCTGCTGATGAGTCAGGGAATCAGGCAATTGGACGGACTGATCATCACCCATTACGATGCTGACCATGCGGCCGGTGCCGTGTATCTGCTGCAGCGAATGCCTGTGAAAACCTTGTACTTACCCAACAGCCTGGATGAGGAGGATGTTGCCAGAGCACTGTATCAAGGTGCTTCGGGTGATGTTATCCTGGTGGACCGGAATGTGGAGATTTCCTTTGGCCCTGTGAAAATCACATTATTTCCCTCTGAAAACGCAGAAACTGACAACGAAAGCGGTTTGTGTGTCTTGTTTCATCGGGAAAACTGTGATATACTGATTACCGGTGACCGCAGCGCCAAGGGCGAGCGGGAACTGGTTGAAAACAACACACTGCCCCAGTTGGATGTGCTGATCGTGGGTCACCACGGTTCCAAGCATTCCACCGGCAGGGAGCTTTTGACCATAACCCAACCGGAAATTGCAATCGTTTCCGTTGGATTGGATAATTATT
Source organism: Faecousia sp. (assembly GCA_045635305.1). GTDB lineage: Bacteria > Bacillota > Clostridia > Oscillospirales > Oscillospiraceae > Faecousia. The sequence goes on along the minus strand of JAZRBW010000085.1, from coordinate 39,297 downwards.
ACGGCCATCCTGCACCGGAAGTGTTGGAACGGCTGAAGCTATTTGGCTGTACCGTGCTGCGAACAGATTTGCACGGAAACATTGTCTACAGGGGGTGAAACCATGGCAAAACGGGAGGAATACAGCGAAGACACGCTGCGTGTGCTGAAGACGGCGCTACGGGAGAAAAAGCCGGCTAAGCTGTATATTTTCCACGGTGAGGAGCTTTTTCTACAGCACCATTATCTGCAGCAACTGAAAAATGCGGTTTTGGATGAACTGACGGAATCCTTTAATTTCCACCGCTTTACACAGGAAAACTTTGATCTGCGCAGCTTTGGTGATGCTGTGGAAAATCTGCCCATGATGGCGGAGCGCACCCTGGTGCAGGTAGACGATGTGGACTTTTTCAAGTTCCATGAGGCTGACCGGGAGAAAATGACGGAAATACTTTCCGACATTCCCGATTACTGTACCGTGGTATTTACCTATGAAACGGTTGAATTCAAAGCGGATAAGCGCTATAAAAAGCTTTGTGACGCACTGCGTGTCGGCCAGACCGTTATATTTGCCAAGCAGAATCAGCGGGATTTAATCGTATGGATTCAGCGACATTTTGCTGCGCATAAGAAGCAGATCTCCCCGGATCTGTGTGCCTATCTGATTGAAATTACAGATGGCACCATGACATCTCTGGCAGGTGAGATCCGCAAGATTGCAGCCTACTCCGGTGCGGATACTATTTGTAAAGCAGATATCGATGCAGTGACCGAACCGGTTCTGGATGCAGTAGTGTTTCGCATGACCGATCAATTGGCAGACGGTGATTACAGCGGTGCGCTGCAAACCCTGCAAAAACTGCTGAAAATGCAGGAGGAGCCCCTGTTTATTCTGGGTGCGATTGGCGGTAATTTCCGCCGCATCAGCACTGCCAGGACCCTGCTTGACAGCGGCAGGAATGCAGCCGAGCTGCAAAAGCTCTGCGGCATTGCGGATTATCCTGCCCGAAAGGCGATGGAGGCGGCACGCCGATTCCGTCCTGCCTTCCTTTCTAAGGCGTCGGAACTGATCCTGGAAACGGATTACCGCATGAAAACCTCCTTTGATCAGCCACAGCGACTGCTGGAGCTGCTAATACTCCGCTTAGCACAGGAGGCAAAACATGGTTAAAATCAGGGAAGCCATTGTGGTTGAGGGCCGCTACGACAAAAATACCCTCTCACAGATCATCGATGCGCCCATCCTGGAAACCAATGGCTTTGGTATTTTCCGTGACAAGGCACAAATGGCATTGCTTCGCCAGGTGGCAGAAAAACGGGGACTGATCGTCTTCACCGATGCGGATGGCGCCGGCTTTGTAATCCGCAATCATATTAAATCCGCTATCCCTGGGAAATATCTAAAGCACGCATATACGCCCGATATTATGGGAAAGGAACGCAGAAAAGCGACCCCCGGCAAGGAGGGCAAGCTGGGTGTGGAGGGTATGCGCCCAGAGATCATTTTGGAGTCACTGCGCAATGCAGGCGCAACGATTGAGGGGGAGGAAGTGTCAGAGCCCAATCGGATTACAAAGCAGGATCTGATGGGGCTGGGACTCTCAGGAGGGCACGATGCCGCAGCAAGACGATTGGCTTTGCTGAAAAAGCTGCACTTGCCGCAGCATATGAGTGCTAATTCCATGCTGCAGGCATTGAATCTGCTCTATACCCTGGATGAACTGAGCACAATGATGCAGGAAATCAATTTGTGTGATAAATAACAATTTACCTTATCAATGGAGAATCGATTATGATCGACATACAGGTAAACAACTTAACTAAATTTTTCGTTATTGGTGAAAACCTGCTGGAGGGTTTGTCCTTTGAGATCCAGGAAGGGGAGCGTGTGGCCATTTTGGGTCGCAACGGCTGCGGTAAAACCACATTGCTGAAAATCCTTACCGGCGAAATGGACTATGACGATGGCGAAGTGTTTGTCAATCCCCACAAAAAGATCGGTCTGATCTCCCAGATCCCCCAGTTTCCATTTGGCTATACCGTGGAGAATGTGCTTCGCACTGCCTATGCTGAGGTGACTGCTGCCAAGCGGAAAATGGAGGCCATGGAAACAGAAATGGCCAAGGGTGCTACAGCCGACCAATTGCGCGAATATGATGCGTTTGTCAATCGCTTCCAAAGCGGTGGCGGCTATGAGATGGATGTGCAGATCGATAAGATCTGCCACGGCTTGGGCATTTCTGCCGCCCAGCGCGTGCAGGAATTCGACAGTCTCAGCGGCGGTGAAAAAACCCGCGTCAATCTTGCCCGACTGTTGCTGGAAAAGACGGATATTCTGCTGCTTGACGAGCCTACCAACCATCTGGACTTAAACAGTGTAGAATGGCTGGAAGGCTATATCAAGTCCTTCAAGGGCACTGTCTTGGTAATCTCCCATGACCGCTATTTTATCGACCAGGTGGCACAGCGTGTCATCGAAATCGTGGACGGCCATGCTGAATTCTATTCCGGCAACTATTCTTTCTACATGGACGAAAAGCAGGCCCGTTTTGATCTGCAAATGAAGCAGTACGAACAGGAACAGGCAAAGCTGAAGCAGTTAGGCTTTACTGTGGAACGGATGAAGGGTTGGGGTATCAACAACCGAACACTCTACCGCCGGGCGATGTCCATTCAGCATCGCATGGAGCGGATCAAAAAGACGGAAAAACCCAAGACCGAGAAGACCATGAAGGCCAGCTTCGGTGAGAAAGATTTTTCTGGTGATGTTGTGTTCAAGACCAAGGGCGTTACGAAGTCCTTTGGGGATCGGACCCTGTTCTCGGATGTGGAACTTTTGGTTGAGGGTGGCGAGCGGATTGCGATTCTGGGCGACAACGGTACCGGCAAGACTACCTTGCTGAAATGCTTGCTGGGGGAGGAAGATTTTGCCGGCAAGATCCAGTATGGGCCTACGGTTAAGGCCGGATACCTGCCCCAAACCATCTATTTTCCCCACCCGGAGAGAACGCTCTATGACACCATGCTCTATGAGAAGAATTGTTCTCCCCAGGTTGCCCGCGACCGATTGGGCCAGTTCATGTTCAGCGGCGAGGACGTGTTCAAACAGGTGCAAAACCTGTCCGGCGGCGAAAAGAGCCGCCTGCGGCTGTGTATGCTGATGGATGAAAAGATCAATCTGCTGATTCTTGATGAGCCCACGAACCATCTGGATATTGCATCCCGTGAGTGGGTGGAAGCTGCTATCGAGGAATTTGAGGGTGTGCTGCTGTTTGTGTCCCACGACCGCTATTTTATTGAGAAGTTTGCCGAGCGGATTTGGCTCTTGGAAGATGGCAAAATCCGTGACTTTAAGTGCGGCTATCAAAAGTTCCGTTCCATTTTGGAGCATGAGGCCGCAGCAAAGCCTACGGTAGTCGCCGCACCCAAGGAAAAGAAGGAAAAACCCAAGGGCGGCACCAAGGAGCAGGAAAAGCTGATCCGCCGTCTGGAACGGGAAATTGAAAAGCAGGAGGCGGTGGTTGCCGCTTTCGATCCCAAAATCGAAGCTGCATCTGCCGATTACCAGGAGCTTACCCGCTTGCTTTCTGAGAAAGAGGAAGCGGAGATGGTGCTTATGGATCTAATGGAACAGTGGGAAGCGGCACAGGGGTAAGATATGATCTATAACAAGCTTGTCAGGGACAAGATTCCTCAGATTATAGAAGAAAATGGCGGCAAAGCAGAAATTCGCGTTCTTGCGGATGAAGAATACCGCTGTTTTCTGGAAGCAAAGCTGGATGAGGAAGTAGGGGAGTACCACCGTGACCAAAATGCCGAGGAATTGGCGGATATTTTGGAAGTGGTATATGCGCTTGCTGCCTCTATGGGCTGCTCCAAAGAGGAATTAGAGTTAATTTATCAGAAGAAGCACGATGACCGGGGCGGCTTTGAGAAGAAGATATTGCTCATCTCCTCAGAAAAGTAACGGAGGACACATGAAAAAATGGAAATACTGGATTTTGGCCGCGGTGTTCATCCTGGGAATTGCTTGGGTTCTGTGGGGCAATTTGACCGTTGGACTGACCGAGGTCACGATCACGGAGGAAAACCTGCCTATGGCCTTCCATGGTTACAAAATCGCCCATGTGTCCGACCTGCATAACTCCCATTTGTGGAAACAGACGATCAAACAATTGGAAAAAGCAAAACCGGACATCATCTGTATCACCGGTGATCTGGTGGACTCCAACCGACCGGATGTGGATGTTGCGCTTTCCTTTGTAGCAGAAGCGGTAAAAATTGCCCCTTGTTATTATGTGCCCGGCAATCATGAGGGTAGACTGGACGATGCGCTATATCTCCAGCTCACGCAGGGTATGGAACAACATGGTGTGGTGATTTTGCAGGACAGGGAAGTGGTACTGGAGCGCGGCGATGAGCAGATTGCGATTGCAGGGCTTGGCTGGAATGAAAATCTGGCAGAAAGTATTTCGGAATTTGACGGATACCGCATTCTGCTTGCGCATCATCCGGAATATATAGAAATATATAAGCGCGCACAGTACGATCTTGTGCTGTCCGGTCATGTTCACGGCGGTCAGTTTCGCATACCTCTGCTTGGTGGCCTGCTGGCACCCGGACAGGGTTGGTTTCCGCATTATGATGCTGGCGTGTTTGATGAGGGCAAAACCGATCTGATCATCAGCCGGGGCATTGGCAACAGCACATTCCCAGTACGATTGAATAACCGACCGGAAGTGATCATCATTACCCTAAAGACTTGACACATTCTGCGGAACGTCCTATAATATGCAAAGATAAATTGCAAAGGAGCGAAAATTTATGTCTAATTGCAGCGGCAATTGCAGCACCTGTGGCTCTGATTGTTCTGAGCGCAAGCAGGAGAGCCTGTTGGCCAAGCTGAATCCCAAATCTACTGTTAAGAAAGTAATCGCCGTCGTTTCCGGCAAAGGCGGCGTTGGTAAGTCTACTGTCACCTCCACCCTGGCTGTTGCGATGAATCGCAAGGGTTATCGTGTGGGTGTGTTGGATGCGGATATTACCGGTCCTTCCGCACCTACTGCCTTCGGCGTTACTGAGTGCCAGGGCGCGGATGAGGGAGGCTTGTACCCCGCATTGACCAAGGGTGGTATCCAGGTCATGTCCATCAATTTGCTGCTGGATGATCCTGCGTCTCCCGTTGTGTGGCGTGGTCCGGTCATTGCCGGCGCAGTCAAGCAGTTCTGGACAGATGTGATCTGGGAGGATGTGGACTATCTGTTTGTGGATATGCCTCCCGGAACCGGCGATGTACCTCTGACGGTGTTCCAGAGCCTGCCTGTGGATGGTATCGTGATCGTAACCAGTCCCCAGGATCTGGTGAGCATGATCGTTTCCAAGGCGGTCAAGATGGCCAACATGATGCACATCCCCGTGCTGGGCTTCGTTGAGAATTATAGCTACCTGGAATGCCCCGATTGCGGCAAGAAGATCGAAGTATTTGGCAAGTCCCATCTGGACGAGGTGGCCGAAAACTTCAAACTGCCCATCCTGGCCAGATTGCCCATTGACCCCGCTGTGGCCTTTGCCTACGACAGCGGCCTGATGGAGACGGTCAATACAGACAAGGTAGCCGATGTGGTAACAGCCATCGAAAACGCTGATTAAAAATTGGCAGGGAACGGTGTATTGCCGTTCCCTGTGATTTTTTGCGGAAAACCGCATTTTCTATTGCTGATTTGTCGAAATTATGATATAATGAAAAAAATATGCTCCAGGAGGTTCTCATGCAGTTTTTATATTTGTTGGAAAAAATCCGCATACCAGGGCTCAACGAGCTGATGCTGCTTATTACCCATCTTGGCGAAGAAACTGCCTTTCTTGCCATCGCGCTGATTGTTTTCTGGTGCGTGGATAAGTATGAGGGCTATTATCTGATGGGCGTTGGCTTGTTCGGTAATATGGCTAACCAGTTCCTGAAAATCCTTTGCCGCATTCCCAGACCCTGGGTCCGGGATCCCAATTTTACCGCCTTGGAAGCCGCAATTCCCGAAGCCGGTGGCTATAGCTTCCCCAGCGGACATTCCCAGACCGCAGTCGGCACGTTTGGCTGTATCGCGGCTTCACAAAAGAACCGTATTGTGCGTACGGTTTGCATCGCCTTAATGATTCTGGTGCCGTTCTCCCGGATGTATGTGGGTGTCCATACTCCTGCAGATGTGCTGGTGGGAAGCGGTATGGCATTGGTGATGGTCTTTGCTTTCCGTCCATTGATGCTGGGCAAGGGCAAGAAGAACATTCCCTGGGTGTTTGCGGCGCTGGCATTGCTAAGCTTTGCATATATTGCGTACGTGGAACTGTATCCTTTCCCCGCAGATGTGGATGTCCATAATTATGAATCTGCTGTAAAAAATGGCTATACCTTCAGTGGCTGCTTTATAGGTGCGTTGAATGTCTACATTGTTGATGAGAAATACTTCAGCTTTGAAACCAAGGCGGTTTGGTGGGCGCAGCTGATGAAAATCGCAGGTGGATTGGGCCTTGTGTTGGCAGTAAAGGCCGGGCTGAAACCCGTTCTGGAAGCCTTCCTTCCGGTTATGTTTGCCCGTGGAATTCGCTACTGTCTGATTGTATTGGTCGCCGGTATTGTATGGCCGCTTAGTTTCCGCTGGTTTGCAAGGTTAGGAAATAAAGAGAAATGAATTACGCAACGATAAAAAATTGTGATATTGCCAACGGGCCCGGTGTCCGTGTCAGCTTATTTGTTTCCGGCTGTACCCACCATTGCAAAGGCTGCTTTAATGAAGTCGCCTGGGATTTTGATTATGGCCAGCCCTTTACCCAGGAAACTGTGGACAGTATTTTGGCTATGCTGAAGCCTGACTATGTGAAAGGCATCACGCTTTTGGGCGGTGAGCCCTTTGAACCCCAAAATCAGCCTGCGCTGGTGGATATGCTCCGGCAAATCAAGGCAAACTATCCCCAAAAGAGTGTGTGGGCCTTTTCCGGTTACCTGTTTGATCAGGATATACTGTCCGGTCGTTTAGGTGACCCGGAAGTTACAAAAGAGTTTATAAGCTATGTGGATGTTTTGGTGGACGGCCGATTTGTGGAGGAGAAGAAGGATCTGACACTTCGCTTTCGTGGATCATCCAATCAACGCATCATTGATGTACCTGCTTCTTTGGCTGTGGGGCATATCGTTCTGTGGCAGGACTGGCAGGGAAATGGAAGGGGATTGAAACGATGAATACTGTTCGTGTAAAAAAATTGGATCCCAAGGCTGTGCTTCCTACCTACGGTTCAGCCGAAGCTGCTGGTGCCGATTTGTATGCCTGCCTGGAAGAAGCCGTAACTATTGCACCTGGGGAGGTATTCTGGGTGCCTACCGGCATCGCGTTGGAGGTTCCCAAAGGTTGTGCAGGACTTGTGTATGCCCGCAGCTCCATGGGAGCAAAGCGTGGTCTGGCACCTGCCAATAAGGTGGGTGTGGTAGATTCTGATTACCGCGGTGAGATCAAAGTGGTGCTGCTCAACCATAGCGCGCAGCCCCAGACACTGCAGCCCGGTGAGCGTGTAGCCCAGTTTGTGATCACCCCGGTTTTACAGCCAATCTATGAGGAAGTGGAAGAATTGACTGATACCAGCCGAGGCGCAGGCGGTTTCGGCTCTACCGGAAGGTGATTACAACAAATTGCCGAAAAAGCAAAGGTTACACTTTGTAAAATTTTGTCAATTCATGACTATACAATTTGCCAATTATGTCCTATAATGTAAAAGGGTGCATTTGTGCATGGAGCCGCTGCGCCTGTGAAACTCTTATATACGATATACGAGGAGTATATTTATGGAAATTGTAAGTGCGATTATTACCATGCTCGGCGGCCTTGCTATGTTTCTTTACGGCATCGAGGTCATGGGCGATGGCCTGAAAAACAGCTCCGGTGAAGCGCTGAAGCGGGTTCTGGAGAAGGTAACAGGCAATGTTGTTCTGGGTGTCATCACCGGTGCGCTGGTGACGGCTGTTATCCAGAGCTCCACCGCAACCATCGTTCTGGCTGTTGCGCTGATCGGTGCAGGCGTGCTCAACTTGAAGCAGGCTGTTTCCATCGTCATGGGCGCCAATATCGGCACAACCATGACCGCCTGGATCACCACCCTGGCGTTTGTGGACAACGGTGGCGATAACTGGTTTCTGTGGCTGTTTGACACCGATACGCTGGCTCCCATCGCGTTGCTGATCGGTATTATTTTGATCATGTTCATCAAGACCAAGAAGGCAAAGACCGTGGGCGATATTGCCATGGGCTTCGGTATTCTGTTCATTGGTTTGATGAATATGACCGGTGCGGTTAATGGCTTTGCCGAAAATCCGGCGTTTATGCAGATGCTGGCAAGTCTTGCGGACGTACCCATTTTGGGTATTTTAGCAGGTCTGGTAATTACTGTGATCGTTCAGTCTTCTTCCGCGACCGTGGCTATGCTGCAGTCCCTCGCGGTTACCGGCGCACTGAATTTTGCAGGTGTCTATCCGATTGTTATGGGCATCAATATTGGTACAACCCTGGTTACTGCCTTCTATGTGTTCCTGGGCGGTGAAAATCGGGACTCCAAGCGCACCGGCGTTGTGCACATAGTGTTTAATGTGATCGGTACTGTGGTGTTTATGATCATTTTGAGTGTGATGCAATCGCTGAATGTGTTTGGCTCCGGTTTCTGGACCATGACCGTCGACAGCAATATCATTGCCATCTTCCAGACAGCCTTCAATCTCTTTACTGCTGTGTTGCTGATTCCGTTTACGAATCTGCTGGTGAAGATGTCTGTTACGCTGATTAAGGATTCTGAAGAGAAGCCCCACAACCACCCCGAACTGTATACCCTCAGCGAAAATCTGTATATTTCTCCCGCAGTGGCTGTGGTGGAGGCTACGAAGGCTGTTGCATCCATGGGCCATATTGCCAAGGATAACTTTGCCCGTTGCTGCGACGTGCTTCTTGGCGTTGATACCCCAGACCTTGCCATGATCGATCTTGACGAGGATAATCTGGATCGGTTTGCTGACCGCGCTGACCGTTTCCTGATTGGTCTGTCCAAGGTGGTAGAAAATGCAGCCGACGATAATCAGGTAGATATGCTGCTGCAGACGGTTCCCAGCTTTGAGCGCGTTGGCGACTATGGCACCAATCTTGTGGAACTGGCCCAGCGAATGCAGATGGAGAAGAGCAATTTCTCCGAAAGTGCAAAGCGGGAACTTGGCTTGCTGTGCGATGCTGTCAAGGAAATTCTGGATATTACTGTGGATGCCTTTGAAAGCAATGATATCCGCAAGGCTAAGACCATTGAGCCGCTGGAAGAAACCATCGACGATATGGTGCTGATGCTCCGCGACCGGCATACCAAGCGCCTGAAGAACGGTACTTGTACCATTGGCACCGGTCTGGTGTTCATGGAAGCGCTGACACATTTGGAGCGTACTGCTGACCATTGCTCCTCCATCGGTGTTATGATGCTGGCCCGTGAGGATGATGCTATTCTGCACAACCATCATAAGTATCTGCATGAAATCCATCTGGGTGGAGATGCTTCCTATCGCGAAGAGAGTGAGCGTCGCCGTGCGCAATATCTGCAGCCCCTGAAAGAAGCATAATAATCATTATCCACCTCCGGTTTTTCCCGCCGGAGGTGGTTGCTTTTTCCAAAGGAATGCGCTATAATAATCAAGTAATCACATAAATACTTAGAAAAGAGGTTGTTTCCATGAACATGACCCCTGCCCAAATGAAAACTGCATATGAAGCCGCACTTGCTGCCTTTGAAGGCTGGAAGGCAAAGAATTTGAAACTGAACATGGCCCGTGGCAAGCCCTCCTCCGCACAGTTGGATCTGGTCAGCGATATTCTCAATGTGCTGGTGGATCCTGCCCAGTGCAAGGTTGACGGCATGGATGCCCGTAACTACGGTGAGTTGGGCGGTCTGCCCTGCGCCAAGGCTTACTGGGCCGATGTGCTGGGCTGCCAGACAAACGAAGTGTTCGTCGGTGGCTCTGCCAGCCTGACCCTGATGTACGATCTGATCGCCAAGGGCTACACCCACGGCCTGAAGAACAGTAAGCGTCCCTGGTGCAAGGAGGAGAATCTGAAGTTCCTGTGTCCCGCACCCGGCTATGACCGTCATTTCCGCATCACCGAGTCCTTCGGTTTTGAGCTGATCACCATTCCCATGACTGAGACCGGTCCCGATATGGATATGGTGGAGGAGTTGGTCAAAGACGCGTCCGTCAAGGGTATCTGGTGCGTGCCCAAGTACTCCAATCCCGAGGGCATCATCTACTCCGACGAGACCATTGCCCGCTTTGCCAATCTGAAGCCCGCGGCTCCCGACTTTACCATCATGTGGGATAACGCCTATTGTGTCCATGAGTTTGAGGGTGAGTTCGTGCCCTTTAAGGACATCATCACCCTGTGCCGTGAGGCCGGCAACCCTGACATGGTCTACGAGTTTGCGTCCACCTCCAAGATCACCTTCCCCGGTGCCGGTATCTCTGTGATGGCTTCCTCTGCGGACAATATTAAGTACATGGAAAAGATCATGGGCGTGCAGATGATCTCCTATGACAAGGTCAACCAGCTGCGCCATGTGCTGTATCTGAAGGACAAGGAAGGCACTCTGGAGATCATGAAGCGCCATGCCGCGGTTATGGCTCCCAAGTTCCAGATGGTTCTGGATGTGCTGGATCGTGAGATCGCGCCCCTGGGCTTTGCCCAGTGGAATAAGCCCAAGGGTGGCTACTTCGTTTCCCTGAACACCATGCCCGGCACCGCTAAGCGTGCGCTGGCTCTGTGTAAGGAAGCAGGCGTTGTGATGACCGACGCTGGTGCTACCTATCCCTATGGCAAGGATCCTCAGGATACCAACATCCGTATCGCTCCCAGCCTGCCTCCCGTGGCTGAGCTGGAGCAGGCCATGGAGGTCTTCTGCCTGTGCCTGAAGATCGCCGCCTTCGAAAAGGAACTGGGTATCTGATAAACAACAGCAGCGGGATCACCATGATCCCGCTGTTTTCAAAAGGAGCTGTGATTATGACTGAAATGCAGAAGAAATACTATGAAAAAAGAGGGGAAATCCTGGTAAAAAACCTGAAAAACCGCCATTTTGATGCCTATTACTGCGCCACCAGGGAGGAGGCTTTGGAAAAGGCCCTGTCCCTGATCCCCGAGGGTAGTACCGTGGGTTGGGGCGGCAGCGTTACTTGCCAGCAGATCGGCTTGCTGGATGCGGTTCGTGCCGGCAGCTATAAGGCGCTGGACCGTGACACCTGCAAGACACCTCAGGAGCGGGATGATCTGATGCGCCAGGCTCTGCTGTCGGATACCTTCCTCACCAGCGCCAACGCACTGAGCCTGGATGGGCAGATGGTGAACATCGACGGCAATGGCAACCGTGTCGCGGCCATCGTCTATGGGCCAAAGCAGGTCATTGTGGTGGCCGGTATGAACAAGGTGGCCGATACGCTGGATGCTGCAATCACCCGCGCCCGTACTGTGGCCGCACCAATGAACCAGCAGCGGTTCGGTCTGCCCAATCCCTGTACCGCCACCGCTACGTGTGCTGACTGTAAAAGTGAGACCTGTATCTGCAATCACATTCTTGTCACCCGCCATTGCCGCCCCGTTGGTAAAATCAAGTTCGTCCTCGTTGGTGAGGATCTGGGCTTCTAAAAGAATCGGCAGCCTCCTATGAGGCTGCCGAACATTTATCCCATTTGGAAGATAATGCCCACTAGGGCGGAGAAGCCGATGAAGATAATGGGGTGCCATTTTTTGGTTTTCTTTACCACATTGGTCAGCAGCCACAGCGCAACCGCCAGTACAATTCCTTTCCAATTGAAAGCGTTTAGATAATTGCCTGCTTTCCACACGATGGGGTAGAAAAGGTTGGAGACGATCACCGTGATGCCCGCTGCTGCGATCAGACCTGTTGAAGCAGGTCGAAGACCGTAGAATGCCCGCTCTACATAAGGGTTGTTGCGGAAGCTCTTGAGGATGGCTGCAACGATCAAAATCACGATCACAGAGGGTGTGATCAGGCCAAGCGTAGCAATCACTGAGCCTAAGATAGCTGTCACGATGCCACCATCCTGCATACCGGTCACAAAACCAACATAGGTGGCCATATTGACTCCGATGGGACCGGGAGTAGATTCACCTACGGCGATCATGTTGGCCAAGTCCGTGTGGGTAAACCAGCCGGTCTTGTCGGAAATATCGTACAGGAAGGGGATAGTAGCCATACCGCCGCCGATGGCAAACAGACCGGCCTTGAAAAATTCCCAGAAAAGCTGCAGATACATCATGCCTTCTTCCCTCCCAATACCTTCAGTGTGATACCGGCCAGTGCGGCAATCAGCACAAAAATTACCGGGCTGATATTCAGCAGTACACTGCCAATCGCAACAGCCAGGAAGATAAGAAAGGTGGGCACATCCAACACAGCCTTCTTAAAGAGCTTCACCACCGCATTGGTAATTAACACACACACGCACACACGGATGCCGCCAAAGGCATTCTGCACCCATACCAAATGGGAAAAGGCTTCAATTACGCCAGCCAGCAGGCTGATGATCACCAGGGAAGGGAACACCACACCCAGAGTGGCGAAGATAGCGCCCCAAAATCCTTTGTTCTTCTGACCGATGAAGGTAGCGGTGTTGACAGCAATGACGCCGGGGGTGCATTGGCCGATGGCAAAATAGTCCATCAGCTCTTCTTCGGTTGCCCAGCCCTTGTTATCCACGACCTCCCGCTGCAAAATGGGCAGCATGGCGTAGCCGCCGCCAAAGGTCATTACACCGACCTTGGCAAAGGTTAGAAACATTTCCAAAAGCAATTTCATAAAATGCCTCCTTGAACATATCAGAAAAGCCACCTGCTGACGCAAGTGGCTTTTTGGAGCTAGTGACCTGACTCGAACAGGCGACCTTCTCATTACGAGTGAGATGCACTACCGACTGTGCTACACTAGCAAGCCTAGCTATTATAGCGGCTTTTACTGGAAATGTCAACTGATTTTTTACAACTCCAATTCCAGTCCGACAGGGCAGTGGTCTGATCCGAAAATGTCCGGGTGTATGGTGGCTTCCTTGATTTTGTCCGCCAGGCGGTCGGATACAACAAAGTAGTCAATACGCCAGCCCACATTCTTGGCTCTGGCGCTGAAGCGGTAGCTCCACCAGCTGTAGGCGTCGGTTACTTCCGGATACAGATGGCGGAAGGAATCCACAAAGCCGTTGTCCAGCAGGCGAGTAAAGCATCCGCGCTCCTCGTCGGTAAATCCGGCGCTGCGTTTGTTGGAACCGGGATTCTTAAGATCAATTGGCTTGTGAGCGACATTCAGGTCACCGCAGAGGATCACAGGCTTCTTCGCGTCCAGCTCCTTCAAATAGGAAAGAAAGGCATCTTCCCAGTCCATCCGGTAGTCCAGACGAGTCAGTTCCTGCTGGGCATTGGGCGTATAGCAGGTGACGAGATAGAAATTTTCGTATTCCAGCGTAATGACACGGCCTTCTGTGTCATGCTCGGCGATTCCGATGCCATAGGCAACGGACAAGGCGGGCGCCTTGGCGAAAATGGCTGTGCCGGAATAACCTTTCTTTTGGGCGTAGTTCCAGTATTCGCTGTAGCCGGGCAGATCCATTTCAATCTGACCTGCCTGCAGCTTGGTTTCCTGCAGACAGAAAAAGTCTGCGTCCAGTGCTTTGAATGATCCGTAAAAATCTTTGCCTACGCAGGCACGCAGGCCATTGACATTCCAGGAGATAAACTTCATATATACCTCATTCTCCCACCTGACTGTTGTCGTACAGCAGCAGGGTGTTTTTGTCCATAATGATTGTACGCTGGCCGTCCAGCAAACCGTAGATGGAGCTGATTTGTACCTGTTCGGCATCCGTCAGCGCGAGGGTGGTAAGCGTCAGACAGCCACAGGCCATGGTCAGATCCAGTCCTCTCAGGGCAGTCATCTCCATGGATACTGTCAGATACACAATTGCGCCTTCCTGTATGGCGGAGACGATAGTCAAGTCAGCAGGGAAGGGGGATACCAGGTCAGCAGATTCCGGACCTTCCAAATAAACCTGCAGGGCCTCCATTAGGTCAGATGGAATTCCGTCTCTGTATTCCTGGGTAATGGCGGTGCTGCCTTGCCCATAGGAAGGACTTGATACACAGTAATAAAACGGAGTGCCACTGGGATCGTCCTTACTTTTGCATCCTGAAGCAAGGAGCAAAGCAAGAATTACAGCAAAGCAAAGGATTTGTTTCATTCTGCCACCTCCTCATCCAAATCAAACCGGGGGAATGCGACGGTAAAGGTACTGCCTTTTCCTACAACGCTTTCCAAACTGATCTCACCGCCATTGCGCTGAACCATGCTGCGCACGATGGCAAGACCAAGACCACTGCCGCCGGACTGACGCGAACGGGCTTTGTCCACACGGTAGAAACGTTCGAAGATTTGTTCTGTGAATTCCTGGGGAATGCCCACGCCGGTATCAGTGATACGCAGTATGCCCAAATCCTCCTGACGGTGCAAAGATATGGTCAATGTGCCACCGGAAACATTGTACTTAATGCCGTTTTCCACCAGATTGAAAGCGATCTGGTACAGGTCGTCCTCCTGAACCAAAACGGGGGAATCCAATGCCAGATCCAGAACGATCCGGATATTGTTTTCTTCTGCGATGGAAGAAAGCATCTTAACAACCCGGTTGACGGTGGGGGCCATAAAAATGATCTCTGCATCCGCTTCGGGTGCAGACCGCTCACCCTTTGTCAGCGTCAGCATCTTTAAGGTCATACGGTTGAGTCGCTCCGCCTCGTTGCCAATATCCTGCACAAATTCCCGGGTAGTCTCAGCATCCATATCGTACTGCAGGATGGAATCGGTCAGCAGCTTGATGGAAGCAAGAGGCGTTTTCAGCTCATGAGAGGCGTCGGAAATAAACTGACGGCGTTTGTCCTCGGAGCTTTGCAGACGATCCGTCAAATCGTTGAATTCTTCACCGAGAACGGCCAGCTCGTCGTTACCTTGCAGGGTAACCTTGTGGGTGTAATCGCCTTCCTGGATAATGCGCATGGAGGACATAATACTTCTGATCCGGGAGGAAAAACGGTGGGCAGAGGTCAGCGCAAACAGCACCAGGAACAGCTCCAGCAGAACAGAGATCATCAGAATACCGCCCTGCAATGTTTGCAGGAATCTGCCTTGGTCCTCGTCGTAGTCCATCATATACAGGCATCCGCTGACGGAATGATAGCTGACAATGGGAATGGCGGTCTCTGCCTGGATTACCCCCCCGGAATAACGCCATGAAAAGACATCCTTGCCGCGCAAAGCGTTGACGATCTGCGGGAAAAGGGCATAAGAACTCTCGGGCGAGATGCCCATGGAATCATAGAGCACCCGTCCGGATGTATCTGTAACCAAAAGTCGGGTAACACCGGGACCGCCCAAGCGGTTGATTGCTTCTGTGGCGGTTTCCTTCGTCAGTACGCTGGCATTACCCATTTCCTCTGCCGACAGCATGGCCTTATCGACCATGGCGGTGCGCTTACTCTGATAAAACAGTTCCTGGCTGAACTGTGCACAGTACAGATTCAGTATCAGCAGCACCAGTCCTGTTACCACGGTACTGATCATTGCAAAGCGCAGATGGGTAGAGTTGTACCGGATTCGGGATGCCTTATTTCTTGAAGTAATAACCAACGCCCCACTTCGTCATAATGTATTTCGGCTCAGCCGGGTTTTCTTCCAGTTTTTCACGCAGACGGCGAATATGCACATCCACAGTCCGAATGTCGCTGCGGTACTCATAGCACCATATGGTGTCCAGCAGATTTTCGCGGGAGTAGACATGGTTGGGATTCTTCATCAGATATTCCACAACATCAAATTCCTTGGCGGTAAGGTCTACCAACTTGCCGTCAGCATAGGCATTACGGGCATCAAGATCCAGCCGAATGTCACCGATTGTCAGACAATTGCTGTTGGGTTTATGCAGGGTAGAACTGCGGCGCAGCAGTGCCTTGATACGGGCCTTCAGCTCCAGAATGTTGAAGGGCTTGGACAGATAATCGTCAGCACCGTGGTCAAAGCCCATTAGCTTGTCCATATCATCTGTCTTCGCGGTCAGCAAGATGATGGGCACATCGGAAAACTCCCGGATCTTACTACAGGCTGTCAGACCGTCCATTTCCGGCATCATCACATCCAGTACAATCAGGTTCACGCTGGGATCCCTGGCCAGCTGCACAGCTTCCAGGCCGTTTGTGCCGGTAATCACATCATAGCCTTCATTTTGCAGATTAAAACGGATGCCCTTTACCAGCAGGGCTTCATCATCAACTACCAGTATCTTCATTGTTCAACCTCCCGAGGAAATGATTCATGATCTTTTCTAACGTCTTTTCGCCGATACCGCTGACATTCAGCAGATCCTCCGGCCGCTTAAAATCTCCGTATGTATTGCGGTAATCCAGGATTTTCTGTGCGGTTTTCTCGCCAATATCCGGCACTTCGTCCCATTGCTCCAATGTAGCTGTATTGATTGCGTCCATAAGGCGTCTTGTGGTTTCGTCCAGGGTGGCGGGTAGGGTGGTGGGCGTGGTAGGCACTGTGTTTTCTCCGGTCGGAGCATGGGTGGCTTTCTGTATGCCCTGAATCTCGATTTCGCTGTGGTTATAGTTTCTGCCCACATAGAATCCTGCCACAAATGCAGCAAAGGAGAGTGTCAGGGCAAGCATAAGGGCAATGGCGGATTTTTTCATAGTTTCTACCGTCTTCCTTCATTGACTACTGGAGAAATAATTGGTATAATGCTCATACTATGATTCATTATACACGATAATTCTGCGTCGGACAAGTCCGGCTTTCCATAATTGAGGTCAAAATATGAAAAAAAGATTCCCAATTTGCATAATTTTGGTAATTTGCCTGTTCCTGGGATCGGCAGCGATCCCTGTCAGCGCGGCCAATGAGGGCGTTAGCTGCCACGGTCTGCAGGCGGACATTGCTCTGGACAGCTCCGGCAAGAAGCTGGAAACAGCCAAAGCGGTGCTTCTGTACGAGCGCAATACCGATACCCTGGTCTATAGCTATAACGCAGATAAGCGCATTAATCCCACCGGCCTTGTCAAATTGCTGACGGTTTTGGTAGCTCTGGAAAACGGCAATCCGCAGGAACTGGTGAAGGTTCATCAGAGTACACTCAATACGGTTGCGGTCGGTGCGGTATCTGCCAAGCTGAAAGCCGGGGAGGAGATGACGCTGCAGGATTTGATGTACTGTGTTATGGTTTCCTCTGCAAACGATGCCTGCGCTGTGATCGCGGCCCATATCGGTGGTGATCAGGCGGGATTCGTGGAGATGATGAACGCAAAGGCACGGGAGCTTGGTTGTACCTCATCGTATTTTACCAATGCCCACGGTCTGACAGATGAGAATCAGTATTCCACAGCCAGAGATTTGGCCATCATTACCAAGGCGGCTTTGGATAATCCCACATTCTGCGAAATGTTTGCCATGACATCCTATACGGTGGAGGCAACCAATAAGTCCGAAGCCCGGAACCTGAAAACCACAAACAACATGATGCGCGACAACCTTGCCAACTACGATCCCCGCGTCACCGGTGGCAAGCCTGCTGCCGCAACCACCACTGACCGAAGCATGATCTGCACCGCGCAAGTCGGGACTGCCAACTATTTATGTGTGGTCATGAATACCAAAGGCGAAGTAACGGAGGATGGTCTGTCAATTGTCCGTTACGGTATTTTTGAAGAGATGTCTGCGCTTTTGAACTATGCTCAGGCCGGCTTCGAGGTGCGTCAAATTCTGGATGACAGCCAGGCAATGTATCAGTACGATGTACCCGGTGGAGAAAATGCCGTGGTACTTTGTCCATCGCGTGATGTTTCGGTGGTGCTCCCCAAGGATTGCGATGCCCAAAAACTTGCCTTTGTGCAATATGTAGATGCCGGCAATCTGCGCGCACCCATATCCATGGGACAAAAGATGGGCAGCCTGACCATATTCTATGGCAACTTAATTATGGGATCCTGTGATCTGTTGGCTATGAATGGGGTAGGCTCCAAAGACTCTGCAATTACGGATGCCGATCGTTTGGATGTGGCCAAGGAGGAAGGGGAGACTGTCTGGAAACAGCTTCTTAGCTACGCGGCCTTTATCCTGCTTGGCGTCATTGTTTTGATTCTGCTGATCAATTGGCTTGTACGCTGGATACGCAACGCAAAAATCCGTAAAGAGCAGCGCCGTAAGGCGAGAAAACGCAAAAGGAGTCGCTGATTATGCTCTCTTGGGAGAATTTGGAAAAAACCTGCAGTGCCTGTGTACGCTGCGGCTTGTGCGAAACCCGTCATAATGTTGTGTTCGGTGTCGGTAACCGGAATGCGGACATATTGTTCATCGGCGAGGGGCCGGGTGAGCAGGAGGACCTGAAAGGGGAGCCCTTTGTGGGCCCTGCCGGAAAGCTGCTGGACGATATGCTGCATATTATTGATCTGAGCAGAAACAGCAATTGCTATATCGCAAATATTGTCAAATGCCGTCCGCCCCATAACCGGGATCCTCTGCAGACAGAGCAGGATGCCTGCATTGACTATCTTCGCAATCAGGTTGCGCTGATAAAGCCCAAAATCATTGTATGCCTTGGCAAGGTGGCTGCCTGTCGGATCATCCGTGAGGATTTCCGCATCACCCGGGAGCATGGACAGTGGACGGAAAGCAACGGTGTTTGGATGACGGCCATCTATCATCCGTCTGCACTGCTGCGGGATGTCAGTAAGCGCCCGGAAACCTTCCGGGATCTTCTGGCGATTCGCGAAAAGATTGGTCAGCTGGATGTAACCGTATAGAAAAACTCCCCGGGCAAAGCTGTCCGGGAAGTTTTTTGCAAATTGAGGTTGATATTTACTGGAAAATGTTGCATAATATTCCCAGTATTTGCCGTTTAGCTTTTCTAATCGGTACAACACACTACATAAGGAGCGTGAACCTTTGATGAAAATGAGTTTCAAGCGTATGGTTTGTTTGGTTCTGGCCCTGGGTATGCTGCTTCTGGCGGGCTGTGTGGCTGATGATCCTGCCACAACTGCTGCCCCCAACAGCAACACCACTGTGCCCACAACCGGCAATACCACCGAACCCACTACTCCCGGCGGTAATGAGGAGGAGTACTTCCTGCCCAAGGAGGAGGGCTGCAATCAGATTACCTTCTACTGGGACTACAAGGGCGATGCTGCTACCTGCAGCTTCTGGATCTGGCCCGAAGGCGGCAATGGCTACAGCTATGCCGTGTACGAGTGTGCGTTTGGTCTGAAGTGCATGGTCAACATTCCCCAGAATGTGACCCGCATCGGCTTCATCGCAATTTACGGCTGCGCCAGCGTTGGCGGTGACACTTGGCCCGGCGGTACCAAGGACTATGACGGTGACCGCTTCCTGGATATTACCGGTGATGACATGGCAGTTTACCTAAAGTCCGGTGATCCCAACATCTATTACAGCAGTGACGGAGGCAATTCTTTGGATATGGATCTGAAAATCAACATTGCAGGTATTACCACCTTCAATACTATCCAGTATAAGCTCAATGCCGCTACGAAAATTACCGATCTGAGTCAGATCAAGGTTCTCGACGGCGACAAGGAACTGACCGTTTCCGGTTTGAGCACCATGAACAATAAGGTCAATCACGGTGTGATTACACTGGCAGACTCTTTGGACCTGAGCAAGGTGTACACCCTGCAGATCGAAGGCTATGGCGAAGCTACCGTTGTTCCCACCGGCGTATTTGACAGTGCGGAATTTATTGCCAACTATACCTATGACGGTGATGACCTTGGTGCGGTGATCCAGGGCGACGGCAGTACCACCTTTAAGGTGTGGGCACCCACCGCGTCCAAGGTAGTTTTGAACCTGTTCACTGCCGGCAATGGGGTGGACGCATATGAAAACCTGGAAATGACGAAGGCCGACAAGGGTGTATGGGAGCTGAACGTTCCTGCCACCGGTCACGGCACTTACTATACCTATACCGTTACCACCTGCGCAGGTACCCAGGAAGCAGTGGACCCCTATGCCAAGGCTGCCGGTCTCAACGGTGACCGTGGCATGGTTGTGGATCTTGCCGGTACGGATCCTGCTAACTGGGAAACGGACCAGTTTATTTCTCTCGATCGCTATACAGATGCCGTCATTTGGGAAATCCATGTACGTGATTTCTCCAATAAGCTGGCCAATTCCGAGTATCCCGGCAAGTACCTGGCCTTTACCGAGCACGGCCTGAAAAATGCCAGCGGCATCAGCGTTGGTGTGGATTATCTGCTGGATCTGGGTGTGACCCACCTGCACCTGCTGCCGGTCTATGACTACGCCAGCGTGGATGAGAGCAACCCCACCTTCAACTGGGGCTATGATCCTGAGAACTATAATGTTCCCGAGGGCAGCTACTCCACAGACCCCTACCACGGCGAGATCCGTATCAACGAATTCAAGCAGATGGTGCAGTCCCTGCACAACGATGGACTGGGCGTCATTATGGACGTGGTATATAATCATACCTATGACGCAAACTCCAGCTTCAATAAAATCGTTCCTTACTATTACTACCGCCTGAATGATGATGGATCCAACTCCAGCGCCTCCGGCTGCGGTAACGATACGGCATCCGAGCGGTATATGTTCAGCAAGTTCATGGTAGACAGCGTTAGCTACTGGGCCAAGGAGTACCATCTTGACGGCTTCCGTTTTGACCTGATGGGCCTGCATGATCTGGAAACCATGCGCAAGATCGAGGAGGCAGTCCATGCCATCAACCCCAATGCCATTATTTATGGTGAGGGCTGGACCATGGGCTCCACCATTGACGGTTCTGCACAGGCAAACCAGAGCAATATCAGCAAGATTCCCGCCTCCGAGGGCGCAGCAGGCAGTGTAGCCGTGTTTAATGATGCCATCCGTGACGGCCTCAAGGGCAGTGTATTTGAGTCTACAGGCAAGGGCTATATCAACGGCAATTTTGCGCCCAATGCCAATAAGGTACAGTTCGGTATCAATGGCGGTGTTGGTCTGGGTGTGACATGGAATGTTAAGAACGCAGCGGTCATCAACTATATGTCCGCTCATGACAATAACACGCTGTGGGATAAGCTCCATCTGTCCAATCCCAATAATACCGATGAAGAGCTGATGGCCATGAACCGTATGGGTGCAGCTATCTTGATGATCTCCAAGGGTACGCCTTTCTGGCAGGCCGGTGAGGAGATGCTGCGCAGCAAGCCCAACGGTGACGGCACCTTCAATGAAAACTCCTACAATGCCAGCGATGCTGTCAACAACATCGACTGGGAGGTTCTGACTGAGGATTCCGCTCAGTACGCCATGATGCTCTATTACAGAGGCCTGATTGCTCTGCGTACCGAGTACAGCATCTTCCGCTCCAACAGCGATGATGTGACCATCACATTCGAGACTCTGCCCGGCGGCGGTATGGCGGCCAAGTTTGTCAGCACCAGTGGTGAAAAGGCTATTGTGCTGATCAATCCCACCGGACTTGCCGATACCTACACCCTGGAGGGCAACTGGAATCTGGTGGCAGATGCAACCCGTGCAGGCGCGGAAGCCCTGGATACTGTGACCGGTCAGGTCAGCGTGGACGCACGCAGTGTTATGATTTTGGTTAACTGATTCTGTTCATTCAAAAATGGCGGCACAAAACGTGCCGCCATTTTTTCGCATCCATATAATTGTCACCGAAAATAGCAAAATAGTTGCTTTTTATTGTATGGTATGCTAAAATTATATGGTTATATCCTAAAAAACAATATTGAATCCTATATCAAAGGAGCAAGCACTATGGGTGATAGAGCACAAATCAAGAAATCGGTGGGCTTTGTTCAAGGTCTGGCCATCGTTGTTGGAATGATCATCGGTTCTGGCATTTTTCTGAAACCCGGTGTTGTACTCAGTGCTGCCGGCAGCCCCATGATGGCGCTGATCGCCTGGGTACTGGGCGGTGTGGTGACCTTGTGTTCTGCACTGTCTATTGCCGAGATCGCTTCCAATATTCCCCGCGCAGGCGGTCTGTATACCTATCTGGAGGAACTCTATGGCGAAAAAGTGGGCTTCTTGCTGGGTTGGGTGCAGTCTATCATTACCTATCCTGCTTCTGTTGCGGCGCTTGGTATTGCTTTCGCTACCTATGCCGGTTACTTTGTGCCCATGGGTGAATGGGGGCAAAGAGGCTTGGCGTTGGGGGTTATGGGCTTGATCCTGGTTCTTAATATTCTTTCCACCCGCTGCGGTGGCTATATTCAGGTTATTGCCACAGTTGGCAAGCTTGTGCCCATTGCGGCCATCCTCTGCGTTGGCTTATTCAGTGGTACTGCACCCGGTGCAAGCGGTCTGTCCTCGGAGCTGATCGGTGAAGGCGGTGCGAACATCGGCGCAGCCATTCTGGGCACGCTGTGGGCATATGACGGCTGGATCGGTGTAACGAATATGGCTGCCGAAATGAAGAACCCAAAGAAGAATTTGCCCCGGGTGATTTCGGTTGGTATTGTTTTTGTGATTGCTGTGTATGCGTTGTTTAACGCAGTGCTATTCAATACCCTGCCTGCAGAAGCACTGGCTGCATCGGCAACCCCCGGCGCGGATGCGGCAGTTACCCTTTTCGGTGAGGGTGGCGCTGCCTTTATGACTGCCGGCATTATGATTTCCGTTGTTGGCGCGCTGAATGGCTATCTGATGACTGCTGCCCGTGTGCCACAGGCCATGGCAGAGCGCAAGCAGCTGCCTTTCAGCGGTGTTCTTGGCAAGCTTCACCCTAAGTTCGGCACACCCGCCAATGCGCTGACTATGCAGGTGATCCTGGCTGTGATCTATGTTATGTCCGGTTCCTTCAATTTCCTGACGGATATGCTGATGTTTGTTCTTTGGATATTCT
This sequence comes from Faecousia sp., assembly GCA_045635305.1. Classification (GTDB taxonomy): domain Bacteria; phylum Bacillota; class Clostridia; order Oscillospirales; family Oscillospiraceae; genus Faecousia. The sequence goes on along the minus strand of JAZRBW010000085.1, from coordinate 16,314 downwards.
TTACCCTGGGCGTTGTGGGTGTATTCTTCATGCGCAAACGGGGCCTATCGTCCAAGGATAACTATCGCGTGCCCCTGTATCCCATTACTCCCATCGTCGGTATTGCCGGCTCTTTATATATTTTGGTCAGCACTGTAATCGGTGATCCTGTCCGGTCTCTTATCGGCCTGGGTGTGACGCTCCTTGGTGTCCCGGTATATCTGTGGCTCAAGGAAAAGAAACGTTAATAATTGATCAGAAAGTGCCTTTTCATATGAAACGATACATCATTGTTTTTCTGGTTTTATTGCTCATACTTCTGCCTGGCTGCCAACAAAAGCAGACGGAAACGCTTGTGGAAAGTACTGATCCCGAGCAGAATTGCAAGGCGCATCTGGATGCGGACAGCAACTACAACTGCGATCTGTGCGGCAAAACTGTACTTGTCTATGTTGACTTTTATGGGATCAACGATCTGCACGGAAAATTGGCGGACGGCAGTAATCATCCCGGTGTGGATGAACTGACTACCTATTTGAAAACTGCCCGCCAATCCGACGACTACGCCATTTTTCTGTCGGCAGGCGATATGTGGCAGGGAAGTGCGGAGTCCAATCTGACTTACGGCCGTATTTTGGTAGATTGGATGAACGAACTGGGTTTTGCCGCCATGACCGTTGGCAACCATGAATTTGACTGGGGCGAGGCGTATGTGCAAGCCAATGCCGAAGCTGCGGAATTTCCCTTTCTTGCAATCAATATCTACGACCGCGAAACCGATACTTTGGTGGATTACTGCCAGCCTTCTGTGGTAGTGAACTGCGGTGACATTCAGGTTGGCATCATCGGTGCCATCGGTGACTGCTATTCCTCCATTTCTCCGGATAAGGTGCAGGATGTTTATTTCAAAACCGGGGACGCGCTCACGGCTCTGGTGATGGCTGAGTCGGACCGCCTGCGTGCGGAAGGCGTGGATCTGATCGTATATTCTATCCATGACGGTTACGGACGCACAGGAAGCAGTCTGCTGCAGCCTTCTGAGCTTTCGTCCTACTACGATATTGCCCTGTCGGATGGCTATGTGGATCTGGTTTTCGAGGGACACACCCATCAGGCGTATCTAGCCAAGGATACCTACGGTGTTTACCACCTGCAGCATAGAGGTGATAATTCCGGCGGCATTTCTCATGTGGAATTGATCTACAATAGCGTGACGGGTGTTGTGTTTGTCAATATTGCGGAGCTGGTCAGCACCGATGACTATGCCAATCTTAGCGACGATCCTGTGGTGGAGGATCTGCTGGAAAAGTATGAGGAGCAGATTTCTCAGTCTCAGGTGGTGCTTGGATATAATGGAGCGCACCGAAAGAGTAACTGGCTTCGTCAGAAGGTAGCAGATCTGTATCTGGAAGCCGGCATGGAAAAATGGGGAGGGGAGTACGACATCGTCCTGGGCGGCGGCTTTATCTCTGTACGCAGTCCCTACGAGCTTGCGCAGGGTGAGGTAACCTACGGTATGCTCCAAAGCTTATTCCCCTTTGACAATGAGCTGGTGCTGTGCAGCATCAAAGGCAGCGATCTTTTGAACAAATTTATTCATAGCACTAACGATAATTACTACATCCGCAGAAGCGGCAATGAGACCATTGACCCCAATGGTACCTACTACATTGTTGTTGACAGCTACACATCATCCTATGGACCCAATCGGTTGACCGAGATTGCGCGTTACGGTGCAGATCTGTTTGCCCGTGACCTGCTGGCGGCCTATATTGCTGAGGGTAGAATGGAATAAACAGATCCCGAAGCCATTAGCGGCTTCGGGATTTCTCTTTGGGAATATGTTGAGCGGTTGCGCACAGGAATGTGAATGCGCCAAACAGCATCAGATTATGACCGATCATGCAGGCCCAGGCACTGATCAGTCCCATGCCAAGCAGCTGGGTGCAGATAAAAGTGCCCAAAATGCGGATGCCCCACATACCAACAAGATTGATCACCAAAGGCATCTTGGTGTTGCCCATACCCTGCATCATACCTTCAATGATGATGGAAACACCGTAAAAAGGCTCGGAAACAGCCACCATTTGCAGGACTGCGGCACCCAGCAAAATAACAGGCATCTCCTTGGAGAACAGGCGCATCATTTGCGGTGCGAAAACAAACAGCAGGCCACCGGAGAGAATCATTAATCCCACCTCTATCACCAGGATCATCTTAGTCAGATCCCGGATGCGACCTTTGTCCCTGGCGCCCCAGGCGTTACCGGCCAGTGTCGCGGCAGCGGTCTGCATTCCGTAGCCTGGGATATAGAAAGCGGATTCCACTGTGTTTGCGATGGAGTGGGCGGCGGTAGCGACATCACCAAGGGAGTTGATCATGGAGGCGAATACCACATAACCGAAAGATGTGGCAAAACGCTGCAAACAGTTGGGAAGTGCAACCTGTAAGCAAGGACGCAAAACCTCGGGATCCGGCTTCAGGGAGAGTCCGATGGGGGAGATGAGCGGATGCCGCAACAGCTTCACGGTGATGATAATACCGCCTACAGCAAAGGCGATGGCACTTGCCAATGCAGCTCCGATTACGCCAAGACCGGCACCATAGGTAGGTATTGTCATGCCGAGAATATTGATCTGACCAGAAGGGAAGATCAGCAGTGCGTTGAGAATAATGTTGATCATGTTGACCCACATACCGGCCAACATGGGTGTTTTGGTGTCGCCTACCGCTCGCAGCACGGTGCCGAAAATAATGGTAGCGGTTCGCAGCAGCATAGGCGCGTAGAGAATAAAGAAATAGGTGCTTGTAATCGCATGGATGGAAGGGTCTACCTGCATCCAAACCGGTACAAAACGGCTTAATCCAAGGGTAGCTGCGGTAAAGAAGACGCCCAGTACTAAAACCGCCAGCACGGCCTGGGAGGAGGCTCGTTTCGCCTTATCGTGTGTACCTGCGCCACAGGCTTGGGAAATATAGGCCAGAAATCCGATGCCTACAGCAGAAATTGTGGAGCCAATCAGCCAGTTGATGGTGGTGGTTGCGCCAACAGCAGCGGTTGCCTGCGTTCCAAGCGTGCCGACCATGGCGGTATCTACGTATTGTACAGCGGTTTGCATCAGCTGCTCCAGCATAGTAGGCCAGGCCAATGTAAAAATGGTTGGCAGCATATGCAATGGAAGACGGGTTTGTGGTAATCTTCTCATGGAACCCCCCTCGGAGTGGTGAAATTTACACAAGTATACAAAATTCAAGAAATTCTGTCAAGTTTTCCGGATAGTGATTGCTTTTCTAATGTATGTATGCTAGAATATATTGGCAAAAAAACAAAGGAGATAATATTATGAAACATATTATTGCACTGGCATTGAGTCTGGTTATTGTGCTGGGCCTGCTTTGCGGCTGTGTTCAGGATAGCAATCCTACTACCGGCAACAATGCAACAAATGGCACCACGCAGCCCGGCGTCACTGACCCTGCTGTTACTGAACCCACTGTTCCTCCTACCACCGTACCTGTTGATCCCTGGGATGATTACAACATCATCACCGTGGCTGAGGCAATTGCTATCTGCCAGCAGACCGGTGAGACCGAAACCACTGAGAAGTACTATATTCGTGCAACTGTGGTTGAGGTTTGGAACGATATTTACGGCAACCTGAACGTTTCTGATGAAACCGGCACCATTAAGATCTACGGTTCTTACTCTGCCGATGGTTCCACCCGTTTCGATGCCATGACCGATCGTCCCACCGTCGGCGATGAGGTTCTGCTGTATGGCACTCTGGTCAACTACAAGGGCAATACTCCCGAAATGATGAACGCCTGGATCATTGACTATCGCACCCCTGAGGTGGAGATTGATGAGTCTGATTATACCCAGATGTCCATCAATGATGCACGCGCTGCTGCTACTGGCGCTAAGGTTAAGGTCACCGGTGTGGTTGCACGCATCACCTACGCTTTCGGTCAGAAGCCCAGTGGCGTTATCCTGGTCGATGGCACCAACTCTATTTATGTTTACGACAGCGCATTGGCAAGCCGCGTAAAGATCGGTAATGAGGTTACCGTTCTGGCTTCCAAAACCTACTGGATCCTGGAAGATGAGGCAAATAACGCCCAGAAGTTCGGTTATCAGGGCTGCAACCAGCTGGAGTCTGCAGTGCTCGTCTCCAATGACGATGGCAATCATGCCTTTGATACCTCTTGGATTACCGAGACCACTGTTAAGGATATCATGGATACGCCTGTCAGCGAGGACATTACCACTACCATCTTCAAGGTCACCGCTCTGGTCAAGCGCGTGGACGGCAATGGCTTCATCAACTACTACATCAACGATCTGGACGGCTACACCGGTTCTTACGTATACACCCAGTGCAGCGGCGCTGATTTCGCTTGGTTGGATGAGTTTGACGGCAAGATCTGCACCGTCTACCTGACTGCCATCAATGCTAAGTCCGCTGCTTCCGGTTGCGTATGGCGCTTCCTGCCCGTTGCTGTTAAGGATGAGGGCTTTGATGTTTCTACAGTGAACGTTGCTGAGCACGTAGTAAAGTACTATGGCGTTCCTCAGTTCCTGGCAAGCTACACCGGCGATCCTGCTATGGAAGTTGTTACTTCTGTCTCTTCCGAACTGCTGAACTTTGCTGATGCAAAGCTGACCTACACCTCCAGCAATTCCGAGGTTGTTTACTTCGCAGGTAATGTTATGCACTGTGGCGCTACCGGTACTGCTACTGTGACCATTACCGGCACCTACAATGGCGTGACCTACTCTGAGGACGTTGTGATTGAGGTTAAGAAGAACGAGAATGTTACCTTCGGTACTGTTCAGGATGCCATCGATGCTGAGGTTGGCCAGACCGTTACCGTTAAGGGTGTCGTTGGACCTTCCCTGGTCAACCAGGATGGCTTCTACCTCATTGACGAGACCGGTATCATCGCTGTTCTGACTGACAAGGATACCCTGGCTACTCTGGAAGTTGGTTACGAGATCGTGCTGGAAGGCACCCGCTACTTCAAGTCCAAGAGCGGCGGCAACTGGGGCAATACCTGCATTTCCGATGGCAAGGTACTGGTCAACAACTATGGTAACCATGCCTATTCTACCGAGAGCTTCGACGGAACGCTGACCCTGGCTGAGTTTGTGGCTCTGGATGTGAATACGGACTATACCACATACGTATTTACTGTTACCGCTACCATTGAGGTTGTGGAAACCGCTTACTACACCAATATCAAGCTGGTGGATGGCGATGTATCTGTGAATCTGTATTGCTCCAGCGCTAAGCAGTATAAGTGGCTGCAGCAGTTTGCAGGTCAGACCATTACTATGGAGCTGGCACCCTGCAACTGGAGCAGCAAGAGCACCTATCCTGCCTGCGTGCTGGCGGTAGTGCTGGAGGATGGCACAAAGATCGTTAACACCCTGAATTTTGACTGAGCACATGTAAAAAGGACGCCGCTGGCGTCCTTTTTCTTGTTAAACGGGGAAATATATGAAAGAGTCATTGACTTGTGGGTTACAATGGGATAAAATTATGTTAGGAAAATATAAACGGAGGAATGCGTCCTATGAAAATCGGAACTTCCACACGAAATCGACTGTCCGCGTTGAAGGGTTGGCTGTATTTGTTGCCAGCCTTTGCATTCCTGGGCATTTTTATGGTTTATCCTCTGATTGACGTGCTGATCTACTCTCTGGAGGAAGGCTATAATTTTGCCTCGCAGACCCACTTCGGCGTTGGCGCGTATAACTATTCCTATGTGCTACATGATCCCTATTTCCTGCAGGCGGTTAAGAATACCTTCATTCTGGTTATTATCACCGTGCCGGTATCTACCGGCGTGGCGCTGCTGATTGCGCTGTCCTTGAGCTCTATCAAAAAGTTGAAGGAACTGTTCCAGACCATCTATTTCCTGCCTTATGTTACCAATACCCTGGCAGTTGGTCTGGTGTTCATGATTCTATTTGATAATACGGATGTCAGCACCGGATTGATCAGTGTGTTGATCCAGTGGTTTGGCGGGGAAGGTGTGGACTTTATCGACGGGCCGTACTGGGCAAAAATGCTGGTGCTTTGCATTTACACGGTTTGGATTGTACTGCCCTTCAAGATCATCATCCTTACCAGTGCATTGGCTTCTGTGGATCAGACATATTATGACGCAGCACTGGTTGACGGCACACCCAAAAACCGTATGTTCTGGAAGATTACCCTTCCAATGATTTCCCCGTCCGTCTTTTACTTGATCATTACCGGCTTTATCGGTGCGTTCAAGGCATACAGTGACTCTGTGGCATTGTTTGGTACCGATCTGAACGCGGCCGGTATGAATACCATTGTCGGTTATGTCTATGATATGCTGTATGGCGACTCCGGTGGCTATCCGTCCTATGCTTCTGCTGCTGCCATCATCCTGTTTGCCATCGTGCTGACGATCACAGTGATCAACCTGATGGTCAGCCGCAAGCATGTGCACTATTAAGGAGGGCGTGAATATGCGTCAGGATTTTACCCGAATCGAGCGTTCCGCCAATCTTCGCAGAAAGACAGGTAAGGTCATTGTTTATGGCTTCCTTGTGTTCTGGGCCATTATGGTGCTGTTCCCATTTTTCTGGATGATTCTTACATCCTTCAAGACCCAGGGACAGTATAACTCGGAAATGGTGCCCCAGTTTGTCGTCACCAATCCCACGGTGGAGAATTATCTGTTCGCATTTGAAGCGGTGCCTCTGACCCAGTATCTGCTTAATACCTTTGCTTTTGCCATCATTACGACTGCCATCATGCTTGTCGTTACCATATTGGCGGCGTTTGCTTTTTCCCGTCTGGAGTTCAAGGGCCGTGATCTGGCCTTTACATTGTTTCTTGCGCTGATGATGATCCCCTCGGAGCTGGTGGTCATTACCAACTATATCACGGTTACCAACCTGGATATGCGCGGTACCTTCCAGGGCTTGATCCTTCCAAGTGTGGCGTCTGTGTTCTATATCTATCTGCTGAAGGAGAACTTCTCCCAGATTCCCGATGAGCTTTACTATGCAGCAAAGGTCGACGGTACTACAGATTTGAAATATTTGTGGAAGGTAATGATCCCTATCTGCAAGCCTACCATTATTACCATCACCATTTTGAAGATCATCGAGTGCTGGAACAGCTTTGTCTGGCCTCGCCTGATTACAGAAGGAGACGATCACACCATCGTTTCTGTTGGTATTCAAAAAATCCGCGAGCAGGGCTTTGGACGAGCGAATATCCCTGCCATGATGGCCGCCGTGGTTGTCATTTCTATCCCGCTGATTGTTCTGTTTGTTATTTTCCGCAAGAAGATTATGGCCGGTGTTGCAAGAGGAGGTACGAAGGGATGAAAAAGTTGATGAGTTTCCTCCTGATGCTGGCTCTTCTTTGCCCGATGTTCACCGGTTGCCACGGTGCAAAGGATCGTACGGCCTTCGAAGTGCCCGAGGAATTTGACACTTCGCGGCAGTATTCCATCACTTTCTGGGCAAAAAACGATACCAACATTACACAGGTCAATACCTACAAAAAAGCGATTGCTGATTTTGAGGCACTGTATCCCAACATTAAGGTCACATTGAAGCAGTACACCAACTATGATGACATTTATAACGATGTCATTACCAATCTGGCAACTGATACTACCCCCAATGTCTGCATTACCTATCCCGATCATATTGCTACCTATATGCAAAGCGAAAACGCGGTGGTGGCATTGGATTCGCTGTTCGTCAATGACAAGTACGGCCTTGGTGGCAGTGAGGTCCGCTTTGACGGCCCGACCTTGGATGAAATGATCCCACAGTTCCTGAATGAATGCAAGGTGTCCGGATATTACTATGCCATACCCTTTATGCGTTCTACGGAGGCCTGCTATATCAATAAGGATCTGGTAGAAGCCTTGGGCTATGAACTGCCGGAGATGCTGACCTGGGATTTTGTCTGGGAAGTATCGGAAGCCGCCATGGAAAAAAATGAGGATGGCACATTCAAGGTAAACGGTGATACCGTCATGATCCCTTTCATCTACAAATCGACGGACAATATGATGATTCAGATGCTCAAGCAGCTGGATGCGGGCTATTCTGAGGATAACGGTCAGGTGCATATCTTCAATTACACCACGAAGGAGCTTCTGTATGAGATTGCCGATCATGCCAAGACCCGTGCCTTCTCTACATTCAAAATCTCCAGCTATCCAGGTAATTCCCTCAACAGAGGCCGTTGCATTTTTGCCATTGATTCCACTGCCGGTGCCACATGGATGGGTTCGGATGCGCCTCTGATCGATATTCCTGAAGAGGAATTGGTCGATTTTGAAACGGTGGTCATGCCCATTCCCCAGTTCGATCCGTCCCATCCTCAAATGATTTCCCAGGGTCCTTCCGTATGTATCTTCAATAAAGAGGATCCCCAGGAGGTTCTTGCCAGTTGGCTCTTTGCCCAGTATCTGCTGACGAACGAGGTGCAGATTGCTTACAGCCAGACAGAGGGTTATGTTCCCGTGACATCCAAAGCACAGCAAAGCGAGGAATACCAGGATTATCTGAGCCGGGCAGGGGAGGACAACGATCTATACTACGATGTCAAGATCGCCGCATCCAAATTGCTGCTGGATAATACCCAGAACACTTTTGTAACCCCGGTGTTCAATGGCTCTGTGTCACTGAGAAACGCGGCGGGACAGATGATCGAAAATGTCACGAAATCTGTCCGCAGAAATCAAACGGTGGATGAATCCTATATGGACAATCTGTTTGACGAAATCACATCATTGTATCGCCTGGATCAGATTCAGGTGGACGGCGAGTACGGTCATTGGAAGGTGGACATGGGGCCGCTTCCCCGTGAGGCTGTCATTTTGCTTGTATCGCTGGCTGTTGTCTGGGTTTGTATAGCTTTTTTCGCGCTTGTGCGAAAGAAAAAAGTAAAATAATTGAAAATATCCGTAGTTTTGGGATTGATTTATTTTGTTTTTGTTGTATAATGTTCTGGCGTGTTTCAAATGACACACTATTATTAAAGGAGAATGAACTATGAAGAAGTTTGTTGCACTGCTGCTGGCTCTTGCCGTCGTGATGGCATTCGCTGGCTGCACTTCCGAAGAGACGCCTGCCACTACCGGCAAGGAGAATCCTGCAACTGTTCCCAGCACTACCCCCACAGAACCCAAGTTTGACGCATCTGTCAAGGGTGAGGGTGTTATGACCTACGCTGAGTATGCCGCCGCTGCTCTGGAGACTGAAGTTGTCGTTGAGACCTTCGTTCAGGCTAAGCAGGGCTGGTGGGAGAAGAACGGTGTCGGCGTTGCTACCTTCTACACCCAGGATACCGAGGGTGGTTACTTCCTGTACGAGATGCCCTGCACCAAGGAAGACTATGATAAGATGACCGTTGGTACCCATATCCGTGTCAAGGGCTGGAAGGCCGAGTACGCCGGTGAAGTGGAGATCATCGACGCTACCTACGAGATCCTGACCGATGGCACCTATGTGGCTTCCACTACGGATGTCACCGAGCTGCTGGCTTCCGAGAACCTGGCTGACTATATGAACCGTTTTATTTCCATCAAGGGTGCAACTGTTGTTGCCTGCGAAAACGGTGAAGCTTTCATGTACAAGTGGAATGGCTCCGGTGCTGAAGGTGATGACCTGTACTTCTGCGTCAATGTCAACGGCACTACCTACACCCTCTGCGTTGAGTCCTACCTGTGCGGCGTTGGCAGCGATGCCTACGAAGCTGTCCGTGCCCTGAAGGTTGGCAACATCGTTGACCTGGAAGGCTTCCTGTACTGGTACAACGGTGCACAGCCCCATGTCACCTCCGCCAAGGTTGTTGGCCAGGGCTTTGACCCCTCCGCTAAGAGCGAAGGTGTTATGACCTACGCTGAGTATGCCGCCGCTGCTCTGGAGACTGAAGTTGTCGTTGAGACCTTCGTCCAGGCCAAGCAGGGCTGGTGGGAGAACAATGGTGTTGGCATGGCCACCTTCTACACCCAGGATACTGAGGGCGGTTACTTCCTGTACAATATGCCCTGCACCAAGGAAGACTACGACAAGATGGTGCCTGGCACCCACATCCGCGTCACCGGCTGGAAGGCTGAGTACGCCGGCGAAGTGGAGATCATCGACGCTACCTACGAGATCCTGACCGATGGAACCTACATTGCCAAGGCTACTGACATCACCGAGCTGCTGGCTGTTGAGAATCTGCCCGACTATATGAACCGCTTCGTATCCGTCAAGGGCGCAACTGTCGCTGCTTGCGACAACGGTGAAGCTTTCATGTACAAGTGGAACGGTTCCGGTGCTGAAGGCGACGACCTGTACTTCAAGGTTACTGTTGCTGGTGTTACTTATACCTTCTGCGTGGAGTCCTACCTGTGCGGTGTTGGCAGCGAAGCTTACGAAGCTGTCCGTGCCCTGAAGGTTGGCGATGTGATCGATCTGGAAGGCTTCCTGTACTGGTACAACGGTGCACAGCCCCACATCACTTCTGTAAAGGCTGTTGCCTGATCTATATCTACGAAAACACCTCTGCATCTGCAGAGGTGTTTTTTACGAAAAGGGTGGAAAAATGCAACTGCTTGTGCTATAATTCAGGTATCTATTTAACAAGGAGAGATTACTATGACCAAAATTGACATTTATTCCGGCTTTCTTGGTGCCGGCAAGACGACACTTATCAAAAAAATGATCCAGGAAGCCTACGCCGGTCAAAAGCTGGTTCTGATCGAAAATGAATTTGGCGAGATCGGTATCGACGGTGGCTTCCTGCAGGATGCAGGTATCAACATTACGGAAATGAATTCCGGTTGTATCTGCTGCAGCCTTGTTGGCGATTTTGGCAAGGCACTTGAAAAAGTGATTACCGACTACGCACCCGAACGCATTGTGATCGAACCCTCCGGTGTAGGCAAACTGAGTGATGTGGTTGCGGCTGTTGAAAAGGTTACCAATGAAGATGTGGTTCTTGGCTATACTGTTGCCGTTGCGGATGCTGGTAAGGTAAAGGTTTACATGAAGAACTTTGGCGAGTTCTACAACAACCAGATCGAAACTGCGTCTACCGTCATCCTGTCCCGTACGGATTCCATTCCCCAGGCAAAGCTTGACGGAGCGGTAGCCCTGCTCAGAGAGCACAATGATCATGCTACTATTGTTGTAGCACCTTGGCATGAATTGACCGGCCAGCAGCTTCTGGAGGCCATGGAGGGCAATGCCAGCCTTGCGGCAGAATTGGCTAAGCTGGAAGAAGAACACCATCATCACCATGACCACGAACATCATGAGCACCATGAATGCGGTTGCGGCCATCATCACGACCACGAACATCATGAGCACCATGAATGCGGTTGCGGCCATCATCACGACCACGAGCATCATGAGCACCACGAGTGCGGCTGCGGCCATCATCACGACCACGAGCATCATGAGCACCACGAGTGCGGCTGCGGCCACCACCATGACCACGAACATCATGAGCACCACGAGTGCGGCTGCGGCAATCACCATGACCACGAACATCATGAGCACCACGAGTGTGGTTGCGGCCATCATCATGATCACCACGCGGATGAAGTCTTTACTTCCTGGGGCGTTGAAACCACGAAGAAATTCACGGTTACCGAAATTGAAGGCGCGCTGCATTGCCTGGATACCGGTCGGTACGGCCTTGTTCTGCGTGCTAAGGGTATTGTAGCTTGCGCAGATGGCGGTTGGATTCACTTCGATTATGTGCCTGAAGAGCATAATGTCCGAATGGGCTCTGCTGCTGTTATCGGTAAGCTGTGCGTCATTGGCAGTCAGTTGAACGAGTCTGATATTGCAAAGATGTTTGGGGTGTAACTATGGTGCAGATTCCAGTATATGCGTTTACCGGTTTTTTGGATTCCGGTAAGACGAAATTTATTCAGGAGACCCTGGAGGACGAACGCTTCAATGCCGGCGAGCGTACCCTTTTGCTGGTCTTTGAAGAGGGGGAGGAGGAGTATGACCTTTCCACCTATCCCCATAAAAATGTCTATATAGAGGTTTTGGATCAGCAGACGGTTACTGCCAAACAGCTGCAATCGTTGGCAAAAAAGTATAAGGCGCAGCGCGTGGTTGCGGAGCTGAACGGTATGCAGCTTGTGGGTGACCTGTACAGCCGCTTCCCGGAGGATTGGGTGGTTGCGCAGGAGGTTATGTTCGCGGATACCACTACAATCATGGCATATAACGCCAATATGCGCAACCTGGTGATGGACAAGCTGGTTGGTGCGCAAATGGTGGTTTTTAACCGCCTTGTGCCCGGAGCTGATGTGATGCCTTATCACAAGCTTGCAAGGGCTGCCAGTCGCCGTATTGACATTCTCTATGACTACACAGACGGTACGACTCAATTTGACGATATTGAGGATCCCTTGCCCTTTGACATCAATGCGCCTATTATCTCGATCAGGGATGAGGATTTTGCCATCTGGTATCGGGACGTGACAGAAGAGGCGCAGAAGTATGATGGAAAAACGGTTCGCTTTAAGGGCCAGGTAGCCATGCTTCGGCGGGAAAAGAAGGGGATGTTCGCACCCGGTCGCTTTGTTATGACCTGTTGTGTGGACGATATTCAGTTTTGCGGCATCCCTTGTGTTTATCCTCGGGCGGATGAATTGGAACCCCGTTCCTGGGTTATGGTAACAGCGAAAATCAGTGCACAAAAGCATCCGTTGTATAAGGGTGAGCTTGGGCCTGTGCTGACTGCTGTGTCCGTAGAACCTGCGGAGGCTGCTCAACCCGATGTGGCCACCTTCTAAATAGCGAAACAGGCGTGCTTGTGCACGCCTGTTTTTTATAGAATGTGTCCGACGATATACCACAAAACAAGTACGATCAGCAGCAAGGGAATGTATGCTGTCAGTACCGATGCAGCAATCAAAACCACAGAGATTTCTAAAGAGTTCAGCGCAACTACCAATCCGGTCAGCAGTGCGGTGCTTACCATGGCTCTGGCAAGGGCACGGCCGACGAACGTGGAGAAGAAGAATGTATACAGTGCGGCGCTGATCGGGTCCAGGAAGGCCAAGGTGACGCCTACGATCAGCTTCAGTGAGCCCAACAGAACCAGAGCGACCAAGACGCAAACCAGCACAGTGGGGGCGATCTCGTATAGGCCCTGAGGCAGATAGGTGTTAAGTGCCAATTCTGCCACATAAATTGCGACTACTGCGATAATCACAGTGATAATTCGCAGCAGGAACCACGTTAGCACATGCTCACCCTTAGGAATGAATTCGTTGATCATATTAATCAGGAAAGCAATAATCAACAGCTTCAGTACATGATGGCAAATGTCTGTAAACTCTGCACTGAGTATGGGATAGATTACCAGATAATCTTTCACCATGGTCACGAAGGGCAGGGGAGTGATAAATTCCTGAAATTGCAGGCCCAAGGCAAAGACAACGGTGTTGATCACATACACACACAGTATCTCCATGGATGATGTGACAGCAAGATTGATCTGCGCTTCCTTGCCAAACAGAAAACGGGCCAGGGAACTGATCAGCAGGATACCGAAAATCAGAATACCCAGAAATTTCAGATACTGCAAGGCGGAAACATTAAACTGCTGTACCTGAGACAGTAATTCCGAGCCATTGAATTCTGTTTCGAAGATTTTGAGAAGTTCGTTCATAGGATGCCTCCGGATAGAAAACAGCCGCCGGTATTTACCGGCGGCTGTCATAGGTAAGGGCTATAGGGGGGTTAATTACTTAACCTCAGCGTCAGCGCCGGCTTCCTTCAGCTCAGCGACCAGCTTCTCAGCGTCTTCCTTGCTGATGGCTTCCTTCAGGGTCTTGGGGCAGTTGTCGACGATGTCCTTAGCTTCCTTCAGGCCCAGGCCGGTAGCAGCACGGACAACCTTGATGACGCCCAGCTTGGAAGCGCCAGCAGCCTTCAGGATGACGTCGAACTCGGTCTTCTCCTCAACTTCAACAGCGGCAGCAGCGGGAGCAGCAACAGCGGCGGCAGCGGCAGAAACACCGAAAACCTCTTCCAGGGTGTGAACGAGCTCGGACAGCTCCAGAACAGTCAGTTCCTTAACCTGCTCAACCAGAGCAGTGATCTTTTCAGATGCCATGATAATAATCCTCCTAAATAATGTTTTGAGTTAGATAGTTTGTAGGGTTATGCGATTAGGCTTCTGCTTCGGCAGCAGGAGCGGAGCCATCCTTCTGCATCCGGATCTGATCCAGGACGAAGGCCAGGCTGGAGATAGGGGCCAGGAAAGTACCCAGGACAGAAGCGACCAGAGCGTTCTTGCTGGGCAGTTCGCTGAAGCCGGTCAGCTGCTCTGCGCTCAGAACGCTGCCTTCAACGATGCCACCCTTGATGCTCAGGGTCTTCATCTTGTTCTTCTTGGCGAATTCGGCGACGATACGAGCGGGAGCAATGGGGTCGCCGGTGGTGCAAGCCATAGCGGTAGTACCGTTCAGAACCTCAGTGAAATCATAACCTGCATTCTTTGCAGCGAAATTGGTCAGGGTGTTCTTAACGACGGAGTACTCGACGCCAGCCTCGCGGAACTGCTTACGCAGCTCGGTGTCCTGAGCAACAGAGATACCCTTGTAGTCGATGAAGACCACAGCGGTGGACTCCTGGATCTTGCCGGTCAGAGTTTCGACGACGGCCTTCTTGCTCTCAAGAACCTTTGCGTTGGGCATATTTTTCACCTCCGAAAAATAAAAAATGTCTTCCTGCCAGAAGACAGAAAGACACGCAAACAATCAATCAAAGAAATGTTAGACGCACCTCGGCAGGACTTACGCCTTGCGGCACCTGCTGTCTTTGGCAACAGAAGCATTCTAACACATACTTTATGATTTGTCAAGTATTATTTTCAGAAGAATTGTAATTTTGCTGATTTATACGAAAGTATGCCGCAGCGGGAGCAGATGTTGACGAGTGTATCACATTATGCTATCATTACAGTAAAAGTAGTTGGTGAGAAGAGAATTATTCTTAGATCGCCATATAGATAATATGGAGGAATCGTTATGAAAAGAATACTTTATTTCTTTTTGCTCCTTTGCATGGTGCTGTCTGCGTGCAGATCTGCTGATGTTCAACAAGACAATTCACAGCCTGTGCAAATGGAGTCAGTAAATTCTACTGCACCTGATCAACCCATTGTGCCTACAACAGAAGCACATCCGTCAACTGCAGCTCCGGCACCTACTGAACCTTTGGCGCCTTTGAATTTGGGATGCTCGATTGAAACAATTACTAATGGTTTACGATATGTTACATATGATACGAGATGGCCGGTAGTGATTAAGTCGCCTGAACAGCTTGATGCTTTGCTTCGGAAATGGGAAACTGTAAATCCGGCGTTTGGACCATCGAAGCAAGCTGAGCTGGCGGTGTGTTATGATGACGAATTCTTCCGAGAAAATACATTGATATTCATTTGTTTTGAAGCTGATTCGGGTTTTTATAGGTGTACGGTGGAAGCGTGTCTGAAGCTTGCGGATGGTAGTTACTCCATTTATGTGAAGGAGGGTGAAAGAACCTTCGGACAGGAGTTTTCGAATATTCTTTATCTTGCGCTGCAAGTAACAGATGATATTCCCGAGGACGCAGTTGTGAATATTCATCTTGTTGACTCTGATCATATGAAAGATTTAGCACCGCGAGCAGCGTTGCTGATTGAAATTCACGAGGCCTTGCTTGCTTACAGTAACGAAGAACTGGATTGGGGTGTTGTGAACAATGTCGGCGATTCTTGTACGCTTTGTTATACCTTTAACAATAAGCACATTGTCATCTTGAGAGAGGATTTCGCTGATACTGCTACAGCATACGAGTTGAAAATTGGTTCTTATGTGTTAACCAATTATTCTCAATTTGAGATTTATCTCTATTATGACGGAAAATTTACTCCTCTTAAGACTGCATATGAAAATCATATGTTTTCTGATGACGAAGAGGAAGCTGTCTTTACCTATTTAAGATCGGTATTTAATTACAAGTAAGATGACAAAAAACTCCCACAGGGCGAACCCTGTGGGAGTTTTTGTATAGCAATTAGTTGCCGTACTTGGCAGTGCTGACCTTAACACCGGGGCCCATGGTGGAAGCGACGGTGCAGGAACGGATATACTGGCCCTTTGCAGCAGCGGGCTTAGCCTTCACGACAGCCTTAACCAGGGTGTCCATGTTTTCTGCCAGCTTCTCGGTGCCGAAGGACACCTTGCCGATGGGGCAGTGGATGATATTGGTCTTGTCCAGACGGTACTCGACCTTACCAGCCTTGATTTCCTTGACAGCAG
>JAZRBW010000084.1:0-3372 GCA_045635305.1 Faecousia sp. | reverse complement strand
ACCGCGAAGCGGCACAGTTTTGTACAAACAAAACGATATTTCGATTGAAATGAACGATTTAGGGGGCATCGAACCCCCTAAATCGTTTCGGAACGCTGAGGACAGCGTTCCCTACGGAGCTTCGCTAAACAACAATTTAGCATACCAATGTATGATGGGGGGATTGCCATGAATTGTGCATTTGAACAATATTTTACATCCTTGAGAGGAAAGAAAATAGCGGTTTTGGGTTTGGGTGTCAGCAATCAGCCGCTGGTGCGGCTGCTGCTTGCCTTTGGCTGTGATGTGACCGGCTGTGACCGTACGCCCCGTGAAAAAGTGGACAGCGCGGTGCTGGAGCTGGAAATCTTAGGCTGCAAGCTGAGCCTGGGCGATACTTACCTTGACGGGATCGAAGCGGATCTTGTTTTCCGCACCCCCGGTATGCACCCCGGCAATCCGGCGCTGATCGCCATGCGGGAGAGGGGAGCGGAAGTGACCAGCGAGATGGAAGTGTTCTTCGAGGTTTGTCCTTGCCCCATTCTGGCGGTGACCGGCTCCGACGGTAAGACCACTACCACCACTTTGATTTCCGAAATGCTGAAGGCCGACGGCAAAAAGGTCTGGCTGGGCGGCAATATCGGCACGCCTTTGCTGCCGTTGGTGCCGCAGATGGCAGAAAGTGACTTTGCTGTTGTGGAGCTCAGCTCCTTCCAGCTGATGGATATGCGCCGCAGCCCCCTGCGGGCGGTGGTGACTAATCTTGCACCCAACCATCTGGATGTCCATAAGGATATGGCCGAGTATGTGGATGCCAAGAAGAACATTTTCGCGTTCCAGGATACAAGCGGTTTGCTGGTGCTGAATGCAGATAACGCAATCACAGCAGAGTTTATGGGTAACGGTACTACCCGTTTCTTCTCCCGGCAGGGAAAGCAGAGCCATGTGCGGCTGGAAAACGGCATGATCTTCCGCGGCGGAGAACCGGTGCTGGCGGCAGGGGATATATTGCTGCCTGGTGTGCATAATATTGAAAATTACATGGCGGCCATTGCTACGGTGGAGGGCCTGGTATCCGATGAGGCAATTCTCTGGGTTGCCAAGAATTTTGGCGGTGTGGAGCACCGTATCGAACTGGTGCGAATCAAGGACGGTGTGCGTTATTACAACGATTCCATTGCATCCAGCCCCAGCCGCACCATGGCAGGCCTGCGCAGCTTCCCGGAAAAGGTGATTTTGATCGCCGGCGGTTATGATAAGAATATTCCTTATGATGTGCTGGGACCGGAAATTTGCGATCATGTGAAAAAGCTGTTCCTGTGCGGCGCGACAGCGCCAAAAATCCGCCAAGCGGTGGAAAACTGCACCGGAGAAAAGCCTGAAATGGTGGATTGCGGCAAGTTTGAAAACGCAGTCCGCGCCGCGGCTGCTGCAGCGGAAAGCGGGGATGTGGTGCTGATGAGTCCGGCATCCGCTTCGTTTGACGAATTTAAGAACTTTATGGTGCGTGGCAACTTCTTCAAAACCATCATTAAGGAGCTGTAACCATGGATATTACGAAAATTACGAAGCCTGTACGAAAGGCGCTGAATGTCAAGCTGCAATACTGCGGCGCGGTGATCGTGGCAGCAGGCAATGCCAGTCGCATGGGCGGTATCGACAAGGTGATGGCACCTCTGGGCGGTGAGCCGGTGATCCTGCGCACCGTGCGCCAGTTCCAGGAGTGCGATGCCATCCGGGAGATCGTGGTGGTTACCCGGGCTGATCTGATCGTGCCAATCATGGATCTGTGCCACGAGTTTGATAAAGTCAAGGCAGTGGTTGTTGGCGGCGATGATCGGGCGGCTTCTGTGAATATGGGTTTGAATACGCTGTCCGATAAGTGCAAGCTGGTGGCTGTGCAGGACGGTGCACGACCCTTTGCGGGTTGGCAGCTGATCGACCGGGTGGTCCGGGCAGCCAATGCCTATGGCGCGGCCGCGCCCGCCATCCCTGTGAAGGATACCATCAAGACGGTGCAGGGCGGTCTGGTGAAGGAAACACCGGACAGAAGCACCCTCAAAGCGGTGCAGACTCCTCAGGTATTTGATTTTGATCTGCTGCGGGGCGCACTGAAGCAGGCCAGAATGGACGGACTGGCCATTACCGATGATTGCTCTGCGGTGGAAGCTATGGGAATGTCCGTGAAGATCGTCGATGGTGATGAACGCAATATTAAGATCACCACCCCCATGGATCTGAAAATTGCCCAGCTGATTTTGGAGGAAATGGCATGAGAATCGGACACGGATACGATGTGCACCGGCTGGTGGAATGCCGGGATCTGATCCTGGGCGGCGTGAAGATTCCCTATCATCTGGGTTTGCTGGGGCACAGCGATGCGGATGTGCTGCTGCACGCCGTTTCTGACGCGCTGCTGGGCGCTGCCGGGCTGGGGGACATCGGCAAACATTTTCCCGATACAGACCCCCGGTATAAGGGTGCGGATTCGCTGAAATTGCTGCAAATCGTGGGACAAAAGGTGGGGGATGCCGGCTATCGCATCAGCAATATTGATGTGACTGTGATCGCCCAGGCACCCAAGCTGCGTCCCTATATCGAAACAATGGAGCAAAACATTGCCCATGTGCTGTATCTGGATGTGAGCCGCGTAAATGTGAAGGCAACAACGGAGGAGCATCTTGGCTTCACCGGCCAGGGACTGGGCATGGCCTGCCACGCGGTATGCCTGCTGGAGGAATGATGACGGGCAAAAAATGGGGAAAGCTGCTGTTTGCGGCCTACTGTCTGGTGATGCTTTGGCTGTTGTTCGGTCAGCGCATTGGACAAAGCGGCAGCGGCAGCTATGCACAAGAGTTGGAAAAACACCTGCTGTATCGGCCGCTGGAGACCATTCGGCGCTTCCTTTGGGTGCTGCGCTACAGCAGCAATGAGGCCCATATCCGCCATGCCTGGGTGAATCTGGTGGGCAATGTGGTCATGTTTGTGCCGTTGGGATTTTTCGCGTCCTGCTTTTGGCGGAAAATGCGAAAGCTTGGCTGGCATTTGCTTGCCATGGCGCTGACCATCGTGGCGATTGAATTGCTGCAGATGTTTACGCTGCTGGGCAAATGTGATGTGGATGACCTGATCCTGAATCTGGTGGGCACTACCATCGGTTTCTTGCTGTGGAAGCTGTGGCAGCGCATACTGCCAAAAAACTGAGGAACATATTGGGATTTATCGTACACCTTGCGGTGTGCAGTAGGGAATGCTGTCCTCAGCGTTCCGAAACGATTTAGGGGGTTCGATGCCCCCTAAATCGTTAACTTGCATCAAAAAATGCCGCTTCGCGGTGGTCACGCTGAGGACAGCGTTCCCTACAGCACGCCGAAAGGTGTGCGATAAATCCCA
>JAZRBW010000083.1:0-9086 GCA_045635305.1 Faecousia sp. | reverse complement strand
CTTCATAAAGCGGGCGCGCTGGTCGATGGGGTCGTTCAGTTCGGAGTAGGCATTGCCCATCTCGCTGCGGCAGATGAAGAACTCGAAGCGCTCGGTCAGCCGGGGATCCTCGGGGCTGCGCTTGGTCAGGGGAGAGACCTCCACAGGGTACATGGTGATAAAAGTAGGCTGAACCAGATGCTCCTCCACCTTCTGATCGAAGGTGGCGTACAGGGCATTGCCCCAGGTCTTCTCAGCAGCATCAGCCAGCTCAACACCAACGGATGCAGCCAGAGCCACAGCCTCAGCATCATTGTCAACAGCGCCGAAATCGATACCCACATACTTCTTGACGGCCTCCACCATGGTCAGCCGGGGCCAACCGGGGGTCAGGTCGATCTGCTCACCCATCCACTCCAGCTGGTAAGTACCCAGAACCTCCTGGGCAAAGGTGGTAAAGATACCCTCGGCGATGTCCATCATATCATGGAAATCCGCATAGGCCTGGTACAGCTCCACGGAGGTGAACTCGGGGTTGTGCTTGGGGTCCATACCCTCGTTACGGAAGATACGGCCGATCTCATACACACGGTCCATGCCGCCGATGATAAGCCGCTTCAGGGGCAGCTCGGTGGCGATGCGCATGAACATATCAATGTCCAGTGTATTGTGGTGGGTAACGAAGGGACGGGCAGAAGCGCCGCCGGCGATGGTGTTCAGCACGGGGGTTTCAACCTCGATGTAACCCATGTTATCCAGGTAATTGCGCATATGCTTGATGAACTTGGAGCGGATAATGAAGTTCTGCTTCACCTCGGGATTGACCATCAGATCCAGATAGCGCTGACGGAACCGGATCTCCTTATCGGTCAGGCCGTGATACTTATCGGGCAGGGGCAGCAGCGCCTTGCTCAGCAGCACGATGGAGCTGGTGCGGATGGAGATCTCGCCGGTCTTGGTGGTGAACACTTCACCTTCAGCACCCACGATGTCACCGATGTCATTTTTCTTGAAGCGGTTGTACTCCTCTTCGCCCATCTCGTCGATCTTGACGAACAGCTGGATACGGCCGGCATTGTCCTGCAGATCGCAGAACATGACCTTGCCCTGACCGCGCTTGCTCATCAGGCGGCCGGCAACACGGACGATCTTGCCCTCGAAGGCCTCGTAGTTGGCCTTGGTCGCAGCAGAATTGGCATTGAAGTCGAACTTGGTCTGGACGAAGGGGTCACGACCCTCGGCACGCAGAGCCGCCAGCTTATCGTGGCGAACCTGCACCTGATCCAGCAGGGACATTTCTTCCTGCGGTACAAACTTTGCCATAGCTTAGCCCTCACGGGAAACGCTGATGACCTTCATGGTGAAGGAACCAGCGGGCGCGGAGAACATAAAGGTCTCGCCTGCAGCCTTGCCCACGACAGCACGGCCGAAGGGGGAATCATCGGACAGCTTGAACTCCATGGGGTTCGCTTCCTGAGAACCGGTGATGCGGTAAGCAGTCTGCTTGCCGTTCTGGTCTTCCACAACGACGGTGCAGCCCAGACCGACACGGCCGGTAGCCTCGTTCTCGTCCTCGATAATAACGGCGTGGGACAGGATGTCCTCGATCTCGGCAATGCGGCCATAGAGCTTGGCCTGCTCGTTCTTGGCGGCATCGTATTCGGAGTTTTCGGACAAGTCACCGTAGGAACGGGCTTCTGCGATCATAGCAGCAATTTCGCGCTCACGGGTGGTCTTCAGGTAGTTCAGTTCTTTTTCCAGCTCAGCCAGTCGCAGGCTGGTAATCTTAAATTCTTTTGCCATATACATAAATCCTTTCTCAGATAAAAATATCCATAGCTCCCTGCATTATAGTTGATTTTACCCGCACAGTCAAGTATTTTTCCAAGTTTTTGCAGAAAAATAATGCGTCGGGCAACCCAGCTGCCCGACGCAAATTCATATTGCCCACTTTTGTCTTGCGGACACTCATTTTCCTTTGAGCGCTTCGATGGCAGCCAGGATCTGAGGATCTTCCATGGGATCCAGAGTGCCTGCATAGATGGCCGCAGCGGTTTGCTGATCCACCTGCACCGGAATATCCGGCTCCAGACCCACACCCTCCAGGCAATTGCCCTTGGGGGTGAAATACTTGCCGATGCTGATGGCCACGGCAGAACCGTCGGACAGCGAATAGGTCACCTGATAATGGCCCTTACCGCTGGTTTTTTCACCAACCACCGTAGCCCATTCATACTCGCGCAAGGCCGCAGCAAAGAACTCCGCGGCGGAATAGGAACTGCCGTTGACCAGTACCGCCATAGGCATTTCCAGACAGCTTGCGTCCGATCTGTCCACCGATTCAATGCCTGCATAATCCACAGTGCGGAACAACTCACCCTCGGGCAGCAGGTAATTGAGCAGCTTTACCATTTCCTGGGCATAACCGCCGCCATTATAGCGCACATCAAAAATCAGCGCCACTGCGCCCTGCTCCAGCAATGCTTCCACCGCCGCTTTGGATTCACTGTAGCAATTGGTATTGAAATTCTCGATGGTAACCAGGCCGATATTGCCTTCCAGCATCTGTCCGGTAGCCACCTTGGTGCGCACGACATTACGTGTGACCGTGTAGGTGATCCGCTCCCCTGCCCGATCCACCGTGATCTCTACCTTCGTGCCCGCTGTACCCTGGACCAGAGCCTTGCCCTCATCCACAGGCATACCGATCACGCTGGTACCGTCCACCGCCACAATATAGTCTCCGGCCTGTATGCCAGCCTTTTCTGCCGGGCCGCCCTCCGTCACCTTATCAATGTGATAGCCATTTTCAGTTTCCCGGATGGTCGTACCGATGCCCACATAGGCATTGTTTTTTTGCTCCAGATAGGCCGCATATTCATCAGCAGGGATATAGTAGCTCCAACGGTCTCCCAGAGCGCCTACCATGGCATGGGCCGCCGCATCTTCCAATTTCGTCGCATCCGCACCGTTGACATAGTATTTCAGCAGCAGATCTTCCAGCTGATCCAGCTTATCATAGGTGCCGGTTTTGATGGCAACAAACAATGTCAAAATAACGGAAGCGACTGCCACTACAATGTAGGAAAGCAGAATCAGCAGAACTCTTAAGAATTTTTTCATTTTGCATCACCTCATGAAAACACTTCCCACAGCCAAAGCGACTGTGGGAAGGAGTAAAGATCCAGCCAAAAATCCGTCAAACCTTAATATACTTCAGCGGATCCACATAGCTTCCGTTATACTTCAGGCCGAAGTGCAGATGGTAGCCGGTGGAGCGTCCCGTGGTGCCCACATAGCCAATAATCTGGCCGGCCTTCACATAATCGCCCTCTTTCACTATGTAGCGGGTCATATGCATATAGATGGACTTAAAGCCGTCACCATGGTTGATCCATACATAATAGCCTGCACCGTCTTCCTGATAGCCGGCAAAGCTGACACGGCCGTCGCGGGTGGCAACAATGGGAGTATTCTTGGGGGCAGCCATGTCCACACCGTTGTGACCGGTCCATTTGCCGGTAAAGGGGTCATGGCGATAGCCGTAATAGCTGCTGATCCAGTAATTGGTGGTGGGAGTGTACCACACGATGCCGTTGACTTCGTTGGTCTTTTGGCCCTTAACGGCAGTGGAAGTGGTGGTGGGCGGCACAGATGTAGCCAGCCATTCCAGATACTTGGCTTCCTCCAGCGCATCTTCCTGCTTATCCAGCTGATCCATCAGGTCGCTGGCATTCTTCTCGCCTTCGTCGATCAGGATTTCGTATTCTTCACCGGCAGCGATCAGCTCATGCAGCAGACCCTCCGCCTCGGTGTTTTTCAATTCCAGCTCAATTTGGGCATTTTCCAGCTCGCGCTTGGCAACCTCCAGCTCCTGCTTCTGCTGCGCCAGCTCCTGCTTTGCAGCTTCCACGATCTGCGCCATGTTCCGGATCTGCTCCATCCGAATGCGGTCGGACTGGGCGATCTCGTTGATCATATTCACACGGTCCAGCAGATCAGAAAAGCTTTTGGCCTGGAAGATCACAGACCAGTAGGACATATTGCCCTGCTCTTCCATGGCACGGATACGATCCTTGTATGCTTCCTGCAGCAGCGCCAGCTTTTCCTCGGCGGCATCCAGCTCATCCTGCTTGTCCGCGATCTGCAGATTGTAAGCGGATACGATCTGGTTGATGGTGACAACCTGTTCATTCAGGATCACAATCTGCCGATCAATATCATTTTTGCGTGCCACCATATTTTTGATTTGCTTGTTGTTTTCTGCCAGTTGGGATTCCAAAGCATCCAGCTCCTGCTTCTGCTTGTCGTATTCCTTTTCCAGCTGCGCAATCTGATCCTCGATCTCGCTGGAGGAAGGCGCCGCCTGCGCCACGCTTACCAGCACGCTCAGCAGCAGACTCAGCAGCATGATGGCCGCCATAATACCGGCCATGATCGTTACAATTTTCTTATTCATGGTTTTCTCCTTTTTACGCATTGAGGAATTTCCGGATAGAGCTCCAGCTGCCCACAACGCCTACAAACATACCGGCTGCCGCAAATACAAAGATCATGGGCACCATCAACTGCTGGAACGGAACGAAATTGAACATATTCAGCGTATCCATCTGTGCCAGCTTCGTCAGCAGCGCATCATACAGCCACCACTCAGCCGCAAAGGCCAGGCCCGCGCCCAGCATACCCAGCAGGAAGCCCTGCACCACAAAGGGCAGCCGGATGAAGCCCTTTGTTGCGCCCACCATTTTCATGATGGCGATCTCATCGGCACGGCTGTACATAGCCATTTTAACGGTATTGGAAATGATCACCAGACTCACCGCCAGCAACGCCGTCAGCACCAGCACAAAAACTACTTCCAGCATATCCTGGATCATGGTAAAGCCCTCTGCCAGCTCATAGTGGGCGGCAATATCCGCCACACCGTAGACCTTGTACAGATCATCCACCGTTTCTCTCATTAAGTTATTATCTTCCAGCACAACCACAACACGGTGGCGGAACGTAGACGCGTCCAAACCGGAAAAGGCAGGATCATCTCCCCGCTCAGCCAGGAAGTTTTCCATTGCCTGCTCACGATGTACAAACTCCGCTGAATGGATATTATCCATGGCACGGATATGGGTTTCGATACTCTCCGCCTCTGTATCGGGCAGATTTTCATCGATATACACCACGATCTCATTGGTTTGGTTCAGATCCTCCACCATGAGATTCAGATTGTACATGACACTGGCAAAGATACCCACCAGCAGCAGGCAAGCCACCGTCACGCAGATGGCTGCAAAGGACATAAAGCCGTGGACAAACACGCTTTTTACGCCCTCTTTGACTAAGTATCCAAAATTATTGATTCTCATAGCGATAATTTCCATCCATTCTGTCGCTGACGATCAGACCGTCCTGAATCGTGATGACCCGGTTATTGAACCGTTCCACCAGATCCATCTGGTGGGTAACCACCAGCATGGTGGTGCCAAGGCGGTTGATTTCCTGCAGCAGCGACATGATCTCAAGAGACCGGGCAGGGTCCAGGTTGCCGGTGGGTTCGTCGGCAATAATGGTAGCAGGGTTATTGACCAGCGCTCTGGCAATAGCCAGACGCTGCTGCTCACCGCCGGACAGCTCGCCGGGGTGACGCTTGGCCTTTTCCGCCAGACCCACCAGATCCAGCACGTAAGGCACACGATCTCTGATCTCCCGTTCCCTTGCGCCGATGACACGCATGGCAAAAGCCACATTGTCGTAAACAGTCATGTTTTCGATCAGCCGGAAATCCTGGAACACCACACCAACCGTACGGCGCAGATAAGGAATTTCACGCTTGCGGATACGGCTGAGGGAATAGCCGTTGACATGGACGATACCGGAGGTAGGCTTCAGCTCACCGGTGATCAGCTTGATAATTGTGGATTTGCCGGAGCCGGAAGGGCCCACCAAAAAAACAAAGTCGCCGTCCTCGATCTGCATGGAAACACCCCGCAGGGCTTTTGTGCCAACAGAATAGGACTTGGTTACTTCACTAAATTCAATCATTCTCTATTTACCCCATTGTAAATGTTACGGTGTAATTGTAGCATACACAAAAATCGAAGTCAATAAAGAGAGTCTTTCTAAATTGTGAATTTTTTACGTAAACCGCAAATTGGGATTTATTGTTCCGATAGAACGGTCATCGCGAACCAGCGCGCACGCTGGTGTGGCGATCCCCAAAGGTTTTAGACAGTACTTTTCAATACGATTTCCCTCTAACCGGGGGGATTGCCACGTCGCCTTCGGCTCCTCGCAATGACCGAATAGGGGAACGATAAACGAAAATTTGAAGTACCCCCAGCAAAAAACCGGAGCCGCAAACGCGGCTCCGGCAGGCAATATGGAAAATCAGCGCATATCCCGGCTGGAGAGGTACTTACGGACCATCAGCGCCACCTTGAACACGATGGCATGGTCAAATTCCCGCAGATCCAGACCCGTCAGCTTCTTGATCTTCTCCAGGCGGTACACCAGAGTGTTACGGTGAACAAAGAGCTTACGGGAGGTTTCGGACACATTCAGATTGTTCTCAAAGAACTTGTTGATGGTAAACAGGGTCTCCTGATCCAGGCTGTCGATGGAGTTCTTCTTGAATACCTCGCTGAGGAAGATCTCACACAGAGTGGTGGGCAGCTGATAGATCAGACGGCCAATGCCCAGATTTTCATAGCTCATGATGCTCTTTTCGGTGTCGAATACCTTGCACACATCAATGGCGGTCTGAGCTTCCTTGTAGGAGTCAGCCAGGCTGCGCAGATGCTCGGCAATGGTGCCGATACCGATCACAGTTTTCACATACAGCTCATTTTTCAGAGTTTCTTCCATGCGAAGGGCCATCTTTTCCAAAGCTTCCTGCTCTGTATCGGCAGAGATCTGCTTGACGACGGCAATATCGGTTTCATTGATGCTCAGCACGAAATCCTGCATCTTGTCGGGGAACATACCGCTCAGCACGTCCACCGTGGCCACATCGCCGTGACCGATCTGGCGCACCAGGAACACAGCGCGGGGCGCATCGGTTGCAAAATGCAGTTCCTTGGCGCGGATGTAAATATCACCGGGCAGAATATTATCCATGATGATATTCTTGACAAAGGTACCCCGGTCATGCTTTTCTTCGTAGAAATTCTTGGTATCGTTCAGAGAAATGTAGGCCATGCTGCAATACACACGGGCCAGTTCATCGTCACCGGTGCAGAACACAGCATATTCAAAGAAGCCGGCAGAGCTCAGCATTGCCTTGAAGGTCTTCTGGCCGAAGGTAACAACATTCTCCCCGGCGCCGGAAATTTTCAGTGCAGCGTCAGGCCAGCGCTCACCCTGCAGGTTCATATCAGTGCAGGAGATCACACAGCCATCAGCGTCCATAACGCCAAAAGTACGGTCGGTAACATCCTTAAGCTGCTGCATTACGCTCTGAAATACACTATTTGTCATGGGTTGCCCCTCCTTATATAAAGTGCATAAATGCGGATTACACAAAATTGCATTAACAGTATATACCCTTTTTGCACAATTTGCAAGTACCTTTTGACATTTTATTGAAAAATATAGGTGCTTTTTTATGTATTATACCAATAAAAGCGGCCGCAGTCTCAGATTGCAGCCGCTTTTCCTATGGTTATTTTGCAACAATATGTACAATATACGCACAGAGCATTTATCTGGCTGTTTCTTCCAGATGTGCAATTTCCGGCTCTGTCAGCTCCCGTACCGCGCCAAGCGGCAGCTCTCCCAGCGTCAGCACGCCCTCCTGCCGCCGCTGTAAATACAAAACCGTCATGTTCCGGGACGCCATCATGCGGCGCACCTGATGATATTTGCCTTCGCAGACAGTAATCAGGCTCTCCCCTGCCCCCAGCGGCTCCAATTTCGCCGGCAGACAGTGCAGACCGTCACGCAGAACCAGCCCGCTCGCAAAAGCCTCCACATCCTCATCTGTTGCCGTGCCTTCGTGCCGTGCATAGTAGACCTTCGGCACTTCCTTTTTCGGAGAAATCAATCGGTGCAGCAAGTCCCCGTCGTTGGTAAACAGAAGCAAGCCTTCCGTGGCTTTGTCCAGCCGACCCACAGGCTTCAAATCCAGATGCTTGTATTCCGCAGGCAGCAGCTCCATGACTGTGCGTTCCGTTTTGTCCTCCGTGGCCGTCACAAATCCGGCAGGCTTGTGCAGCATCAGCACAATGCGCCGTTTTCCGCCCAATACAGCCCCATCCAGGCAGATCTCGCACTTCTGCGGATCTACCTTCATACTGCCGTCCTTCACCGGCAGGCCATTGCAGGTCACACGTCCGCTTTTCAGGATTTGCTTCACCTGACTGCGGGTTCCCACACCGCTGTCACACAGAAATTTGTCCAACCGTTCCATACTGCCTCCGTTCTATCGCCTCCGGGCGGTGCATAAGCTGTAACACAAACCACCATGCAGGAGGGATATTTATGTTTGTAATGACCGCAAAGGTCGATAAGAAAAAAATCACCATCGTGTTGGCGGCGATTGCCGCGCTGATTCTGGTGCTGGTTTTTGCCCTGGGCGGTGAAAAAGCCCAGACCACAGGCGCGGAGCTGCGTGTATCCACCAACGACGACCGGGTTCAATTTTTGACGAGCCACGGCTGGGAGGTGGTCACATCCCCGGTACAAACCAGTCAAGTGCGGATTCCCTCAGGAAACAGCGAAGTGTTCACCCGTTACAATGCTCTGCAAAAGTCCATGGGCTACGACCTTTCCCAGTACGCCGGGAAAACGGTCATGCGCTATGTTTACACCGTGAAAAATTATCCCGGCGCCACCGAACCGGTGTATGCCACCCTGTTGATCTGCGATAACCGCATCATCGGTGGAGATGTGACCAACACCGCCCCCACCGGCAAGATCCAGGGCTTCCAAAAACAGACCGCGTAATGCGCTAAATTGTTGTTTACAACAGGACTGTCATTGCGAGGAGCGTGGTGCTGCGCGCAGCGCATCCAAATATAAATGATTGCCGGGGGCAATCATACCTTGATTCACGCGACGTGGCAATCCCCAAAGGTTTTAGGCACAGGATTTCGGAGCACTTTCCCCATATTCCG
>JAZRBW010000082.1:0-44444 GCA_045635305.1 Faecousia sp. | reverse complement strand
TAAAACTTTGTATGGGCGACTATTATCCGCAACTATGTCCGCAGTATGTAGAAATGTTCATAATTTTAGGGGCTGTTGTGAAAGCAACAGCCCCTTATATTTTACAGATTATTTTGCGGGGGGATATTCGGTACACAGCAGACGGTAGGGTGCTTCGTCCTCTTCGATGGCAGGGAATCGTCCCTCCAGCACGGGGTTGAAGCGGTTATCATTGCTGTCATCGTTGCACTGGGAAACCTCGCCCAGCAGTACATTGCCGGTACCGGCTTCCACTTCAAAATCGTGGTACAGATACTGCGGAATGTAGATACTTTCGCCGGGAGTCAGACGGATCTGGGTGCCGGCAGGTACGGTGTAGGCATGACCATCGGTGTAGACGGTCACATCGGACTCATAGTCGATGGACTCATCGGGATGGGAATTGTAAACCTTGATCAGCACATTGCCACCGCCACGGTTGATGATATCCTCGGTCTTGAACCAGTGGAAATGGTTGGGAGCGTACTGACCCTCCTTCAGATACAGCAGCTTTTCCGCATAGACCTTGGGGTATTTGTCCTCCATGGCCCGGTTACCGTTGCGGATGGTGATGAGGCTGAAGCCGAACTTATCAAAATTGCCCAGACCGTAGTCGGTGATGTCCCAGCCCAGCATACAGTCCCGGACTTCGTCATATTCGTGACCGATCTCCTGCCACTGTTCCGGGGTGAAATGACAGAAAGGCGGCAGGTAGCAGTGGTGCTTTTCGCACATGGCTTCCAGTTCTTTCAGAGCCTTGTTAATTTCAGAACGCTTCATAAAATCTCTCCTTATTTCCAGTTGTGATTGCGGATTCGGTCATATTCTTCCAGAGAAATGGGGATCACAGTGCCGTGCTTATAGCCATAGGGGAAGGAAAAGGCCGCATCCGAGCGGATAAATCTGCCACTTTCCAGACTTTCAGCCACGAAAGGCACATAGCCCTGGCCATCGCCGGGCACGCCGTAGAAATCCAGGAATAAACACCAGCGGCCATCGGCCAGGCGCACAGCCGTTGCGCCCTCGTAAAGACCCGGCTCGATGGCCAGCATACTCTCATCAAAGGCTGCCACCCGTTCGTAGTGTCCTTCGGCGCGGTCAGCGCGCAGCAGCAAAATGGTTTCCGGGTTATGGTCACACTTGACGAACAGAAAATACTTTCCGTTTTCTATGTAGATGGCAGAGTCGATGATGCCGGCATCCGTCTTTTCGTACAGCAGCTTGGGCTTGGAAAAGGTCTGAAAGTCCTTGGTGCGGCTGCACCAAATACCCATATTACCAAAGCCATTGTGGGCATGGGCAGAGGACCAGTGCAGCACATAGTCGCCCTGCCGGGGGTCAAAGAACACATCCGGGGCCCACAGGCAGCCAAAATTCTCATCTCCCAGCCCCACCAGCCGCTGCTCCGACCAGTTTATCAGGTCAGCGGACTCCCACATAGCAAGGCACTTGCTGCCATTTCGAGCCACTGTAGGCCAATGGGCATTGTATTTGGTCTTAAAATTATGGGCAAGGCTTAAGTCCGTGGCGAAAATGCGGTAAATGCCGTCATCGCCCCGAATAATGGTACAGTCCCGGACGCCCTGTTCTCCCAAGGTCGACCGGAGGACGGGCTGTCCATCGTTGACCGTTTCCCAATGGAAACCGTCCCGGCTCAGGCCAAAATAGACCTGCTCCCCATCAGGGGTTTCCTTTTCCCGAAAATGGACGAATAAATAGGCTTGCATACTGCCACCTCACGCCTTGGCAGGCTGCACACAGAAGTGGAAGTTGATCTGCTTTTCTTCCAGGCGGTAAACCTTCTCCAGATCCGGGCCGCAGGAATTGGAGCCCAGACCGGATACCTTGTAGTCGATACGCAGGTGGGTATTGCCATCACGCACCAGCTCATCGGTATGCTCCGCCTTGGTCAGCGCGGCGGTAGAGATCTCGGACACACGGATTTCCATTTCGTCGGCACTAAATTCCAGATCACCGATCCGCAGCCACTTGACAGCAGTATGATTACCGTGCTCCTGGGGACGGACATAGTGCACATATTCGGCCCCCGCGGTGCTTTCATGGCGGCTGATATAGCCGGCATGGCACAGATCCCGGTAGCTTTCATAAGGGCCGTTGCCATAGTAGACAAATTCCCGGTTCTCGCCCGGCAGGGTGAATTCATAACCCAGTCTGGGCAGCCAAATGGTATCCTTGCGAATATCACCGGTAAGGATCCAATCCACCTTGCCGCTGACATCAATGCGCACACGCTGGGTAAAGCGGAGGAAGGGGGTACGGGAAATACCGGCCAAGGAAGCCTTTACCGCAATTTCCTCGCCCTCAATGCGGCAATCGTAGATTTTGACAGAAGATTTATCCAGATTTTCACCCTGCCACTCGTTAAACTGCATCCAGCGGTACTGGATATTGCGGTCGTTATCGGTGGGAGCCCGGTGGGCAGTCAGCACCGGCTTTGCGGTCAGTTGCTCCCGTCCACCTATCACCAGGCTGGTGAAAATACCATAATGCTTGCTGAAGGTATATCGGAAGCCCTCGCCTTCCGCGATGATATGGTCGCCCTCATCACGGAGCTGTGCCGCAGGCGCTTTTTCTTCCCGGATTTGCTCATAGGGCAGCATATGCTGGGTGCGGGCCCAAATGGTATCTTTCTTGCACAGGTCCACATTCAGTTGGACACCGAAACGGCAAGACCGCTTTTCATAGGGCACAGGGATTTTCACCTGACCGTGGGGCGGGCATTGCAGCACAAGCTGTTCAGAATCCACCACTTCCCCATCGGCTTCCAGCGTGATGTACAGGTCAAATTCATTGAGGTCGGTAAAATCCAGCCGGTTATACACCGTCAGCACACCGTTTTCAAAGCTGGTGCGGATGGGCTGATAGGCCGCCTTGGCCTCCAGAGAGCCTGCCTTGAGGCTTCGGTCAGAAAACACCAGACCGTCGCAGCAGAAGTTGCCATCGTGGGTCTGCTCGCCGGGGAAATCACCGCCGTAGCGCTGGACGCCGTCTACATTCACCACATGGTCAGCCCATTCCCAGATGCAGCCGCCGGTCAGTTTGGGGTACTTGTCAAAGAGCTCGTTGTAATCCCACACATCGCCGGGGCCGTTGCCCATGGCGTGGGAATATTCGCAGAGGAACACCGGAATGTTAATATCGTCACGCAGGGCGTATTCTTCCACATCCTTCAAAGAAGAATACATCATGGAATATACATCCGCATTGTGGAACTGACCCTTGCGGGTGGCATCCTCGGCGTGGGTCAAGCGGGAGGGATCACGCTCCTTCGTCCACTTCAGCATGGCAATATGGTTGCTGCCGTGGCCGCTTTCGTTGCCTGTAGACCACATGAAGATGGAGGCGTGATTCTTGAAATTCTCCACCATGCGCACCATACGATCCACAAATTCCCGCTTCCAGTCCGGCATGGTGCAGGGCCAGGCATTGGACTCCACATCATAGCGATAGGATACATTGGGAAGGCGGCGCAGGAAGCCGTGGGTCTCAATATCCGTTTCGCAGACCACATACAGACCAATTTCGTCGCAGATCTGCATAAATACCGGTGCGGGCGGATAATGAGAGGTGCGGACACAGTTGATATTCAGCTTCTTCATCAGTTCCAGATCCCGGCGCAGCTCCGCTTCACTCTGGCACCAGCCACGGTTGGGATCGGTATCGTGATGGTTCACGCCGTGGAACTTCACCGGCACACCGTTGACGAGAATTTCATACTTGTCGGATACAGAAATCTTGCGCAGACCGGCCTGCAAGGTGATAACCTCCCCTGCCCGTTCCAGCTCCACCCGGTACAAATGGGGCTTTTCAGCATTCCACAGAACAGGATTTTCCGGTGCGAAAGCGAAGCTGTCCACCATGTCCGCCTGGATCAGCAGGGTCTCGCCGTCAAAAATACGAATCCGGGCCTCGCCATCCAAGTTCACAGCGATGGTTTTATCATTGGGGATCATGTCCACATCACCGATGTGGTTTTCCGGCCGCTGCAGCACATACACATCCCGGAAAATACCGTTGTAGCGGAAGAAATCCTGGTCCTCCAGGTAGCTTCCACAGCACCATTTCAGCACCTTTACGGTGGCGGTGTTCTCGCCTGCCACCACAAAATCGGTAATATCGAACTCAGATAGGATATGGCTGCCCTGGGTAAAGCCTACATAGTGACCATTGATATACAGGTAGGCACAGCTGGACACGCCCTCGAAAACGAAGTAGGTCTTGCCCCACTTTTCCAAAGTGAAGCTGCGCTGATACACGCCACAGGGGTTATCGTCCGGCACATAGGGCGGGTCACAGGGATAGGGATAATTGATATTGGAATAATTGGGATTCTCATAACCCTGCAGCTGCCAGCAGGAGGGCACAGGAATGGTATCCCAGCTTTCGATGGTTTCCGGAACATCCACATCCCGGGTAAAGAAAGCGAACTGCCAGTCACCGTTTAGGAGCAGGCGCTTGGATACGCCGCCGGGAATATACCAGGATCGGGGCGCGCAGCGGTTTTCGCTGGTCTTTTCAGGATTTTCATAGTGGCGCATAAGGTTACCTCCTTACGGTCTGATAGAGATCACATGGTGGAACGCGGTGTAATCGGTCAAATAAACGGTGGCACAGCCGGGCGTTTTGGCTTCGCTGTCCTCCTTGCCTTCGGTGAAATGATGCACGCCGAAGCAGGGGCCAACCTGAATGGAGCCTTCCGCATTGGCGGCGGTGAAATAGTCATCCTTCAACACCAGCACCTCGTCACCGTTGATGGGCATCACCATATGGCTGTTTTCAATGCGGTCGATGCCGGAAAACGCCAGCTCCACACGCCAGGGCGCACCCTGGACGCCGGAGGTCTTGATGTCCACATCGATACCCTCTTCGGTATCACGCACCACCACATCAATGTCCATATCCGGGCCCCACTTCTTGGGGCGGCTGGCATTGTCCATCTGCCACCAGTCGGAGGTAGCAGGCTTTTCAGGGAAGGGCAGATAATACCAGCCACGCATGGTCTGATGCAGGTGGAATTCACCCTTTTCCTCCCACATTTTTTCTGCCTTGAAGGCACGGTGCTCGCAGAAGCTGCCGCCGATCTTCACAGCCAGCTTCACCGCCCCATTGTGGACATAGAGGAAATTGGACTTGTCCTTCATCACCGTGTAGCTGAAATGGCCGCGGCGGACACGGGCAATGCCGGATTCGGCATAGTAGGCCTTATATTCGGTGGGGGTGTGGCAGTCATCTGCCTCCACATCGATTAGTTCCGGATGCAGCATGAAGCGGCCCAGCAGATCCGGGGACAGCAGATTTTTCTCGAACACCACCTGAAAAGCGTAATTTGCCATGGCGATGAATTCGGGAATATGGTACTTGGCGCCGATATACAGATAGAAGAAATAATAACCGTCGGGATACACCAGCCGATCCTTGTCGAACCGGGTGGAATTGGCGGTGAAGATGCTGTCATCCGGCTCCCAGTAGGTCAGCATCATCCGCAGGTTGCGGATCACGTGCTGCTCGTAGCTGTCGTCGCCCAGAGCTTCAGAGAGCAGCAGCATGGCCTGATTGTTGACGCCGTTGTAGTTGCCAGCGGACTTTTCGGAGTATTCGCCGTCTTCATTGCAGTCGATGCCCTCTTTGAGGTAGTCAAACGCTGCCTGGGTCAGATCCTCTTTCCCAAAGAGCTTGCCGCATTGCGCCAGCAATCCGGCGATGGCCCAGCGGTGGTTGGGGGTGTGGAAGCCGCCCTCCAGAAGGCCTCTGCCGCCCATGTGGATGATCTTCCCCATCCGCTCTTTCAGCAGTTGCTCACCCTCGGTCAAATTCTCCTGCTTGACCAGATACTTGTACATAGGCAGGATAATGCCGATACAGAAGGCCGTATCCGGGGCGGAGAAGAAATTGCAGGTAATATAGTCAAACAGGCCGTTTTCATGCTGCGTCGAGTCCACATAGTCAAGTCCCAACAGGATGCTGGCCAGGATATTTTCATCGTGATAGTAGCAGCAGTCGCTATTGCAGTAGGCCGCTGCCAGAGAGGCGATCTGATACAGGGCGTGCTTTTGCATATACACGCCGTCGGGCTTCACATAAGCGCCATAATAGGGGCTGTTTTTGTCCAGATTTTGGCTGCGCAGGGCGTAGCGCACCCGGCGCTCCGTATCTTTTACCACTCGCTCATAATGTGCTCGCATATGTATATCTCCTCTCATTCGTCCAGCCAAGCGGCGCCGAGAATGCCGGCATCGTTGCTAAGCTTGGCTAACAGGATTTCGGTGTTGCGCCCGGCAGTTTTGGCAAAGGTGCGCTGCCAGGTCTTTTCTTTCACAGGCTGCAACAGGGCTTCACCTGCGTGACTGACGCCGCCGCCAATGCACAAATAGGCGGGGACAAAGATGTTGATGATATTGGCAAGGCCCTCGGCAAGATAGGTGGTGTAGGTGTCCAAAAGCTGCTGGCACACCTTGTCCCCTGCCGCCGCCCCGTCAAAGACGGTTTTGGCATCACGAACAGGCTTGCCCAAGGCTTTTGCTGCCTGTTCCATGAGGGCGCTTGCGGAGCCGTAGCGCTCAAAGCAACCCCGTCTGCCGCAATCGCAAGGTACGCCATCCATGTGTATGGTCATGTGGCCCAATTCCCCGGCAGTGTGATTGATGCCGGTGATGAGCCTGCCGCCCAAGATGATGCCGCCACCGATGCCGGTGCCCAGGGTAACCAGCACGAAAGAATCGGCGTCATAGTGACCGGCCTTGTATTCGCCCCAGGCAGCGGCGTTGGCATCATTTTCGATGAAAACCGGAAGGCCCAGGGCAGCTTTCAAGGGCTGGGCCAGGGGCCCGGAGGCAAAGCCCAAATGATCCGCGTCCTCCATGCAGCCGGTGCGCTTGTTTGCGGTGCAGGGCACGCCCACGCCCACGCTGCGGATATTCTCTTTGGCAAGGCCGTTGCGCGCCATCAGCCCATGGCAAAGGCCGATCATAGCCTCCACAAGGCGCTCCGGCGTGGTGGGAAGATTGGTTTTTACATTCTTCCGGTCCACAATGTGGCCGTTTGCATCCACAAGGCCGGCGGCAATATTGGTGCCGCCCAGGTCGATTCCGATTCTAAACATAAGCGTTCCCTCTTATTGTCGGTAGGGGCGGATGCCCTCATCCGCCCGGGCCAATGTAGGCATTGGCCCCTACAATTTATAGCGAAAGAATAAAGGTTTTGATCTCAAAGGGACCAAAATGGACATTTTGCAGGTCAACGCTCTGGGCATTTTCCTCCAGCATATCCGTTTCGGTAACGGATTGGATATTGGCATGGGAGGTAAAGGCGCAGGTGGTCTGCTTGCCCATGGCCTCGTACACACGCACCAGCAAGGCGTTTTCTACAGTATCCGCCGGTTTGATAGTGTCCACGATGATATTTTTCTTGTCGGACAGGAAAATGGGGCCCAGATCGTCGCAGATGCCGCCGGCCAGCAGCGGCTCATTCAGCTGCGCGGCCTGCTGGGGCACATCGCTGTCAGCGAATGCGCCATCAAAGGGATAGAAAGCGTAAGCAAACTGCTGCAGGCCTCTGTCCGCATTTTGATCGGGCATCATGGCGGATTTCAGCAGGGTCAAGCGGATTTCATTTCCCACCACATTCACGCCAAACTTGCCATCATTGAGCACCGCAGCGCCATGGGCGCCGTCGGTCAGCGCGGTGTAGCGGTGGTTGCAGACCTCGTAGCGATCCTTGTCGGTCTGATAGGAGCGGTGCACAGGCCGCTTCACATAACCAAACTGGGTTTCGTGGTAGGCTTCGTTTGCGTAGGCGTTCACAGGGAATGCCACCTTCAGCAGCTTGTGCTTCTCCTGCCAGTCGATATGGGTGTTGATATTCAAAAATTGCACATCCGGGGTCAGGGTGATGGTCTGGGTGAACTTAGATTCATGCAGCTTGCCTGTGATTTCCAATTCAGCCTTAACGGGATAGGAATGCATGGTAACGGACACTTCCCCATCCAGTTCCACCGGCAGATTTTCGTACATACTGCCCAGTTCCCAGGCATCGTAGCAGGTGTTCACATCCTTGAACATCAGGAAGCGGTTGCCCACACCTGCCAAATACTCCGTATCGCTGCCGGTCTTTCTGACGCTGACCACCTCACCCCGGTCATTGACCCGGCAAACCAGGTGGGCATTGGAAAGTTCGTAGCACTTTTCTTCCTCCAGATAGCGCACCTGGGCACCGCCCACAGGCTTCTCATAATCCATCGTTGCACAGCTCTGGGCGGGGATCGTTATGCCACGGAAGGTACGGTCCCAGCTAAGGGTATTATATATGGTTTTGGGTCGAATGCCGTCACCGGGCAAGATCTCGCCCAGCAGCTTCATACTGTCCAGGCAAACCTGCCGCAATTCTTCCTCGGCCCGCTGGTGAACACGGGCGATGGAAGTACCGGGAGCGATGTCGTGGAACTGGTTAAACAGCAGCTTTTTCCACAGGTTATCCAGTCGTTCCCGCCAGTTTTCTGGCATTTCCTTACGGTCGAGCATCTGCCGGGACAGGAAGAACTCCACCTGCCGCAAATTGTCCTCCGCAAAGTGGATCAACCGCTTGGTCTTGGTTTGGGAGGTCAGCGTACCTCTGTGCCATGCCAGATACAGTTCGCCACGGAAGGTATTCTCCACCTCTCCCAGTCGCTCGAAATACTTAATGGGGCTTTCCATGTGGCACCGGGGTGCGCCCTCCAGGTCGGCACAGCGGCTTGCCATTTCCACCATGTCACGGGTGGGACCGCCGCCACCGTCGCCAAAGCCGAAGGGGAACATGAGACCGTCGATATTCTCCTGCTGCACACGGTCCTCTTCCCAGCGGGTGATGAGGTCACCGGACTGGAAATTGGCATTATTCTTCTTAAAGGTATGGCTCAAAACCTTGCTGCCATCCATACCTTCCCACCAGAACACATTATAGGGGAAAGGTTGGCACTCCGGGTCTTGCCGAATCAGCTTTTGGGTGGCGAAATAGGGCACCTGGCACTTTTTCATGATCTGGGGCAGCGCCGCGGAGAAGCCGAAGGTATCCGGCATCCAGGCCATCTTACTGTCGATGCCCAGCTCCTTGCGATACCACCGCTTGCCCCAAACAAACTGGCGGATGAGGCTCTCACCGGAAGGGATGTTGGTATCGGATTCTACCCACAGAGCGCCCTCAGCGTGGAACTTGCCCCCAGCTACCTTTTCCTTGACCCGCTGCCACACATTGGGGTAGTGTTCTTTCAGCCACTCCAAAATGGGCGGCTCACACAGCAAAAACTGGTAATCCGGGTATTCATCCATGAGGGCCAGCTGATTGGAATAGGTTCTGGCGGATTTGCGCACCGTTTCCTCCACCGGCCACAGCCAGGCCAGATCCAGATGGGACTGGCCAAAGACGGTGTAATCCGGTGCGGTAGAACCGTTTTTGCAAGCCAGCAAAGGCTTCAGCACCTTGTCGGCTTCCAGCAGGGAGGCAGTCAATTCCGGTTCCGGAAGCTCAAAATCCGCAATATAAGTAAACTTTTTCAGTCCCTCTACGATCTTCATGGTGCGAAGGCTCTTATCGGGCAGCTTCTTCACCAGGCTATAGAGGGTCAGATAGTCCATGGCCACCTGGAACACATCCTCGTTCCAAATGCCCACGAAGCTCTCCCCTACCCGCTGCTGCTGGGCCGGGGGCTCGGGCACGGACGCTTCGCCGTGGGCCACCGGGCCGGCACCCTCGTTGCGGATGCCGTGGCCGCCGTAGCACTCGGCGTAAACTTCGTAGGTATCTCCCGCTTTGGCAGACCGGGTCAGCGTGATGAACTTATGCTTCTTGTCGATAGCACCGGATTCGATCCCATTGACCCAAACCAGCATCTCCTCGCCACAGGCCAGGTGCAGCACCAACCGCTTTCCTTCCAGCTCACCGGGAACGGTGAAAGCAGTATGGAACCACCCATATTCCCACTTTTTGCCCCAGGTCATGCCCTTGGGCGCAGGGGCATACTGACCCTTGACCGCAGAGTCAAACGCCAGGTATTCCATGGTGGTAAAGCCGGTCAGCTCCAGGGCTGCTGCTTTTTTCACATAATGCTTCGGGAACTGCTCCGCCCAAATGCGAAGCCGATCTTCCCATTGTCTGCCAATGTTCATAACAAACCTCCGTAGCGACCGATTGCGTCACATCGGCCCGCTTCCACAAGGGTCGATGTGACTCAATCGACCCCTACGAAAATCTTTTAGCCCATACGGGCATCGATCCAGGTATAACGCTCATCCACGATTCTGCCGGTCCAGGGATCGCCATCCAAATGGCGGATCATCCAGCAGTAATACATGGGGAATGCGGGAGCAGTGACCTGGGGATGGGTTTTGCCGCCGGGAATGGAGGCCACGCCACCATCCATAATTTTATAGGCATTGTCGCCGATAAAGCAAGCACCAAAGCCCTCGGGACGCTCATAGCGGTAGTAATAGACCTCGGGCTGGGGATGGTGATGGGGGGTATAACTGCTCCAGCCACCCTGGTGGTTAATGACTTCCCCGTTTACCATATTGGAATAGGGAGCATTGTTGTAATCGAAAATGGTGCGCACAGTGCGCTCCAGCTTGCCATCCAGTACGCCCTTGCCAAAAATATCATTGCGGCAATCCTGTGGGCGGTAGAATACAGCAGGAAAATCCCGGTCATTTTCGGTAGACTGCACCAGCACCTCGCTATGATCCAGGGCCTTGATGGTGACCTTTACATTGCGGCTGACATGAAGGCAGTAAGGGCCTTCTTCAATGAAGCTGTCCCGCTGGGCCATGGCTTCCTTGCCCTCCCAGTGATAGATGATCTGACCCTTCACCAGCAGCACAGCGGTTTCCGCGTTATCCTGGCAAAAATTCAGCTGCTCACCGGCCTTCAGGCGGAACACAGCAATATCCATCATCATATCATTGGGCAAATCGCCTGCCCGGGCGAGCACCTTCATGCCGTCGGCATTATATTCCGGATAGCAGAATTCCTGGCTCATAGGACTTCCTCCTTAGTATTCGATCTCACTGAGTTTCACAGGGCGATGCTCCTGCACAGACTTCTTGGCAGCGATGCCCATCAGCACAGGCTTCAGACCGTCTTCCACGCCCACCAGGGTATCGGTATCGTTCTCGATGGCGCTGATGAAGCCCTTGACCTCGGTGGCGAAGCTCTGCATATAGCGCTCCAGGAAGAAGTACAGAGGTTTTTCGCCGGTAACGCCCTCGGCATTGCTCACAACAGCGGTGGACAGGGTATCGTTGGCAGTTGCCACCATGCCCTTGGAGCCGAAGACCTCGGCACGCTGGTCGTAGCCGTAAGCAGCACGGCGGGAATTGTCGATAACGGCGATGGCACCGTTTTCCATTTTCAGGGTGATAACGGCGGTGTCCACATCACCAGCCTCGCCGATGGCGGGGTCAACCAGCACAGCGGACTGAACATAGATCTCCTCTGCGTCGCAGCCGGCCAGGAAACGCACCATATCGAAATCATGGATGGTCATGTCCAAAAACATTCCGCCGGAAACCGCTGCGTACTCAGCAGACGGAGGCTCGGGGTCACGGGAAGTGATCTTGATGATATGCACATCGCCCACCTTGCCGTCGTTGATGGCCTGCTTGACAGCAGCGAAGTTGTGGTCATGGCGGCGGTTGAAGCCCACTTGGTACTTCAGGTTGCTGCCCTTCAGAGCATTGACAACCTCCTTGATGCGGCCCAGGTCATGATCGATGGGTTTTTCGCAGAAAACGTGCTTGCCGGCAGCGATGGCTTCCAGGGAGATGGGAGAGTGGGTATTGGTGGAGGAGCAGATCAGCACGGCCTGGATCTCGGGATCGTTCAGAATGTCGTGATAATCGGTGCAGGTGTTCTCCACGCCCATGGACTTGAGCCATGCAGCGGTGTTGTCATTCATAAAGGGGTCTGCAACGGTCTTGATACGGGCGTTGCGGACATAATTGCTGATGGACTCGGTGTGCACCTTGCCAATGCGGCCGGCGCCAATAATACCAACGGTTACCATATGTTTTCCTCCTAATGTAAGTAAGGTAAATTGTTGTTTACCAGTTTTAGGTCATTCCGAGCCAGTGCGCACACTGGCGTGGGAATCCCCCGGAATATGGGGAAAATGCTCCGAAATCCTGTGTCTAAAACCTTTAGGGATTGCCACGTCGCCGCCTTTTGGCGGCTCCTCGCAATGACCGTCCTATTGTAAACAACAATTTTTATGATTAAAGGCCTGTATGTTCCTTGATGAACTTTCTTGCGCGGATGGCGTATTCCAGGGGGTTGGCCTTGGCAGGATCCTGCTCGGCTTCAACCACCATGTAGCCCTCGTAGCCAGTTTCGGCCAGCACCTTGAAGATGGGATCAAAATCCACACAGCCGTCGCCGGGGATGGTGAAAGCGCCCTGGCGGACACCTTCCAGGAAGCTCAGGTGCTCAGAAAGCACCTGGGCCACTACCTCGGGGCGGATGTCCTTCAGATGGACGTGCTTAATGCGCTTGGCGTGCCGGGTGACCAGCTCCACGGGGTTTTCACCGCAGTAGGCGAAGTGACCGGAATCAAACAGCAGGCTGACGTACTTGGGATCGGTGCCGGCCATCAGGCGATCCGTTTCCCTGGCGGACTGCACCACGGTACCCATGTGATGATGGAAGGTCAAGGCAACGCCATACTTTTCAAGGCTCAGCTTGCCCAGTCGGTTTAGGCCGTCACAGAGCAGTTCCCACTCAGCATCGTTCATTTCGTACTTGTCCTCGAACACTGGCTGGCTCTGATTGCCCTGGGTGGAGTAGCTCTGCTCGGACACGCCCACCACCTTGGCGCCCATGGCGGCCAGGAAAGCAACGTGCTTCTCAAATTCCACCGCGGTTTCCTCATAGGGCTTGGAGATCAGGAAGGTGGAGAACCAGGCGTTGCAGATCTCGATACCACGCAGATCCAGCATGGGTTTCAGAACAGCGGGGTCTTTGGGGTACTTGTTGCCCACTTCCGAGCCGGTGAAGCCGGCCAGCGCCATTTCGCTGACGCACTGCTGGAAGGTATTTTCGTCGCCCAGTTCGGGCAGATCATCGTTGGTCCAGGCAATGGGCGCAATGCCCAATTTCACATTTTTACCGGTAAACATTGTCATTTCCTCCGAAATATCAATATTTTCTGGCCTTTTCACGGCTTTCGATCAGGTTCTCATAGGCTTTCTGCTGGGCAGGCACGGAAGTGGTAGAAGCCAGGCCCACATTCCACCAGGCGCCGTAGCCATCGGTCATGGTCTTGGGCAGCACCTTAATGTCGATGAGAGTGGATACGGTCTGCTTTTTGGCGTCCTCCAAGGCGGCTTTCAGCTCCTCCATGGTGCGGGCAGTGTAGGTCTTGCAGCCGTAGCCGCGGGCCACCATGGCATAGTCAATGGGGATGATGCCGCCATTCAGTCCGCCCTGCTCGTCACGGTAACGGAACTCGGTAGCGAGATTTCCGATGCCGTTACTCATCTGCAGATTGTTGATACAGCCGAAACCGGCGTTATCAAAGAGCATGATATTGATCTTCTTGCCCTCCTGCACCGAGGTGACCAGCTCGCTGTGCATCAGCAGGAAGGAGCCGTCACCGCACATGGAGTAGACCTCCTGATTGGGGAAAGCCAGCTTGGCACCCAGGGCGGCAGACACTTCGTAGCCCATGGTAGAGAAGCCGTATTCCATCTGGTAGGCATCCTTGCAGTCGGTGGTCCACATTCTCTGCAGATCGCCGGGCAGGCTGCCGGATGCGCCAACAGCGATGGCGTCGGCATCGATGGTCTCCCGGATCAAAGCAATGGCAGCGGTCTGGGTGATGGTACCGCCGGTAACTTTCACAAATTCCTCAATACTGCCTTCGTTGCGGGCAGCAATCAGGGGCTGGAAGTTTTCGTCATAGCGGTAAGCAGCCAGGGCAGCGTATTCTTTGTCCCAGGCGGCCTTGGCGGCTTCAATTTCGCCAGCATAGCCGCTGCGATAGTTTTTGGCGGAAAGGGCCTCATGCGCCAGCTCCAGGGTGGCCTTGGCATCGCCGATGACCATGGTTGCGTCCATCTTGGCTGCATCGAAGGCACCGATGTTGATGGAGACCATCTTGGTCTTACCGTACAGCTCCTTGGAGCCGGTGGTAAAGTCAGAAAGGCGGGTGCCGATGGCGATGATGAGGTCGGCATCCCGGGCGATGGTGTTGGCGGACAGGTTGCCGGTAACGCCCACGCCGCCCAGGTTCATGGGATGGCTGGCCTTGCAGGCGGACTTGCCGGCCTGGGTCTCGCCAAAGGGGATTTGGAAGGTTTCACAGAACTTCTCCAGGGTCGCACCAGCCTCGCTGTAGCGAACGCCACCGCCGCAGATGACCATGGGCTTCTTGCTTGCCGC
Organism: Faecousia sp.; assembly: GCA_045635305.1. Lineage (GTDB taxonomy): Bacteria > Bacillota > Clostridia > Oscillospirales > Oscillospiraceae > Faecousia. The sequence continues at coordinate 30,002 of JAZRBW010000082.1, read as the reverse complement.
AATCAGCTCCACCAGCTCTTGCAGGTCAGCGTGAACAGGCAGGGTGCGGCGGATGCGATGGATCCGCTTTTGGAAGAAATAGTCGGGGTAATCGTAGCTTTCGCCCTCCACATCCTGGGAAAGGGCCACGCAGACAGCGCCGGTTTCGGCAGGGTCCGTCAGCACACGCATGGCCTGTGCCATGGTGGACATCAGCTGTTCGGGACGGGTGATGCGATCCCAGAACTTACATACGGGACGGAAGGCGTCATTGGTGGTAACACTGGGGCAGTATTCCTGCTCCAGCTGCTGCAGCACCGGGTCGGGCTGACGGACAGCGAAGGTGTCGCCGGGCAGCAGCAGCAGAGGAATGCGGTTAACGGTGGCGCAGGCGGCGGCGGTGACCATATTGGCGGCACCGGGGCCGATGGAAGATGCACAGGCAATGATCTTGCGCCGGTTATTCTGCCGGGCGAAGCCGGCGGCCACATGGGCCATGCCCTGCTCGTTACGGCCCTGGTAGACCCGCAGAGAGCCGGGGTTTTCATCCAGCGCCTGGCCAAGGCCCACCACGATACCGTGGCCGAAAATGGTGAAGAAGCCGTCAACAAACTTGGTCACTTCCCCATCCAATTCAATGTACTGATTATCCAGGAACTTTACAATGGCCTGGCCCACAGTCATCATACTCATTTATGCTCCTCCTCTGTCACAGCAGACATTTTCGCCGTACTTTTCCTTGCTGGCGCGGATAAAAGCGTGGATCTGGTCAGCGTGGGGCATTTCCTCGCTGCAGGAATGGGCAGCCACCATCATGGAAGCCTGGGCACAACCAAATTCCAGACAGTCGTACATATCCCAGCCGCTGTACAAGCCGTACAGGAAGCCGGCGCCGTAGCCGTCACCGCCGCCAAAGGACTTCAGTGCTTCCACCGGGAAAGGACGAACGGTGTAGGACTTGCCATCACAGGTATAGGCCGTAGAGCCCTTCTTGCCATGCTTGATAATGACAATCTTGGCGTTCTGTCCGTGCCAGTAGGCCGCGGACTGCAGGTCGTCACGACCGGGCTCGATGAGGTTTTCCATCAGATCGAATTCCTCACGGGAGCCCATGATGATGTCCGCCTCCCGAGCCACCATGGAATAGTAGATGGAAATTTCATCCCTGTTCTTCCAGGAGTAGCTGCGGTAGTCCACATCGAAGATGATTTTGGTACCAAACCGCTTGGCCAGCATGACAGCCTTCAGAGCTGCTTCTCTGGAGGGGGATGCCGCCAGAGAAGTGCCGGAGATCAGCAACGCCTTGGTATTTTTGATATATTCCTCGTCAATATCGTCCGGATGCAGCTGCAAGTCGGCGATACAATTGCGGTACATGAGGATGCTCGACTCGTCACGGCTGAGGATCTCGGTAAAGGTCAGGCCGATCTTCTCGCCATGCTCGCAGCGACGGATACGGCTGGTATCAATACCTTCCTTTTCAAAGAAGTGCACCACGAAATCACCCAACTGGTCATCGGACACCCGGGCAAAGAAGCCGATCTTCATGCCATGCCGGGCAGCGCCCACAGCGATGTTGGCAGGGCTGCCGCCTACATATTTCTTAAAAGTAGTGCACTCCTCCAGAGGATGGAAATAATCCACCGGGTTAAAGTCCACCGCCACACGGCCCAGCAGAACCAGATCGAAAGGCCGGTTTTGATCAAATGTAATGTAGCTCATAGTGTGAGCCTCCTTTTTTACAGGGCGCTGCCGTCCCAGGTGTCCACCTTTTCCTTCTTCATTTCTTCCTCGTCGAACCAGCGCATGGTAACGCACTTGCTCTCAGTATAGAAGCGGAAGGCATCCTTGCCGTGGCAGTGCAGATCGCCAAAGAAGGAGCGCTTGTGGCCGCAGAAGGGGAACACGCCGATGGGAACGGGGATACCCACGTTGACGCCAACCATGCCGCCGTCGGTATTCTTGGCAAATTCACGGGCATAATAGCCGTTCTGCGTGAAGATGACGCTGCCGTTGGCAAAGGGATTGCGGTTCATCAGCGCCAGACCTTCTTCGAAGCTCTTGACACGCTTGATGCACAGTACGGGGCCAAAGACCTCCCGGTTGCCGATGGTCATATCCTCGGTAACATGGTCGAAAATGGTGTGACCGATGTAGTAGCCGTCCTCGTAGCCTTCCACCTTCACATTGCGGCCGTCCAGCACCAGCTGTGCGCCCTCTTCGATGCCCTTCTCGATCCAATCCAGCACGAACTTCTGGTGACCCTTGCTGCCAACAGGACCCAGGTTGGAGGTCTTGTCGTAGGCGGGGCCCACCTTCTGTTCCTTGCACAGACGCACCAGCTCCGCAACCAAAGCGTCGGCGATCTCCTCTTCCACCACAACGGCAGGCAGGGCCATGCAGCGCTCACCGGCACAGCCGAAGGCGGAGTTCATGATGCCGGCGGCAGTACGGGTGACGGGAGCGTCCTTCAGCACCAGCGCGTGGTTCTTGGCCTCGCACAGAGCCTGGACACGCTTGCCGTGGGCAGCAGCGGTGGAATACACGTGCAGACCCACATCGGTGGAGCCAACGAAGGTGATGCCGCGGACATCGGGATGGGTCAGCAGAATTTCCGCCTCGCCACGGGAGCAGGGAACGATGTTGAAAACGCCATCGGGCACACCGGCTTCCTTGTAAAGCTCAGCGAACTTCATGGAGGTCATGGGCGTGGTGGAGGCGGGCTTCAGCACGAAGGTGTTACCGCAGACAATGGCCAGAGGTGCCATCCAGCCCACGGGAATCATAGCGGGGAAGTTCCAGGGAGCGATACCGGCGAACACGCCGATGGGTTCCCGGTACAGAGTGGTATCATAGCCGGAGGAGGTGTCCATCAGGCTCTCGCCCATCAGCAGGCTGGGAGCGGAGCAAGCCAGTTCTGTCATTTCCAGAGCCTTTGCTACGTCACCGGCAGCTTCAGACCAGCACTTGCCGTTTTCGGTGGCAACCATTCTGGTCAGTTCTTCCTTGTCACGCTCGATGAGGTTCCGCAGCTTCATCATAATGTTGGCGCGGTTACGAACAGGGGTATTTTTCCAGGCGGGATAGGCTGCCTTGGCGGCGGCGATGGCCTTTTCCACCTCAGCGGCGGTACACTGGGGCACCTGGGCAATGGGCTTGCCGGTGGAGGGGTCAAAAATCGTGGTGAACTTGGTGCTTTCGCTGTCGATCCACTGACCGCCAATATAGGGCTTCATAACTTTCAATTCGCTCATTGTATATATCTCCTTACTAAATAAATTATCTATTTACAAAGGGATCCAACAGGATGCCGCTTTTTATTTCCGTAGTAAAAATATGGGAAAATGAAGCCAAGCGGCCTCATTTTCCCATTTTGGCCACTTAAGTTATGCCAGACATTCAATTAGGAACAGCATGGCAAGCGCCTGTCCATAAGGCATCTGCCGCAGTTCGATGTTTTTGTAGAAGTCCTTGCTGTCACGGCCCATAGGCGTGCCGTAGGACACCTGGCTGACCACGCCGGAATCTGCAATGTAGCCCATCATGGGCTCCAGGGCTTTGTAGGCCGCTGCCGCGTATTCCCGGTGGATGAGGCCGGTGTGCACCGCCTTGAGAATACCGTAACCGAAGCCGCAGGTGGCGCTGGACTCCACATAGGAAGTGGGATCATCGATCAGCGTGTGCCACATACCGCTTTCATTCTGGAACTTCACCAGGCTATTGACCTGATTCAGCAGAATCTGCTTCAGCTTTTCAGCCACATCAGGATCACAATCCACCATCTGCAAAAATTCGGGGATGGCGATGGTGACCCAGCAGTTGCCTCGGCCCCAGAAAGCGCCGGCAAAATTGTGATTGCCGTTAAAGGTCCAGCCGTGGTACCACAGACCGGTTTCCGGATCTGCCAGATACTTGGCGTGCAGAAGGAACTGATACTGGGCTTCCTGGATATATTCCCGCTTGCCTTCCATGCGGCCCATATTGGCCAGGAACAGCACGGTCATAAACAGGGTGTCATCCCACAGCTCCTGATCATTGAGAGTATCGGAGGTCATATGCTGGAAGCCACCTTCCTTGGTTCTGGGGAAATGCTCCATGACCCAGGCCGCACTGCGGCGGCAGGGCTCCAGATAACGCTCCGACTGCAGGTATTCGCCCACATAGGACATGGTGAGGAAGGGTGCCATGGTATTGACATTCAGAGCAGGAAATCCGATGGAAAGCTGCTGATCAAAGAATTTCACCAGAATATCCAGATACTTTTCTTCTTTTGTTCGCTCAAACAGTTTCCACAGACCGTACAGGCCAACACCTTGGGTCCATTCCCAATGCTGATACAGCCTGATATCGTCGCCTGCCAGATTTCTGCCCTTCATGCCCTCCAGAAAGACCTCGTCATCCTCGTACAAAATGGGGGTAAAGGCTTCAATCAGCCGATTCAGTTTTTCCTTGATTGCCAACTCGTTGGTTTTCATTTCCATGGGCAACCCCCTTACTGTTGTGTTTGGAGTTCTTCTTCCAGCTTGTGCATCAGTTCCAGGATCTCCTGGGGCGTGTGGACGGTGTAATCGGGCTGCCAGTCCGGTGCTTCCACACTGTGGAAATACCGGGGCGACCAATCCAGCCACACCGAGATCAGACCCTGCCGGTTCGCACCGGCAATGTCCTTTTTCAGATTGTTGCCGATCATGACGATGCGCTTCTTGTCCGCCTCGGTCAGACCCATTTTCTCATAGGCTGTTTCAAACATGACAGGCTCCGGCTTCTGCTTGCCCACCACCTCGGAAACGATCCACGCGTCGAAGCAGTAGCCCAGCCCGTTCTTGCGGTAGACATTCTGGAAGGACTCCCATTCGCCGTCAGCAACCAGGGCGATGGGAAAGCCTTCCTCATGGAGCTGCTTCAAAACCTCCCCGGCGCCGGGGATGAAATCCGCTTCCAGCACAATGCCGCGGTCATCGAAAACCTGAGTGGCCTCGTCAATGATGGTATCGCCGGAATCGGTGAAAATGATCAGTTTCTTACTCGTCATAGTTGAAACCTCTCAGCTTCAGTTCCTCCGCTCTGTGGCAGGCTACAAAGTGACCGGGTTCAGTCTCAATATACTCGGGCGCTACCAGACTGCACTTTTCGGTGCAGTAGCGGCAACGGGTATGGAAGAAGCAGCCACTGGGGGGATTGGCAGGGTTGGGGATTTCGCCTTCCAGGGGAATGCGATCCATCTGCTGTGTGGGGTCTGCCACAGGCACAGCAGACAGCAGGCTCTCGGTGTACGGATGCATGGGATGGGAGAACAGCTCTCTGGTCTCAGCAAACTCCACCATCTTGCCCAGATACATAACGCCAACCTTGTCGGAGATGTACTCCACAACGGAAAGGTCATGGCTGATAAACAGGTAGGTCAGATTGAATTCCTTCTGCAGATCGTGCAGCAAATTGATGACCTGAGCCTGGATGGAAACGTCCAGCGCGGAAACCGCCTCGTCACAGACGATGATACGGGGATTCAAGACCAGGGCGCGGGCAATGCCGATACGCTGACGCTGGCCACCGGAGAAGGCGTGGGGATAGCGCTTGAGGTAGGTGGTATTCAGGCCTACCTTGGCGGCAATATCCATGACCCGGCGCTCCATCTCTTCCTTGGGCATTCTGGGGAAATTGGCCTTCAAGGGTTCTTTGATAATATCCAGTACCGTCATACGGGGATCCAGAGAGGAATACGGATCCTGGAAGATCATCTGGATCTCCTTGCGGTAGCGCTTCATGGTCTTTCTGTCGATGTTCAGGAAATCGATCTCATTGCCGTCCTCGTCGATGTAGGAAACACCGCCAGCGGTGGGCTGGTAGGCTCTGACGATGCAGCGGCCCAGGGTGGTCTTGCCACAGCCGGATTCGCCGACGATACCGATGGTCTCGCCCTGCTTCACTTCAAAGCTGACATCGGATACCGCCTTGACCGTAATGCCTTTGGAGGTAAACTGCTTATGCAGATTCTTTACTTCTAAGATCGTATCGTTATGCATTGTTTGCGCCCTCCTCTTCCTTCAGGAGTGCTTCCACGCGCTCTCTTTGCGCACGGCACGCCTCGTGGGGACAGTTGAAGCAGGCAATCTTATGTCCCGGAGCAACTTCCACCAGTTCGGGCTCTGCCTTGTCGCAAAGGCCTTCGATGCGGGCATCGCATCTGTCGTAGAAGCCACAGGCCTTCGGCAGGTTCATGGCCAGGGGAACAGTACCCTCAATGGAGAAGAGTCTGTCCTGCTTTTTGGAGCCGATTTTGTGAACAGAACCGATCAGACCTCTGGTATAGGGATGCTGGGGATTTGCATAGATCTCCTTGGCGTCCGCGCTTTCCACGATCTTGCCCAGATACATGACTGCCACGCGGTCACACATTCTGGCCACAACACCCAGGTCATGGGTAATGAACAGAATGGAGGTGTCGAAATCCTTCTGCAGATCCTTCATCAGCTCCAGGATCTGTGCCTGGACGGTAACGTCAAGAGCGGTAGTAGGTTCATCGGCGATCAGCAGCTTGGGATTGCATACCAGCGCCATGGCGATCAGCGCACGCTGCAGCATACCGCCGGAGAACTCGTGGGGATACTGGTTGTAACGCTTTTCCACGTTGGCAATGCCCACCTTGCGCATCACTTCCATGGAAATTTCCTTGGACTTTTTCTTGTCCTTTGTAATGTGCAAACGGGTGGCTTCGTTGATCTGATTGCCGATGGTATACATGGGAGAGAAGGCGATCATGGGCTCCTGGAAGATCATAGAGATCTCCTTGCCGCGGATGGAACGGATCTTGTCATTCTTTTTCTGGTTCGCCAGATCGATCAGTTCCACTTCGCCGTGCTGCTCAGAATCGAACAGGATCTGTCCGCTGGTCTTGCACTTTTTCTCGTTGATGCCAAGGATCGCCTTACAGGTCAGGCTCTTGCCGCAGCCGGATTCGCCAACCAGACCCAGAGTCTCGCCCTTCTTCATTTCAAAGTTGACGCCGCGCACTGCAGTCAGCAGACCCTCTGACATAGGGATGTCCACATGGAGGTCTCTTACTTCAAGAATATTATCTTTGTTCATAACTACATACCTCCACTTTCTTACTTATAGGGGTCAGCTGCGTCTCGGAGGCCGTCACCCAGGAAGTTGAAGGCCAGAACCGTAATGACTACGAAAATAATGGGGATCAGCTTGTGGGGGCGGCTGGCGATTTCCGTGACGGCACTGGCTTCCTGCAGCAGCACGCCCCAGCTGGGTGCCGGAGACTTGGTGCCCAGACCCAGGTAGGACATGGAGGTCTCACCAACGATGGAACCAGGAATGCCCAGGGTCATGGATACGATCAGGTAGCTCAGGAAGCCCGGCACCAGGTGCTTCCAAATGATGTTCCAGGTGGAAACACCGGACAGTCTGGCCGCCATAACATAGTCTTCGTTTTTCAGCGACAGCATCTTGCCGCGCACGACACGGGCCATGCCTGTCCAGTTGATGAAGGACAGGATCAGCGTCATGTAGAAATACATTTTAACGGTGGAAATTCCGGGAGGAATGGCAGCGGAAAGGGCCATCCAAAGCGGGATCTGGGGCACTGCACCGATAACCTCGATGATACGCTGCACCACAATATCAAATATACCGCCGAAATAACCGGAAAGCGAACCAATCAAAATACCCAGGAACAAGCTGATAATGGCACTGGCAAAGGGGATCGTCAGCGATACCTGGCTGCCGTAGAGAACGCGGGAGAACAGGTCACGGCCCAAAGAGTCCGCGCCGAACAGCATTACCTTCGCGCCGGTACCGCCCTTACTGCCCTGGCCTACACCAAACAGGTGTATATCCGTTGTGAAGATTCCCAGGAACTTGTATTCTTCACCATGAACGAAAAATTCAATGGGATAGTATTCCGATGTATCTTCCGTGATCGTTACCGTGAAATTGGTTCTGTCGATGGTCTTTTGCAGCTTGTAAACATAGGGGCCTACGAACTTGCCCTCATGGACAAAGCGGATCGTTGAGGGCTTGCTGTTACGGTACAGGCCGTCAAAGTCCTCCAGACCGTAGGGTGCAAGGAAATCACCGAACAGCGCACCGAAATAGAGGATGCCGAGAATGAACATGGAAATCCGAGCCAGCTTGTGCTTTTTCAGCTTGCGGCCCATAAGGGTCCACTGGGATGCAAGATAATAATCTTCCTGCGTTTTTACTTTTTTCTTAAATATCTTCTTGAGAAAATTCATTATCTTCCACCTCCAGAGTAACGAATTCTGGGATCCAGGAACGCCAATGCAATATCAGAGAACAGAATGCCGATCACAACCAGGATGGCCTGGGTCATAACAATGCCGCCGGCCAGGTATACGTCACCGGTCTGCAGAGACTTCAGCAGTTCGGGACCCTGAACATCGATCATCAGAACCATGGCAGTAACAGTAGAACCGGAGAACAGACTGGACAGAACGCCGCCCAGACCGGAAACAGTGGGGTTCATGGCAGCTCTGAAGCAGTACTTCATAACGATAGTTCTCTCAGGAACACCCTTTGCACGGGCGGTCAGGGTATACTGTCTGCCCACCTCGTCCAGCATCTGCGCACGCACCGAACGGATAATGCCGCAGGTACCGGAGGTGCCGATGACCAGGAACGGAATGATCATACTCTTTAAGAATGGGAAGAATCCTGTCAGATCCAAGCCCACGTTGGCATTACCGGTCCATTTATACGACCAGTACATCAGCATAAATGCCAATATAAAGTTTGGTATCGCCGCTCCTATAAAGCCGAAAAACGATGAGATATAGTCACCCACGGAATACTGGTGGGTGGAGGCATAAACCGCAATCGGAAGCGATATGCCATACTGGAATAGCATGATGAGCGCCGACACCAAAATCGTCAGGCCCAGGCGGTCATCGATAACGTCCCATACGTTTTTGCCGTAGGCAAAGGAATACTTCCAGTCATGATGGGACTCGTAGAGTCTGTAGTAGGAAGAATCGGTGGGCGTCCAGATGATGCCGGAGATCCACTTGATATATCTTTCATGGATCGGCAGATCCAGGCCGTACTCTTTGCGAAGGGCATCCGCCTCTTCCTGGCTGATAAACTCGCCTTCTGCGGCCAGCTTCGAAATCTCTCTGTCTACATAGTCCGTTTCCGGCAGCTGAATTACGAAGAAAGCCAGAATCGAGATCAAAAACAGGGTCGGGATAAACAGGAACAGACGCTTGACAATGTACTGTACCAGATCCTTCTTAAAAAACGCTTTTACCGGCTCAATAAAACTTTTCTTTTCGTTTACTGTCTTTTCATCCATGCAAATCACCTCTTTGAAAAGAAAAAGGGGGCGGGGGAAACTGGCTTCCCCGCCCCCAAAGACTAATTATGTATTACGCTTCTGCCAAATATTACTGAGCCTTGAACAGGTTCTCGTAGTGAACAATGTTGGCATACATATACAGGTCAGCGCTTACCAGGTTGTTGGGATAGTTGCGCAGGTAAGAGCCGATCAGGCTGTAGGTACCAGCACTCTGCAGATAAGCGATGGTCCACAGGTTTTCCTTATGGATCTCGTAGATCTCCAGGTTGTACTGATCTCTCAGATCGGAATCGGGAGTAGCTTCCCACTTCTTCCAGATCTCAACCAGCGGAGCCATAGCGCCGGTGGGCTCAACGCCGCTTGCGCCGTTGGTGCCAACCCAAGTGCCGAACTCGCCGTACCACTCAGCAGCCTGCTGAACGGGAACGAAGGGAGCAACGCGGTCCTTCATGGACAGGCCGCCGATGGAGGTGTGGGGATTCAGAACTGCAGTCCAGGTGTTGTTGTCGATTTCCATATCGAATGCGGCAACTTCGAATTCCTTCCAGGCAGTCTTGATGCCAACAGCCTTGTAGTACTGCTCCAGAACAGCGTAGTCATCAGCGGAGCCGGTATCCAGGTAGCTGTAGAAGGTCAGCAGGAACTCGGAACCGTCAGCGAAGTGATAGTAGTTGTCGCTGCCCATAACCAGGCCGCACTCAGCCAGCAGCTGCTTAGCCTTGTCTACATTATACTCAGTCCACTTGTTGATCCACTCTTCGTCGTAACCGAAGTTACCTTCCTGAGGAGCACACTGGCCGGGCAGCAGGAAGCCGTCGCTACGCAGCTCGGACAGCTCGTTACGGTCAACAGCGATGGAGATAGCTTCACGGAACTTAATGTTGTTGAACAGGTCTGCGTAATTCTTGTTGGTGTGGGTGTAGTTGAAGGTGACCTTGATTCCGCCCCAATCAACGCTGGCAAACTGACGCAGGGCAGCCTTGTCGCCCATATCAGCCATGATGGAAGCGATATCCTGCATTGCTACTTCGATGACATCCAGCTCGCCGGAACGGAACATCAGCTGATCCTGGCCGTCGGTGGAGATCTTGGTCATGACGATAGCGTCACAGTAGGGCAGCTGCTGGCCCTTTGCGTCGACCTTCCAGTAGTAGATGTTACGATCCAGGTGAACGATGGTATCGCTTCTGGACTCGCCGGCTCTCAGGGTGAAGGAGTTCAGGCTGGGCATACCGCCAACATTCCAGAAGTAGTAGGTCAGTTCCTTACCCAGGTCCTTAACGGTAGCCTTGTCAACGCCCTTGGCCTGTGCGTTCTTCAGAACGTCCTCATCGGACAGGCCGGTCTTTTCCCAGTAGGGGTTCTCAACGTAGATGGAGTCGGGGATCATGTCGATCAGCCAGTGGGAGGGAGCCCAGCACCACTTGAAGTCACCGTTTTCGATGAAGTCAGCGGGGAACTTGGGGTTCTGGAAGGTCCAGGTGACAGTGTAGTCGTCAACCTTGGTCAGGACTGCATACTGGTCATTGCCGTCAGCATCCTTGCCGTCCTTCAGTGCAGCCCAGCTCTTCTTGGTGCTGAAGTTGGTCAGATGGCACATATAGTACCAGTAGGTGATGTCGTCAGCATTGAAGTCCTCACCGTCGGACCACTTCATGCCTTCACGCAGTTCGAAAGTCCAAACAGTGTAGTCTTCGTTGTAGGAGTAGTTCTTAATGACGTTGGGGTAGTAGGAGCCATCGGTGTCACGACGGATGATGGTCTCCAGAGTGGGACGGGAAATATCCCAGGAGCCGCCGCCGCCGACTACATTGATCTCGCCGCCGTAGGTGCCGATTTCCAGCACTGCGCCGGTGGCGTCAAACTGAGAAACGAAAATGTCCTCAACAACGGGCAGTCTGTCTTCAACCTTGCCATAGATGCCCAGGTTGGTGATGTAGGGAGCCTCGGTGAACTGAACAATGTCTTCGGGCTCGGTGGGCTTAACTGTGGGCTTGGGGTCGGTGGGATTCTGCACATTGGGTGCGCCGGTAGTAGCTGCAGGGGTCTGTGCGCAGCCCACCATCATGCTGGCAAACATAGCGATAACCAGCACCAGGGACAACCACTTAGTAATGTTTTTCATAAGTTCCTCCCAAAATATTATTTCGTGCTTCCGCACAATTTGGATAATACTATAATATCATAATTTGCGCTTTATGCTACGCAATAATTGCCTTTTTACAGCAAACAACCTTGCATTATTTGCTTTCGTATTTTTATCTTATCCCAAGTTTTTGTGCATTTTGCACAGTTTTTTTCGTATTTTTTGACAAGTCAAAAACAAAACTGTAATGATTCCGTAAATAAAATGCAATCCAAACTTGCCTTTTGTCTTTGACTGTGGTACACTGAATACAACAAATTATGCAAGGAGCAGTGCATATGCAATATGACGTTTTAGCCTTTGGCGCCATAGGCGACGGCATCCACAACGATACAGAAGCCATCCAATCCGCCATCGATACCTGCTGTCAAAACGGCGGCGGCCGGGTCACCCTGCCCGGCGGCAGAGTCTACCGAACCGGCGTGTTGCAGTTGGGATCTAATCTGGAATTCCATCTGGAGGCCGGCGCTGTGCTGAAAGGCAGCGATCAGCTAAGCGACTACCGCCTCTTCAGCAGCGGCAGCGACGCGCCCCAAAAACGGGATGTGCCCAGCTATGTCAACTGCGAGTATGCCGGCGCGCCTACCCACTACTTTTTATATGCCAGGGATTGTGAAAATCTGTCCATCACAGGCCGGGGCGTCATCGACGGCAACGAAGAAATTTTCTATGGAGAGGTCACCAGGTGGCACATCGAGGGTCTGTTTTATCCCCGCGCGCCCATGCTGTTCGTGGAAAATGTCCGACAGGTGACCGTCGAAGGCGTCACCTTCCGCCGCAGCGCCTTCTGGACGGTGCATCTGGTAGGCTGCCGGGATGTGCTCATTCAGGGGATTCGCATCCTCAACAACCTGCGCATGGCCAACTGTGACGGTATCGACCCGGATCATTGCCAGAATGTGCGCATCGCAAACTGCCACATCGAATGCGCCGACGACTGCATCGTGTTCAAAAACACCGCCGCAGCCATGCAGTACGGCCCCTGCGAAAATATCACCGTCACCGGCTGCACCCTGATCTCCACCAGCGCCGCCATCAAATTCGGCAGCGAAAGCGAGGCTCTTTTTCGGAACATCATCGTGGAAAACTGCGTCATCAGCCGTACCAACCGGGCCATTTCCCTGCAGTTACGGGACCCGGGCAGCATCGAAAACGTATTGTTCCATAATATCATCATCGACACCCGCCTGTTCCGCAAGGATGTCTTCTGGGGCATGGCCGAGCCCATTGCCATCACCGTTTTGCGGCGAAAGGGAGAAACAAAGGTGGGGCACATCCGCAGCATTCGCTTCAGCAACATCCTCTGTGAAAGCGAAAACGGCATCCTCATTTACGGCGAGCAGCCCGGCCTCATCGACGGCATCCAATTCGACGGCGTATCCGTCCGTCTGCGCCGGCAAACCCACTACGAAAAAGGCGCCCACGACCTGCGCCCCACCATCGGCCCTGCGGCAACCGAAGCAGGTCTTGCCCACATCCATGCCCGCAACGCAGCCAATGTTTCCTTCCGCAACTGCCGTTTTACCGCAGACACTGATATGCCCGCCAAGCTATGCATCCGGGAAAACTGTCAGAATCTTACCTTTGAGGACGGTGAAATCCCATGTTGATCGACAATCTGGTTCTCTATGAAGACAAATATTATATCCGCGTTGGCAACGAGGGCGATCCCCTGTTCTACTTTTTTGACTACGATACCCGCACTGCCGATCTGAATATGCAATTCCAGCATTTTCACACCTTTTATGAGCTGTGTGTCATGCTCTGCCCCGACACCACCCACTTTTTAGAGGGCGTCCCCTACGAGCTGCAGGCCTTCGACATCATAGGCATCCGCCCCAACGCCCTGCACCGCACCCAATATCCCATTGGCGGCCCCTGTAAGCGGCTGATCATCCAGTTTGGTCTGCCCAAGACCGTAACCGGGCTTTCCAATGAATACGAGCTCCTCATGAATCTTTTCCACCAGGAGGTGCCGATTTTCCGCTTCGACATGGAGCTGAAGCAACGGATCTACCGCAAGCTCAATGATATTTTCCTGCTGGCGCAAAAAAACGACCCCATGCGCAATCTGATCATCCATCAGAAATTTATCGAATTTCTGACCCTGCTGTATCTGAATCAAGACCGCAACCGCTACCGGGACGATTCGGAAATGACCTCCATCGAAAAGAAGATCTACACCATCACCAGTTACATCCACTCCCACTATGTCGAGGACCTTTCTCTGGAGCTGCTGCGGCAGAAATTCTTCATGAGCAGCTGCTATCTGTCCCACCAGTTCAAGGATGTGACCGGCTTCACCGTCACAGACTACATTCAGATGACCCGGGTGAGAAATGTACAGGCCATGCTCATCAACTCCCAGATCCCCATCACCGAAGCGGCTCTGCGATGCGGCTTCAGCAGCTTTTCCCAGTTCAACCGGGTGTTCCGCAAGCACATCGGCATGGCGCCCTCGGAATACCGCAAGCAAAATCAGCTTCTAAACTCCGAGTTCGATGCATAAAGGTCGCCCGGGGTCGCAACGATCCCCGGCGCAAAGCATTTCGGCACTTCAATTTTTCGTTTATCGGTCTGTTGATTTGTGAAAACCTATCGATCAACATGTCATTGCGAGGCCGAAGGCCGTGGCAATCTCCCGGTACGACCTCCTGGTTTGTTGCTACTTTTCGATGGGTTGCACCAGGAGATTGCCACGTCGCCGCCTTTGGGCGGCTCCTCGCAATGACATACCTTCGGGTGGTTCAACAGAACGATAAACCCAATTTGTGATTAAAAAGCCGGCTGTGGCGCAATGCCACAGCCGGCGATCTGTTATTTCAGGAACGCTGCACCCGGATCATGGGGGCAAAGTGAGCATAGACCACTTCATTCAGATAATCCACATACTTGCCGATCAACTCGGCAGTATCGCCGTCTTCCAAGACAACTTCATTTTCCTTCGCATAGGCCTGACCCAGAGCTCCCTGACGGGCACGTTCGACACACATGGCCTTCAACGCCTGCTGACATTCCTCCAAAGACTTGCCATCCATACGCAGTGCGGTGGGCATTGCCTGCTCCACGCTGAGGCCCATCTGCGCGGCAAAGCCCTGAATTCTGCCCATCATCACGCCATGAAGCGCCTGATACCAGGGATGATCCTCTTGGGGGCCTTCAAATTCCGTATTTTCCATAATGGCCTTGGATACAATACCCATAATGCCCCGGAACTTGCGCTTTTTCTGGCCCTCAGACAGCTTGGCGAACACATACTCGTCAAAAGCGGCCAAATCGGCAATGTTTTCGATGCTCAGCAGCTTGACATGGTCATCGGTGAGCGCAGGCACCTGCAGCCGCTTGACGCAGACGATGTCAGCGATCACTTCTTCGCCGGCATAGCACATCTTCACGGCATCTCCAGCCCGAAGGCCCACCACCAGCTCTTCCACATCCGCAAAGTCCTTACCCACATTGGCATAGATTTTGCGAACACCGCCCTCTGCCCTCTCATCAGCAAAGGCAAGGGTCACCACATCGCCCTTTTGAATCGGGCCATCAGCAACAGCAATTTCGGTGAACCTGGCAGCGGCAGAGCGGAATTCAGCCTCCATCTCTTCCCTGGTCACCTCCGCCTGCAAAAGGGCGGCAGGGATCTCTACCTGCCGGAAATCATAGAGCTTTTTGATCATACGCTCTCACCCATGCTTTCCAGACACTGGGCAATGGCAATGGCCAGCTGATCCGGGCAGGAGGTGCCGCCATGGCACTCCACGCCACGCAGACGCTTGATGGCAGAGCGAGCCTCCAGGCCGTCAGCCAGAATGGCAACGCCCTGGGTGTTGCCTCTGCAGCCGCCCTTGAAATTGACATTGAACACATGGCCATCGATGATGTCGAAGCTGATCTCCGACGCGCAGACGCCCTGGGTCTTGTAAGTATAATGCTTGTCCATAGTATTGTTTCCTCCCGAATAAATGATTTCTGCTTCTATCATAGCACAAAAATACCCAATAGCCAAGCATTTCTTTTTTGCTTTCCACGGAAAAACACAGATTGCAATCTCTTCCATATTATGCTATAATGCAGGCACATTTTAGAGAAAGAAGAGAAAAACATGGGTATTCTTGCAACTTTACTGCTCACCACCGCTTTGGCCGGTGTGGGCGGCACAGGTCTGGGCGGTCTTATTGGTGCCCTGCTGCAGAAAGACTCCAAGCGCACCGTCAGCCTTCTGCTGAGCTTTGCCGGCGGTGTGATGCTGAGCGTGGTATGCTTTGACCTGGTGGTGGAAGCCATAGAAACCGACATGGGCATCGGCACAGTGGTAGGCGCCATCGCCTTTGGTGTGGCTGTAACCTATCTGCTGAATTATCTGATCGACCGAAAGACCAACCCGGAAGTGCCCCATATTGACGAAAATCACCCAAAAACAGCCGACGATTTGGACGAGCTGATCCACAGTGACCATCTGAAGCAGCACTATGTAAAAAAAGACAGCAAGCTAGGTCTGTTTGTGGCCGGCATGGTGATGGCCTGCGCCATTGCCCTGCACAATGTGCCGGAAGGCATGACCATCGGCGCTTCCTACGCCAGCAACGACGGCGTGATGGGCAGCGCCGCACTGGTTTTGGCTGTGCTGATCGGTCTGCATAATATCCCGGAGGGCATGGCCGTCTCTGTGCCGCTGATCAGCGGCGGTATGACCAAGTGGAAGGCGGTTCTCATCACAGCCGCCACCGGTATTCCTACCATTTTGGGCGCGCTGTTGGGCTATGTCCTGGGCGAGATCGGCCCCCTGGGTTTGACCTTAAGCCTTGGTTTTGCCAGCGGTGCCATGCTGTATGTGGTCTTCGGTGAAATTTTGCCCCAGTCTTTCCTGATGTACCACAGCAAGCTGCCTGCCTTTTCCGCCATCGTGGGCATTCTGGTGGGTCTGCTGATCATCTTCTAAACAAAAACACCGGCTTCGTGCCGGTGTTTTTTTGCGTCGTATTATACTTTCTTTCTGAACAGGCCGTGCTGATTGCAGTAGTAATACAGGTATCCCCTGCCCCGCAGCTGCAGTCGGGTTTCGGCGCCGCCCTCGGGATAGCATTTGACCAGCTGCAGCCGGTCAGAAGTAACAAAGGCAACAAAGGAGATAAAATGCTGCTTGGTCATGGGATGGTGAACGGTGATAAAATGCTCGTCCTCCACATTCTCCGCCGTCAGCGCATGATCTGCATCCGCCTCCTCCGCTTCCAGCGCCGGCAGCGTGATGCCGCAGCAGCTGATAACCGCACTGCCTGTGCTGTGGATCACATTGCCGCAGATGGGGCAGACATAGAATTTGCACCGCAGCATATTGCCGGAGGCGTTGCGATTGACTATGGGTTCCCCATTCATCAGTTCAATCACCGACACACCCAGCGCCTTCGCCAGAGGCTGCAACAAGGAAATATCCGGAAGTCCCTTCCCCGTCTCCCATTTGGAAACAGTTTTGCTGCTGACACCGATTTGCTCTGCCAGTTCCGCCTGAGTCAGTTTGCGTCGTTCCCGCAGTTCTTTCACCGCATTGCCGGTCACATAGGAATTCATAGGTTCCACTTCCTTTCTGTGTTCAGCATATCACAGCTTTTCTGCCGGTGCAACCTACGCTGCGTAGACAGCGGACGCATCACTGCAAAAGCAGCCTTGCCTGATCAAGATAGGCATCCACCACAGGCTCAGGCGAGATCACCCGCATCTGCCCGGCAAACTGGAACAGCCAGCCCCAGAAGGTGGGGCTGATGCGCACCTTGAGGGTGGCAATGCATTTTTCCTGACCGGAGGGGAGCATCTTCACGCCTTCACCGAATTTATCGTACACAACACCAATGAGCTTGCGATCAAATTCCAGCACCACATCCTCCGTCTGACCGCCAAACATTTTGAAGGCCTGCTCTGTATAGGAAGCTACTTCATCCCGCAGCGCCACCGCCTTTTCACAGCAAGGCTCATCAATAATTTGAACGCCATCCATCCGGTCGACGCGGTAATTGGAGGTACTGTCATGACGGGAGCTGTAGCACATCATGTAATAATTGTCCTCATTGAACACCAGGGCGACCGGCTCGACCACATAGTGATGGCCGCCCCGACGATAAACCCGCTGGCCCGTTTCGTCCAGATCAAAATAAAGGAAGATCACCTTTTTCTGATTCAGGATCGCTTCCTCCAGGGTGTCAACGGCATAGAGGATTTTCTCGTTGCTGTGCTTGCGGTTGTTGAAGCAAACCATGTTGCGCTTGAGCACCTCCGCCCGGTGAGAGCCGGCCAGAGCCGCTATTTTTTCGATCAGCTCCCGGGATTTCTTCTCGGTAATGAAGCTGGAGGCGTGAACCGCGTCGATCAGGATCTTCAGTTCCGGAACACTGAAGCTGCGGTCCTCCACATAATAGGCCTTCTCATGGCCGATCATGGTGGCCATAACCTCATAGCCCAGATCGTTCAGGGCAACCACATCCTGGGTGACGATCCGGCGGTCGCAGGGGATGCCCATTTCCTCCATGGCAGCACAGATCTGGTTGGTGGTCATGGGATGCTGCTCGTCGGTGTGCTGCCGCAAAAGCTCCAGCAGTTTGATCAGCTTAACTTTTCGATAATTCTCGCGTGCCATAAAACGCCTCCATCAAACGCAAACATTCTTTTACGCCTACATACTATCACCAATAGGCAAGAAAATCAACAGTTGCAGATGCAATGCCGTCAAAATTGTACAGAAAAGGCGACACATAGCGCAGCCTGCACAGAAAAACCTTCTTCCCGCACTTTTTTGTCCCGATAAATTGACGGGGCATGAAAAGTATGATATGGTTACCGTATATATTTACGAAAATGCAGGAGGGCAGTTTTATGGTCATTGACGCGCATTTGCATTTATGGGAAACCCAGCATGGTCGGGTAAACGGCAAACCCGTCACAGCGCTCACCGGCGGAAAAAGCGACTTCGGCGGCGCGCTGCGGCAGATGATGCCGCCATACATGGTAAACGGCCGCAACACAGTGGATATGCTGCTGGCAAACATGGATTACGCCCAAGTCAGCGGCTGTGTGGTGACCCAGGAATACATTGACGGCAATCAAGACGACTATCTGCTGCGCTGCCGGGAAATGTACCCCCTGCGCATGAAAATCTGCTGTCTTTACGAAGAAGCACCCATCGACGATGGTTGGGCATCCCAATTCGACGGCATCAAAATTTGCGCCGGCCGTTTGACTGACCAAAATCTGCTTTCTCACCGGGAAGTGTTCGCCCAGGCAGACCGACTGGGCAAATTCCTTTCCATTGATTTGGCCGACGGAGATGTCCAAGTGGCTGCCATGCAGCAATTGATCGATGAATTCCCCAAGCTGCGTATCGCCATCGGTCATTTCGGCATGGTCACGGTGGACGGCTGGCAGCAGCAGATCGCCCTGGCGAAAAACGCCAATGTGTACATCGAAACCGGCGGCATCACCTGGCTGTTCCACAAGGAATACTATCCCTACCCCTCCGCCATCGCCGCCATTCGGGAGGCCATCGGTATTTGCGGCATCGAAAAGCTGATGTGGGGCAGCGACTACCCCCGCACCATGACCGCCATCACCTACCTGATGAGCAAGGATTTCATCGAAAAGACCGATGCGCTTACCGCGGAAGAAAAACGGAAGCTGCTGGGCGAAAACGCAAGAGAATTCTACGGTTTTGCCGATTTGCCCGTTCCTGAAAAAGTGATCAACATGGTGGAATAAGGAGAATGCTATGAAAGTCAAAGCCACGTATTTTCAAAACAGTCCCACCCAGCCCCTGGTATACGGCGATGTAGAACGGATCAATCCTCCCAGAATGCGGCTGCGGGGCGAGCCTGCAAAGCCGGGTATCGAAGCGAAAACCGTATTTGCCGGCTTCTGCGGCACGGATTTCGAGCTGATGCGCATGGGACAACGAGGAGAATTGACCCCAAAATTCCCTGCCGGCACTGACCGGCTCATCAACGGGCACGAAGGTCTGGTGTGGGTCCCTTCCGAGAACCGGTTTGCCATCGTACTGATCCGGGGCGGCGACAGCTACGACCCTACCCGCTATACGGAAGAAGAAAGCTATTTCGAATACGGCTGCGACGGAGCAGACGGTCTGTTCTCCGACCGGAATTTCTATCACCCGGATATGCTGCTGACCGTCCCGGAGGGCTATGTGCAGGATGGAAAAATGGCCCTTTCCATGGCAAAAAAGCTGGTGTTTGCCGATCCCTACGCCTGCATGATCTTCCAGCGGGAGCGAATGGAGGATCTGGGCGAAGCCCACAACTTCCGTGTCAAAATGGCCCAATATCAGTGCAGCGAGCAGGAAGCGCGCCGTCTGGCAAGAGAAGAGATCTTCAGCCGGGTCTGCATCTTCGGTCTGGGCACCACCGGTATGTTCATCGGCGATCTGATCCGCCAGAAATACCCCAATGCCAGGATCGTATTCGTGGCCCGCAGCGAGGAAACCGCCCCCAAGGTGGCCTTCGCACTGAAAAAGTGCGGCGCAGGCTATGTGAAAAACGATTTTACAAGTCAAAAAGACCTGGCCGATGCCATACTCCGCAAGCTGGGCGGTAAAGCGACGGTCTTTATCGGAGCCAGCGGCACCAATGCCGATCACGAGATCGCCTTCCGTCACGGCGTGCTGGGCTGCAACGGCATTTACAACAGCTTCTCCCTGGGCCCGCAGGTGCAATTTGACACCATGCCCTTCGGCTTCCGGAATCACCTGATTTTCGGTTCCATCAATTTCCGCCGGGATCACATGGAGGAAGCCATCCGCATCTTGTCGCACAGCGACTACGACCGCATCGTGGAGCTGATCGACCGGGACACCTTCACTGCCGATCCCATGGATGCTTACGAAAATAAAATCTACTGCAAGGGCGCGCCGCTGAAAACAGCAGTAATCTGGAACGCAGATTACATAGACCCGGCCCGCTGATGGAGGATGCCATGAAAACTGTTTATATCAATGCCCCCGGCCAAATCGAGATCCGTCAAACGGCTATGCCGGTGCGCAAACCCGGCGAGGCTTTGCTGAAGCTGCTCTGCGGCGGCATCTGCGGCAGCGATCTGGGCTCTTACCGGGGCACATTTGCCTATTTCGACTATCCCCGGATTCCCGGTCACGAGATCAGCGCTCAGATCGTGGAAATCGACGAAAACCCCTACGGCCTGAAAAAAGGCATGATCGTCACCTGTAACCCCTATTTCAACTGCGGCAAGTGCTACAGCTGTCAGCGAGGCATCGTAAACGCCTGCATGGACAACCAGACCCTGGGCTGCCAGCGTGACGGCGCATTCAGCCAGTATTTCACCATGCCCCTGGAACGGATCTATGATGGCAAAGGGCTGTCTCCCAAGGTGTTGGCAGCCATTGAGCCCTTCTGTATCAGCTATCACGGTGTACAGCGTGCCGGTATTCAAAAGGGTGATCGGGTGCTGGTGATGGGCGCAGGCACCATCGGTGTACTTGCGGCCTGTGCCGCTAAAATGCTGGGTGGTGAAGTCTATCTTTGCGACATTGCCGCCCCCAAGCTGCGCTACGCCATGGACACCTTCGGCTTTGCTGGAACCATCCTCAATGACAGCCCGGAAGCTTTGCAAAAGGCCGCGGGCCAGGGCTTTGACGTGTGCATTGAAGCAGTAGGTCTGCCCAGCACCTTCCAGGCCTGCATCGACGCGGCGGCCTTCGGCGGCAAGGTGGTGCTCATCGGCATCGGTAAACAGAATCTGGATTTTAACTTCACTATGATCCAAAAGAAGGAGCTGAACATCTACGGCAGCCGCAACGCCTTGAAAAAGGACTTCATCGAACTGATCGACCTGGTAAAAGCAGGCAAGGTGGATCTGGAGAAGATCATCACCCACGTCTATCCCGCCAGCGAAATCCAGGAAGCCTTTGCCGACTTCGATCAAAACGGCGCACAAATGCTGAAGGTCATGGTGGACTTTACTGACCCACAATGGGAGGAACAAACATGATCGAAACCCAGCGGCTGCTGCTGCGTCCTTTTCAATCGACAGACGCAGAGGATGTTTTGGAATATCTGGCAGAACCAACGGTACACTGCTTTGCCTGCATGAAGCTCAATTCCCTGGCCGAAGCCCGGCAGGCTGTGCAGGAAAAGATGGATCACCGGGAATACTGCTTTGCCATCGTGCTCAAAGACAGCGGCAAGGTCATTGGTGAGCTGGAGGCTCACCCGGAAAGCTCCCAGCCGGACGCGTCCGAAAATTATGTCCGGGACACCTTCAGCCCTTGCTGGATGCTGAATCCGGACTATCACGGCAAGGGCTATGCCTTTGAAGCGGCGCAGGCTTTTTTTACCTATCTTTTCCGGGAAAAGAACGCCCGGCGGATCTACGCCTTCACAGAGGACTACAACCTGCCCTCCCAAAAGCTTTGCCGCAAGCTGGGTATGCGCCAGGAGGGACTTTTCAGAGAATTCGTGTCCTTCGTCAACGACCCGGAGGGTAACCCTATCTACGAGAACACCATGCAGTGGGCCATTTTAAAAAAGGAATGGGAAGCTAACCGTAAGCCATGATGCTCCCACACGATCCACCGAGGCAGCATATGACAAGAAACGAACAACAATTCGATCAGCTTTTGAGGATTCAAACCGCAGGCCGGGATGCATCCGGCGCTGACCAGTATCATCATCCCTATGAGCCCACCCCCTACAGTGTGCTGGAACGGCTGGCAGACAGCGGTTGGATCGGCAAGGGCGACACGGTTTTGGACTACGGCTGCGGAAAGGGTCGCGTAGGCTTTTTCCTGTCTCACCAAACAAAGGCAAGCACCGTAGGCATTGAATATGATGCGCGCATTTACCGGTGCGCGCTGGACAATCAAACTACCGCCATCTCCAAAGCGGATTTTGTCCTTACCCGAGCGGAAGCCTACGAAGTGCCCGGGAAAGTAAACCGGTGCTATTTCTTCAACCCCTTTTCCGTGGAGATTCTTCGCAAGGTAATGGCAAGGATCCTGGAATCCTATTACGAAAATCCCAGAGAAGTGCTCCTGTTCTTCTATTACCCGTCGGACGCGTACATTTCCTACCTGATGACCGTAGACGAGTTGGATTTTTACGATGAGATCGAATGCGACGATCTGTTTGCCGGCGATCCCCGGGAACGGATTCTCATTTTCGCGCTCAATGCCCCATTTGATGATTAATCGTGCTGTTTCTTTACATATATTTGAGAAAAAACGACACAACGCTTGCATACTAAGACGAAAGATGCTATAATGTTCATATTTCATACATAAGGAGTTGGTTTCTTTTGGACCCGGCGAGTCTTATACTGTACTTTTTCTTTCTACTTGCATCCGCCTATTTTGCCTGCTGCGAGACAGCCTATACCGCTGTCAGCCAGATGCGTCTGAAAACCATTGCCGAAGGAAAATCCCCCCGCAAAGCCAAGCGAGCCAAGCAGGCCCTGTGGGTTTGCAATCGGTTTGACAAAACCCTGACCACGATTTTGATCGGCAACAACGTATTCCACGCAAGCTGCGCCACCCTGTCCACCCTGCTGGTGCTGCGTCAGTTCTCATCGGAGTACGTGGTGTACGGCACACTGATCACCACCATCATCGTTTACCTGTTTGCGGAAATGCTGCCCAAGAGCCTGGCCAAGACAAAGAGCGAGCCCATCGCCCTGTTCTTCGCGCCCAGTATGATGGTGCTGGTAACCCTGCTCACCCCCGTCTCCGCCCTGTTCTCTGTGATTTCCAAGCTGCTGTCCCGGTTCTTCAAGGCCGAGGACACCCAGGCCGTCACGGAAGAGGATTTGATCAACATCATCGAAACCATCGAGGATGAAGGTGTCCTGGAGCCGGAAACCCAGACGCTGGTAAACTCTGCCATGGAGTTCCGCAGCAAGCTGGCCAAAGATATTATGATTCCCATCAGCGACATGAGCTGCGTCAGCTCCTCCATGCCGCTGGACAAGCTGGCACAGCACGCCAGAACCCTGCTGTATTCCCGCCTGCCGGTGTACGAAGGCAGCAAGGACAATATCGTGGGTATTTTGCCTGTCAACCAATTTTTGGCAAACTATGTGTCCGGCAATCCTGTGGTGCTGCGCAAAATGCTGCTCAAGCCCTATGTATTCGACTACAACACGGAAATCCCCGCCCTGCTGCAGCGGATGCGGTTAAATAAGCTGCACATGGTGTTCCTCATTGATGAAAAGCACCGCAAGGTGGGTCTCATTACCATGGAAGACCTGCTGGAAGAGCTGGTTGGCGACATTCAGGACGAGAGCGATACAGGCGAAGGCCTGCAGTTGCAGTAAGGGGGCGCAGAATATGGAATATGTATTTATTGTATTGCTGCTTTTGGGTTCTGCCTTCTGCTCGGGCACAGAAATTGCCTACACCTCCCTGAACAAGCTGAAGCTGCGCAAAGAAAACGAAGCCCCCAGCCGAACCCAACGGCTGGTAAGCTATATCTATAATCACTACGAAAATGCCCTGTCCACCATCCTCATCGGCAACAATCTGGTAAACATCGCCGCCACCTCTCTGGCCACCGTGATCGCGGTGCGGCTGGTAGCCACCACCGGTGGGCAACTGACGGAAGATGCCGCCTCCTCCATTGTCACCGTGGTGATGACGGTGCTGATTCTTATTGTGGGCGAGATCACCCCCAAGATGATCGCCCGCCGCTGCAGCGACCGGTTCGCGCAGCTGGCAGCCTATCCGCTGATCGTGCTGATGGTGCTGTTCTTCCCTGCTGTTTGGATCACCGGTCTGGTGGTAAAACTGTTTAGCTTGCTGTGGCGAAACACCAAAGATCCCGCTGTGACCATCACCGAGGAGGAGCTGGAAACCATTTTGGATACCGCCGAGGACGCAGGCGTCATCGACGAGACCGAAACAGAACTGCTGCAGTCTGCACTGGAGTTTACCGACATGGATGCCGGCGACATCCTCACCCCCCGAATCGATGTGGTGGGCTTCGACATCAGCGACAGCATGGAGCACATCCTGCAGGTCATCAACGACACCCAATTCTCCCGGTATCTGGTCTATGAGCGAACCGTGGACCACGTGGTAGGCATCCTGTATGTCAAGCATCTGCTGAAGGAGCTGGTAGACAACCCCAATGTACGGCTGGAAGACTTGATTCTCGAGCCGGTGTTCATCCCCAAATCCATGCACCTGCACGACATTATGAACGAATTCCGCAACAGCCAGACTCACATGGCGGTGGTGGCCGATGAATACGGCGGCATCACCGGCATCGTGACCATGGAAGATGTGCTGGAGCAGTTGGTTGGCGAAATTTGGGACGAGAACGATGACATCGTCAACGATTGGCAGACTTTGGGCAAGGATCGGTATGAATGTGCCGGTGACTTGAACCTGACCGAATTCTGCGACTATTTGGATCTGGATGATGAAGATCTGGATACCACCTGCGCCACCGTAGGCGGCTGGGCAACAGAGAAGATCGGCGCCATGCCGGTTGCCTTCGACGCCTTCGACTTCGACCGGTTTACCATGCTGGTCAAGGAAGTGGACGAGAATCACCGCATCCTGCGGCTGCTGATTTTGGAGCACCATTTCAGCGAAGAAGAATAATCACAAAAACGCTGCTGTGAACTTCACAGCAGCGTTTTCCTTGTCTGTCCAGACCCCTGCATCAGAGCGACTGGGCAAAGGCGATGATCTGCAGATCCTCTTCCCGATAGGTCTTGCCTAACCCGTCGGCACATTTTGCCAGCACCCTGTCCCTTGCGGCAAGCGCATTTTCTGCCAGCACAAAAATCTTCATGTCACACATTTCGTTTTGAATAACGCCTACATAAGTCCTTTTCATTATGCCGCCTCCTGATACTGTCTTCTGTATGGACGCAATCCACTTACGGACGCGATCACCGTCACTGCCACACCCAATACAACGGTACCGCACACCAATACCATGTGGGCCATCACCCACTGAAGGGCCGCCAGCAGCGCATAGGTCACCGCCCAAAGAACCAGAAACGCCAAAACCCGCACCACCCAATGGATGAGCGTCCCCAGAAGGCCACCGGAGGAAACCTGCCAGCCCATGCCAAACGCAAACAGCCCGATCACAGCCAAAATGCCGTATTCCCAAAGATCATTGACCGGCAGTCCCAGGGGATCTGTCAGCAGTTCCAAAATAATGTCATACATCTTGCGTTCCTCTCTTTCAGCCCAACATCAAATTTGCCAGAATCCACACGCCGGTGCCAATGCAAACGCCGCAAAGAGCAACGCAGGCAATGTGCAGGCCATTGTTCAGCGCCGCCAGACGGCGGCCTTTTGCCAATACCGATGCCGTCAACGCAACCTTGGTTGTGGGTTCGTTAACGGTGGCCACAGAGCCATTGCTTCTAAAATCGTGATGAATCATCTGCTTTGTCATAAGTGCTGCCTCCTTGTTGCTGCATATTTTTTCTGTCAATAGCATAGCACAAGTTTCCCGAAAAGTCGACACCGTTTTTGCGTGTTTTGCATAAGTGTACAGAAAACAGGACTCTTTAGGCAATATAACGCCCTCCGACCGCAGGCCGGAGGGCGTCCATATAGAAAATATCAGGCATCCAGATAGCGGCAGGCAGCCATGGCTGCGATAGCGCCGTCAGAAGAGGCGGTTACCACCTGGCGGATCCGCTTGCTGCGGCAGTCTCCGGCCACAAACAAGCCCTCGGTGGTGGTGGTGCAATCCTCGCCGCTGTCAAAATAGCCCCAGTCATTCAGCTTGGCCAGGCCCGCGAAGGCCTCGTTTTCCGGCTGCAGGCCCACCGCCAGGAATGCGCCGTCCACGGCGATGTCCCATTCCTCATCGGTTTCTTCATTCTTCAGCCGCAGACCGGTCAATGTGCCGTTTGTGCTTTGATAGCCGCTGACCACTGTGGAGAAGAACACCTGCACATTGTCCTTGGCGCAAAGGGCGTCTGCCAGCTTCTTTTCGCCGGTGAAGAAGGGCAGATTCTGCACGATGGTGACCTTGCTGCACACCTCGCTGAGCAGCAGCGCCTCCTGCAACGCCGAGTTGCCGCCGCCGATCATGGCCACCTCCTGGCCGGTGTAGAACGCGCCATCACAAACAGCGCAGAAGCTGATACCGCCGCCGATCAGTTCCTGCTCACCGGGCAGTCCCAGCGTCCGGTGCTTGACACCCAGCGCCAGAATCACAGTCTTGCCCGCAAAGGTGTTACCCTCTTCCGTGTGGACAACGAAATGGCCGTCCAGCTTTTCCACCCGGGTCACCGCCTCCAGCTCCACCTCAACGCCCAGGGAAAGGGCCTGATCCGTCAGCTGATCCGCAAATTCCACACCGCTGATCAGTTTGGTGCCGGGAATGTTCTCCACCTTGGGAGAATAGGCGATCTGACCGCCAAAGGCATTTTTCTCAATGACCAGCACGGTCTTGCCGGCCCGCAGGCCGTAAATGGCAGCAGTCAGACCCGCCGGGCCACCGCCAACAATAATGATGTCATGCATATTGAATCCTCCAGTTTCGGTAAAAGAGCCGGGCGCTGCCCGGCTCTTTGTGATTGTTACACAGATGCGATATACTTTTTGATCTCCGGCACGCTGTAGTAGCTGGCAGTCAGGCCACCGTCGGTAATGACCAGGGTGGGTGCGCCCTTGACGCCGTACTGCTTGCACAGCTCCACATTTTCGTCGGCGATCAGCTTTTCAAAGGCAACGCCGGCCTTGTTCAGCAACTGCTCGGCCACCCGGCAGTTGGGGCAGGTAACCCGGCTGAACAGCAGTACCTTGCTGTCGGCAGCAACGGGAACTACAGGAGCAGCAACCTCCGCGGGTGCCTGGCAAACAGGCTCTGCAGGAACCTGCTTGACGGTGCCCTTCAGCTGGGAGGTGCCCACATTGTACACCAGGCGGTCCTTAAATTCCTGGCTCTTGCCCACATTCCAGTTTTTCACCGGGCGGTAGTAGCCGGTGATGCGGCTGTAGACCTCGGTTTCCTTGCCGCAGATGGGGCAAGTGTACTGCTCACCGGTGATATAGCCGTGGTCTGCACAGACGGAGTAGGTGGGGCTCATGGTGTAGTAAGGCAGCTTGTGATTCTCGGCGATCTTACGCACCAGAGCGGCAGCGGCCTTCCAATCCGGCAGCTTCTCGCCCAGGAAGGCGTGGAAGACAGTACCGGAAGTATAGCGGGTCTGCAGCTCGTCCTGGATCTCCAGCGCGGTAAAGATGTCCTCGGTGTAGCCCACAGGCAGATGGGAGGAATTGGTGTAGTAAGGGGTGCCGTTTTCGTTGGCGGTGATGATGTCGGGGAAGCGCTCCTTATCGTGCTTGGCAAAGCGGTAGGTGGTGGACTCGGCGGGGGTGGCCTCCAGGTTGTACAGGTCGCCGTACTTTTCCTGGTAGT
This sequence comes from Faecousia sp., assembly GCA_045635305.1. Classification (GTDB taxonomy): domain Bacteria; phylum Bacillota; class Clostridia; order Oscillospirales; family Oscillospiraceae; genus Faecousia. The sequence goes on along the minus strand of JAZRBW010000082.1, from coordinate 2,155 downwards.
CAGAGAGGCGCTCGCGCATATGATCCAGCACCTCACGGGCAAACTTCTGGGTCTTCTCGTTGGTCAGATCGGCGCGCAGCCACTTGGCATTCAGGCCCACTTCGTTCATGCCAATCAGGCCGATGGTGGAGAAGTGGTTATTGAAGGTGCCCAGGTAACGCTTGGTGTAGGGATACAGGCCATTTTCCATCAGACGGGTGATGACCTGGCGCTTGGTCTTAAGGCTGCGGGCAGCGATGTCCATCAGCTTATTCAGACGGGTATAGAAATCCTTCTCGTCGGAGGCAAGATAGGCGATACGGGGCAGGTTGATGGTAACAACGCCGATAGAGCCGGTGGACTCGCCGGAGCCGAAGAAGCCGCCGGACTTTTTGCGCAGCTCACGCAGGTCCAAACGCAGACGGCAGCACATACTGCGCACATCGGAAGGCTCCATATCGGAATTGATGTAGTTGGAGAAATAGGGCGTGCCGTACTTGGCGGTCATTTCGAACAGCAGCTTGTTGTTCTCCGTTTCGCTCCAGTCGAAATTGCGGGTGATGGAATAGGTGGGGATGGGATACTGGAAGCCACGGCCATTGGCATCGCCTTCGATCATGATCTCGATGAAGGCCTTGTTGACCATGTCCATTTCCTTCTGGCAATCACCGTAGGTGAAATCCATTTCCTTGCCGCCCACGATGGCAGGCAGATCCTTCAGGTCAGGCGGGCAGACCCAGTCCAGCGTAATGTTGGAGAAGGGTGCCTGTGTACCCCAACGGGAGGGGGTGTTGACACCGTAAATGAAGCTCTGGATGCACTGCTTCACTTCCTTCTGGGTCAGATTGTCCACTCTGACAAAGGGAGCCAGGTAAGTATCGAAGGAGGAGAAGGCCTGTGCGCCGGCCCATTCATTCTGCATGATGCCCAGGAAATTGACCATCTGGTTGCACAGAGTGGAGAGGTGGCCGGCGGGAGAAGATGTGATCTTGCCGGGAACGCCGCCCAGGCCTTCCTGGATCAGCTGCTTCAAGCTCCAGCCTGCGCAGTAGCCGGTGAGCATAGACAGGTCGTGGATGTGCACAGCAGCGCTGCGGTGTGCCTCTGCGATCTCCTGATCGTAGATCTCGGACAGCCAGTAGTTGGCGGTGATAGCGCCGGAGTTAGACAGGATCAAGCCGCCTACAGAGTAGGTAACGGTAGAGTTTTCCTTCACGCGCCAGTCGTTGATCTGCAGATAGTTATCCACCAGATCCTTGTAGTTGAGCAGGGCGGAATTGACATTACGCACCTTCTCACGCTGCTTACGGTACAGAATGTAAGCCTTGGCAACATCCGCATAGCCGCTGGCAGACAGAACATTTTCTACGCTGTCCTGAATGTCTTCCACGGCGATCTTGCCGTCGCGGATCTTGGATTCGAAATCGGCGCAAACCTGCAGCGCCAGCAGATTAATAACGCTAGGATGGTAATTCTTCTCCAAGGCATCGAAAGCCTTGACCATAGCGGCACTGATTTTGGAAATCTCAAAATCTACCGTGACGCCGTCTCTTTTTACGACCTGATACATTGACAATCCTCCTAAAAATGAATACAGGCTCTGTCGAGCCGTGGTTGAGCGACAGTGCCTGTATTATAACCTCGAATTTTGTTATTGTCAATATGTTGTAGTTAAATTTTTTCCAAAAACACAATATATTGTGGTTAGTCCACTCCACGGAGGCTGACAGCCTCTGTGTATTTTTCCATAATTTGGCTAAATTTCCCCATTTCTTCCATATTTGGAGGGGTAAGGCCGCTTTCCAAAACACTTTCCCGATCCACATAGCTTTGCAGATACCAGCGCTTCGGTTTTTTGCCCTCTGCCAATGTGCAGACCCACCGGCCCATTGCCTCGATAGATTCTTCACTGTGCAGCTGATGCACCACCGTGGTACGGAATTCAAAGTCTACCTTATCGGATAATAAGTAACGGATGCTCTCCTCCACCTTCGGCAAAAGGGTCTCCCCGATTCCGGCAGTTTTGGGATATTCCTCCCGGCTGTTTTTAATGTCCATCGCCACATAATCCACCAGGCCTGCCTCCACCACTTCCCGCAGCACCTGGGGTCGCGCGCCATTGGTATCCAGCTTTACCTTATAGCCAAGGGCTTTGATGCGCTCCAGCAGCTGTGGC
>JAZRBW010000081.1:0-4576 GCA_045635305.1 Faecousia sp. | reverse complement strand
GGAGCCGCCAAAAGGCGGCGACGTGGCAATCCCCAAAGGTTTTAGACACAGGATTTCGGAGCATTTTCCGTCTAACCAGGGGATTCCCACGCCAGTGTGCGCACTGGCTCGGAATGACCTAAAACTGGTAAACAACAATTTCGTTTTCCATTGCCCTTTCGTTTTTGAGGGGGCAATTTTTTATTTATTTACAATATCCATCTATTATTTTCTATAAAAATGTGCTATACTGAGTAAAATTGGTTAGAATCGCCATTTTTGTGAGAAGGAGTTTTCAACATGGGACTGTTAACTAAAATTTTCGGCACCCGCAGCCAGCGGGAAATCAAGCAGATCCAACCCATCGTCAACAAAATTTTGGCCATGGAGGATCAGTTTGCTGCCTTGAGCGAGGAAGAACTGAAGGCCAAGACCCAGGAATTTAAGGACCGCCTTGCCAAGGGCGAGACTCTGGATAATCTGCTGCCGGAGGCCTTTGCCGCCATCCGGGAGGCCGCCTGGCGTGTGCTGGGCATGAAGCCCTATCCTGTACAGCTGATCGGCGGCGTAGTGCTGCACCAAGGCCGTATCGCAGAAATGAAAACCGGTGAAGGTAAGACCCTGGTTGCCATCCTGCCCTGCTATCTGAATGCCCTGACCGGCCGCGGTGTCCATGTGGTCACCGTCAACGAATACCTTGCCAAGCGCGACTCCGAGTGGATGGGCAAGGTCTACCGCTATATGGGCCTGAGCGTCGGTCTGATCATCCCCGGTATGGACCCGGCAGAGCGTCGGGAAAGCTATGCCGCTGACATTACCTACTGCACCAACAACGAGCTGGGCTTCGACTATCTGCGCGACAATATGTCGCTGTACAAGCATGAGCTGGTACAGCGGGGTCATGCCTTTGCCATCGTGGACGAGGTGGACTCCATCCTCATCGACGAAGCCCGTACCCCCCTGATCATTTCCGGCCAGGGCGAGGAAAGCTCCAAGCTGTATGAGATGGCGGACTACTTTGTCTCCACTTTGCGGCGCAAGATCTTTGCCAAGACCGAGAGTAAGGAAGTCCACGACGATTACGACTGCGACTACTTTGCCGACGAAAAGGATCGCTCCGTTTCCCTGACCGCCAGCGGTATCGCCAAGGCCGAAAAGTATTTCGGTGTGGAAAACCTGGCTGACCCGGAAAATTCCACCCTGTCGCACCACATTAACCAGGCCATGAAAGCCCGGGGTCTGATGAGAAAGGACATCGATTACGTGGTCAAGGACGGCGAAATCATCATCGTCGACGAATTTACAGGCCGTTTGATGTATGGCCGCCGCTATAACGAGGGTCTGCACCAGGCTATTGAAGCCAAGGAAGGCGTTACCGTTGCCCACGAAAGCAAGACCCTGGCCACCATTACCTTCCAGAATTTCTTCCGCCTGTACGACAAGCTGTCCGGCATGACCGGTACTGCCTTGACGGAGGAAGAGGAGTTTGGCGCCATTTACCGGCTGGATGTGGTGGAAATCCCCACCAACAAGCCGGTGGTTCGTAAGGATCACTCCGATGTGGTCTTCAAAAACGAGGCCGGCAAGTACCGGGCCATCGTGCAGCAGGTGAAGGCTTGCCATGAAAAGGGTCAGCCTGTGCTGGTGGGTACCATTTCCATTGAGCGCAGTGAGATCCTCAGCAAGCTGCTGAAAAAAGAGGGCATCCGCCACAGTGTGCTCAACGCCAAGTTCCATGAAATGGAAGCCCAGATCGTAGCTCAGGCCGGTAAGCTCGGCGCTGTCACCATCGCCACCAACATGGCTGGCCGTGGTACGGATATTATGCTGGGCGGCAATGCGGAGTTCTTGGCCATGAGTGAGCTGCGCAAGGGCGATTACACCGACGAGCTGCTCTCCGAGGCCAATGCCTATTCTGAAACCTCCGATCCCGAGATCCTGGCGATTCGGGTCAAGTACGAGCAGCTGCTGCAAAAGTATAAGGCCGAGATCGCCCAGGAAGCCCAGCAGGTGCGCGATGCCGGCGGTCTGTTCATCATTGGTACCGAGCGTCATGAAAGCCGCCGTATCGACAACCAGCTCCGCGGCCGCTCCGGCCGTCAGGGTGACCCCGGCGAAAGCCGCTTCTATCTGAGCCTGCAGGACGACCTGATGCGTCTTTTTGGCGGCGGCCGCATGGAGCGCATCCAGATGATGATGGACACCATGGGTCTGACCGAGGACACCCCCATCGATGCCAAGATCCTCTCCGGCGCGGTGGAAAATGCCCAAAAGAGTGTGGAAAGCCGCCATTTCCGTTCCCGTAAGAACGTTTTGGAATACGATAACGTGATGAACACCCAGCGTGAGGTCATCTACAAGCAGCGCCAGAAGGTGCTGGACGGCGAGGATCTGCGGGACAATATCCTTTCCATGCTGCGCCAGTCCATTGAAAGCACCGGCGGTGACGAGGCGGAGCTGAAGCGTTTCGAGGGCATCTATTATCCCTTTGGCACCCTGAACAGAACCCAGGATCTGGATGAACTTTACGATCTGGCGGTGGCTACCTACGAAAAGAAGGAGGCTTCCATCGGCGAGAACATCATGCGCGAATTGGAGCGCGTGATCATGCTGCGTGTGGTTGACGAATATTGGATGGACAATATCGACGCCATGGACGAGCTGAAGCAGGGCATCCACCTGCGGGCCTACGGCCAGCATGACCCGGTCGTGGAATACAAAAACGAGGGCTATGAGATGTTCACCGCCATGGTCCAGGGTATCCGTGACGAGACTGTGCGCCGTCTGTTCCTGGTGCGGCTGCAGCCCAAGCAGGATGTGAAGCGAGAACGCGTTGCCAAGGAAACCGGCACCGGCGCTGCCAACAATGCTGTGGTGAAGAAGCAGCCTGTGCGTAAGCAGGCCAAGGCAGGCCCCAACGATCCCTGTCCCTGCGGCAGCGGAAAGAAATACAAAAAGTGCTGCATGCAGAAGGATAAGTCCTCCGGCATGGAGCAGTAAGGAAGCTATGTGTGACATCATCGTAAAAGACGGGGAGCTGGAATATCTCCGCTCCGGAAATATTGCCGTTCCCCATTGCTTTACCACCCGCCTGGGCGGTGTCAGCGTGGGAAACCTGGAGAGCCTGAACCTCAGTTTCCACCGGGGCGACCGTGAGGAAAATGTGGCGAAAAATTACCGGATCCTGGCCTCTGCCCTGGATTTTGATGCCGGCGATCTGGTGCTGACCCACCAGGTCCACTCCGATATTGTCCGCTCCGTCACCAAGGCCGATCACTTAGGGTTCGACCACCATCTCTACCCCGAATGCGACGGCCTTATTACCAATGATCCCGGCACGGCGCTGGTGATCTTCACCGCCGATTGTACGCCCGTTTTACTGTGGGACGAAAAAACCGGCGCAGTGGGCGCCGTGCATGCCGGCTGGCGGGGCACTGCCCAAAACATCGCCGGCAAGGCGGTGGAGAAAATGTGCGCAGAGTTCGGCTGCGAGGCAAAAAATATCCACGCCGCCATCGGCCCCAACATCGGCCCCTGCTGCTTTGAGACCGACCGGGAAGTGCCGGATGCCATACTGGCCACCTTCGGCCACGCTGCCGGGCAGTTCATTCGCCCCGCAGGCGACAAGTTCTATCTGGATCTGAAAAAAATCAACGCTCTGGCTCTGCAGCAAGCCGGAGTAACACACATTAACATCAGCGCCGACTGCACCATGTGTCAGCCGGATCGCTTCTGGTCTCACCGGGTGACCAAAGGCCAGCGAGGCGCCCAGGGCGGTATCATCGTATGTAAGGAGGTGGGAAAATGAAACGGTTGTTACTTGTAAGTCTTTGCGCTGCTCTGCTTTGCGGCCTGTTTGCCGGCTGCGGCAACCGGGAGGACGCCTATATTCCCACCGGTGGCGGCATGACCTGGGACGAGGATTACACCGGCCCCACCACCGCCACCCGGCCCGACGAGACAATTCAGGATCTCACCCTGGCCTATAACCCCAACATGTCCATGACCCCGTATCTGGCTACCGACACCACCAATCGCGCCCTGTTTTCCCTGATCTATCAAGGCCTGTTCACCATCGATCGGGATTGCAATGTGGAGCCTATGCTCTGCAGCCGGTTTACAGTCTCCGGCGACATGACCACCTACACCTTCTATGTCGACAACAAGGCCACTTTCTCTGACGGCAGCCGTGTTTCCATTGCCGATGTGATGGCCTCTTTGCGCTTTGCCCAGAACACCCCCCTCTACAGCGGACGGTTTTCCCGCATCACCCACATGGAGCTGTCCAACGACGGCGGTCTGACGGTATACATGCGCACCGCCTATGAAAATCTGCCTCTGCTGCTGGATATCCCCATTTTGAAATCCGACCAACTGGAAGCAGAGTACCCGATCGGCTCCGGCCCCTACAAGCTCTCCGGCAGCGGCAGCTTTCTGCAGCTGACCCGGCGCACCGATTGGTGGTGCAATACCAAAATTTATATCACCGCACCGGTGATCTCGCTGACCCCGGTCACCTCCGAGACGGAGCTGCGGGACGCTTTCCAGTTCGGTGATGTGGACCTGGTGCAGGCTGACCCTGGCTCGGATAATTATG
>JAZRBW010000080.1:0-10232 GCA_045635305.1 Faecousia sp. | reverse complement strand
ATATGCCTCTGTAGCTCAGTCGGTAGAGCAGTGGACTGAAAATCCACGTGTCGTTGGTTCGATTCCGACCGGAGGCACCATTATGCGGGTGTAGCTCATCCGGTAGAGCGCCACCTTGCCAAGGTGGAGGTAGCGAGTTCGAGCCTCGTCACCCGCTCCAAATAAATCAGGAACGCGCCGCGTTCCTGATTTCACATGGTACCGTAGCCAAGTGGTAAGGCCCCGGTCTGCAAAACCGTTATTCGCCAGTTCAAATCTGGCCGGTACCTCCAAAGGACATCCGAAAGGATGTCCTTTTTCTTTGCTTGAATTTTCCTTTCAAATGCGGTATAATGCTTCACACACTTGCAACAGTCCATATTTTGGAAACAAGTCCTGTTCGCAATTGCGAACAGATCATACCTGCTTAGTTGTTCGCGACTGCGAACAGAACGAACAAAAACAGATTACTCGTCAATGTGAACAGAGGGATTATGGATTATATTACTGTAAAAGAAGCGGCTGATAAATGGGGAGTTACCCCGCGCCGCGTGCAAATTCTGTGTAGCTAAAATCGAATAGAGGGTGCGATTCGGTTTGGTAACCGCATCATGATCCCCCAGAATGCCCAATATCCAACATCTTCCGGAAGTAAAATATAAGACGAATTGCTGATACAGCCAATGCCCAGAAAAACACCGTTTCTGTATATGACTGACCTGTATAGCGTCCCCGGTATTGCTGATGTCAGTACTCAGAAGCTGGCAGATCACCAATACTGTGATCGATGTAACGCCTGAAACCGGTGATTCCATCGGCTCTGTGTTCCTGCTGATGACTGTCAGCATGGCAGCGGTTCTGCTGCTGTTGCCTGTAGGCAGAAAGAAGGAGCAGGAAAGTGAGGAGTAATCCGCAAGAACGAATCGTTCAATCAACTTAAACCCATGGGGCCGAGCGATCGGCCCCATGATTCTTTATAAAGGGAAAGGCAGACGCAAGAACGCGTCTGCCTTTCTCATGATGAAATTTACTGTTAAGAGAATAAATCTTCCGGAACTACCACATCAGCGTATTTATTTTTGAGGTGCTGCGCCCATTCCGCTTCCAGCTCCTGCCAGGTTTTGCCGGTGTTTGGTTCTACCAGATCCGGGAAGAGCAGCAAGAGGTGGGTTAATTCCTCACCGTAGATCTCTGCTAAATACCAAGCCATGGAAGCGGCCGGTGCAAGTTGGGTTTTACTGAAGGTGTACAGATTGTTCAGATGGCACAGAATGGAGTTCGCTTCGAAGAAATCTGCCTGTCCCGGTTGATAAGTGCGACCTGTGTAGGCATAGAATAAAGCTGCGCCGGTTTCATTTTGCCCATAGCTTACTTCGGAAGCATATTGGGCAAACCAGGAGTTAGAGCGACCCAGTTCACAGAAGGCTTCTGCCTGCCAGGTTTGTCCCGTGCTGGCAGATGTGGAATAATGAACGTGTTTCATGTATCCGTACATATACAGCGACAGATATCGGGTATGCACCGCTTCGCCATACTTAGCTTCTGTGTAGCGGATCCGGAAATTGGAACCGAACCGAGCGGATGCGGTTTCTGCGGAAATGAAATTGATTGCTATGGGTTCTTCTATTTCGGGCGAATACCAATACTTAACAGCTTCGTGGGAGATGTCCAGATACAGCTGATTAGCGGTTTCGTAGATGGATGTATAATCGGAAAATGCGTCTTTGAATACTTCATTGCCGTCCACATAACCGGAATCCACATAGAATTCCGCATTCAATGCCTTGATCTTCAGCGGGATTCTTGCGGAGCAATAGGCGTAGCCCACATTCTGCCGGGTGTAGGAGATGCCGATTTCCTGTGCGTAGCTGCTGACTTGTGAGGAATAGAGATCCAATTGCATCTCGAGATCCATTGCCAATAGTGATGGCCAATGAAAATAGAAAAACAGTTTTCGGCTGAGCAACTTACAGGCCCGTACCGTTTCCTCAGCTGCATATTCGGTGGTGAAGCTGGGATAGAGCAGATGAATGGCATCTGGATTTTCCTGGAAGAAAAGTGCCAGTGATTCGTTGTTCATATCCGTCACGGAATCTGTTTTCCAGCCTAATTCCTGCGCAATCTGGTTGGACATAGCATAGACATAGCCGTAATCTGTGTAGTCACCCCAAATTGTCTGCAGGGTTACCAACACTTGCTTCCAGCTTTTTACTGCGGACAGAGAAATATAGGCTTCATTGTACTCGCTGCGGCTGAAGCTGTCATCATAATCTGTAGCATAATAGGTCAGCTGATCGGCCCAAACACCGTATTTTCCTAATAGGGCCAGCAGCTTTTGTTGAGCCTCGATGAATTCATCAGCTCTGGATTGGCTACTGGTGAAACAGTAGAATGTGCCACAGGCTGTGACAGACTTCAGCGCATTGCGGCTGACCTTATCATACAGCATAGATGGCCAGAGATATTCTCCTCTTTCGCTGGTGTATTCGTTTCCGGCCAAGTTTTCAGGCGCTGCAACTGCAAACACATAGGAAACATTGCCGTATCCGCCCTGATAATTGCTCCAACTGGCGGAGACTTTATAGATATACCTGCCAGCTTTGAGCTGAAGCCAGCCGGAATAAACATCCACACGTTCAGCCTGGTTTGTGGCACCCATATTGCCGTCGTGCTTGGCATCCCAACAGATAACTTCGATGCTGTCAGGAGGAGCATCAAATTCCAACAGCAGGGAAGATGTGTCCACAGTTAGCCAGGGCATTAAGCCATCAGGGAAGTACAGCGGGTGATGACCTTCTGAAAGTTGACCGTATGTTTTGTCACCTATTTTGAAGTACCAACTGTGACCGACATCCACTGCGCTGATGCTCTGATCGCCATCGGAAATTACCAAATCAGGAACATCCATCCAAGGTATCGTTGGTGGCTGGGTAGGCTCCGTTGTTGTGGGTGGAATAGTGGGCTCCGTGGTGGGCGGCTGGGTTGGCCCTGGGGGCGTAATGGCCGACAGCAGGGAAGAGAAGAACCAGGGGGAAACTGCCAGCGCCAGGATCAGCGCCAGACAAGCTGCTACACCGCCCCAGCGCCGCAGGGCAGATACCGGCCGCTCCGGCTTTGTTTTGATGGGCTTTGCTTTTCCAAGCCCTCTGAAACGCTCCGGTGTATCGGTGGTGTGTGCCTGCTGCAGCAGACTCTCGTCAAGTTGATCCATTGCGTCCAGCAAGGCTTGCGCCTGTTCCTGCTTGTTTTTCATAGCACAATACCCTCCTTCTCCAGAAGTGCACGCAGAGCCGCCCTGGCTCTGTGCAGCCGCACAGAAACAAAGCTTGCGCTGACATCAAAACGGTCGGCAAGGCCTTTTACCGATTCCAGATGATAGTATCTGCGGATAAACAGCACTCTCGTTCTGGGATCGAGATCCCGTAAAAACATATTCAGTACTTGCCGCAGCTCCTTGGCTTCCTGTTGGGCTTCCACGCGGTCGGGCGCGGGAATGCACCCTTCCAGCTCCGACAGCAGAACGTCACATTCCGTGTTACGCTTTTGCCGGGTGTTGTACTTAAAGCGGTTGATGCCGATGCGGCGGGCGATGCGGCATATGTAGGATGGGAAATGGTCAGGAAAATTGGGCGGGATGCTGTTCCAAATGCCGAGCAATACATCGTTGGCACCTTCGTCGATGTCCAGCGGATCGCTCAGAGCCTGCCGCAGGATGCTCCTATAGAGAGGGTCGTACTTTTCTTCTGTGCAGACCAGACCCTGTTCATCCCGGGCAAACAGCAGATCAATGATTTGCTTGTCTTCCATTTCGAATCCTCCTTTCTGTAAAAGTGAGTGTCTTCACTGATAACAGTCAACATTTGCCGCAATATCTTACAGAAAAGTCCCCTGAAAATTTCAGGGGACTCAAATTTTTAATCCTGTGTACGGAAGGTGATTTCACCGGTGGCCGGATCCATGGCGTCCACAATTGCCAGACTTTCCAGATGATAGCCCAGATTGCGCATCCGCTTGCCGCCCTTTTGGAAGCCCTTTTCAATGGCAATGCCCAGACCCTCCACAGTGGCATCAGCACTTTCCACCAGGGAAATAAGACCCTGCAGGGCGTATCCGTTTGCCAGGAAATCGTCAATGATCAGCACATGATCCTGGGGATTCAGATACTTTTTCGATACGATGACCTGATTGGTGATTTCATGGGTAAAGGACTCGATCTCTGCCACATACAGGTCACCGTCCAGATTGACAGACTGCGTTTTTTTGGCTACCACCAAGCTCACACCCAGCTGACGGGCAACAGGGTAGGCGATGGCGATACCGGAGGACTCAATGGTCAGTACTTTGTTGATAGGCTTGTCCGCAAAGCGACGGCAGAATTCCTTGCCCATTTCCTCCAGCAGGTTCAGGTCCAGCTGGTGGTTCAAGAAACTGTCCACCTTCAGCACATTGCCGGGCTTAACAACGCCCTCCTGCAAAATTCGTTCCTGTAAAACGTTCATAACGCGCCCTCCTTACCTTAGTTATTTTCAGTATATCATAGATTTGCAAAATTGTAAGATATTTTTGCAAAAAATAGCATATTTTTTTCTGAATGAGAAAAACTGCCAGCCGCCTTGCATTCGGCGTATATTTCTGATAAAATAACAAAAAAGACAGGGGGCAATTTTATGGATAAACAGGCATTGCGTAAAGCCATTCGGGAGAAGAAGCGAGCCATGACAGAAAGCCAGATCGTTGCAAAAAGCGAAGAACTGGGGCGGCTTTTCGCGGCTTCTGCGGCTTACAAACAGGCCAAAACCATCTATGGCTATCTTCCTTACAATCAGGAGGTTCGCACCACAGCCATGCTCCAGAAGGCTCTGGACGATGGCAAACGGGTGGCTGTGCCCAAATGCTATGGCGATGAGATGCGCTTTATTTATCTCGACGACCTTTCCAAGGTGGAAAAGGGCTACTGCAATATTCCCGAACCCATTGCCGACGGCCCCATTGCCGATGATCCCACAGCACTGGTGCTGATGCCCGGTCTTGCCTTTGACCCGCAGGGTCATCGCATGGGCTATGGCGGCGGCTTCTATGATAAGTTCCTTGCCGCAGAGCCCGATCATCCCACCCTGGCACTTTGCTACGATTTTCAAATGCTGGATTACCTGGAAACGGAAGCCCATGACATCCCTGTGGACTTCGTGATCTGGGCGTAAAGGAGCGTTTTTATGCACATTCCAACCGTAACGACAGACAAGCTGGAGCTGGTAACCTTTCAGCAGGCTTTGGAAGCCGCAAACACCCCAAACGATGCCTACGACATTGAAAAGTGGCTCTATGCGCCAAATTTCTACTCCGAATACCGTTACATACTGGGCACCCGGGGCAAGAATCCGCTGATCTGCATCGGCATCAATCCCTCCACCGCAGAGCCCGACAACCTGGACAACACCCTCAAATCCGTAGAGCGGATCGCCCATGGCAACGGCTTTGACAGCTTCATCATGTTCAATGTCTATGCCCAGCGGGCTACATCTCCGGACGATATGGAGAAGGTCTGCAACCAAACCCTCCACAGGGAGAATCTGGAAGCCTTCCGTTATGTGCTGTCCATCTCTGAAAAGCCTGCGGTGTGGGCGGCTTGGGGCGCTATCATTGAGAAACGGAAATACCTACCGGAATGTGTGAAGGATATGCTCATCGCCGGTGAAGAATACGGTGCACAGTGGTATTGCGCCGGTGCTATCACCAAGAAGGGGCACCCCCACCATCCGCTGTACCTGCGCAAGGACGAAAAAATCCGGCCCTTTGACGTGGTCGGTTACCTGGAGAATTTGAAATGAAATTTGTGATCGCATCCGATATCCACGGCTCCGCCTACTGGTGCGGCAAGCTGGTGGAATTGATCGAAATAGAGAGCCCTGATAAGATTTTGCTGCTGGGGGACCTGCTGTACCATGGCCCCCGTAATGACCTGCCGAAGGACTATGCCCCCAAGCGGGTGATCCCCATGCTGAGCGCCTACAAGGATCGGATTTTGGCCGTTCGCGGCAACTGCGAGGCAGAAGTGGATCAGATGGTGCTGCCCTTTTCCTGCATGGCGCCCTACGCGCTCATCTGCGCCGATGGGGTGGAATTCTACCTGACCCATGGCCATCATGAGAATCCCGACGCATTGCCCCCTCTGAAGGCTGGCAGCGTCTTCTGCAGTGGTCATACCCATGTGAAAATGGACGAAGATCGCAATGGCGTTCGTTGTATCAACCCCGGCTCTGTGTCCATCCCCAAAGATGGCAGCCATAGCTGTATGGTTTGGGACAATGGCACTCTGCGCACCGTGATTTGGGAGGAATAATATGCCGCAATGTGAATGTGATACCTGCTGGTACTGGGATTACGATGAGGAATACGATGAGTATTACTGCATGATGGATCTGGACGAAGATGAATTCTATCGTTTCGTGGCTACGCCCCATGCACATTGCCCCTACTACCGCCAGGGCGACGATTATACCCTGGCCCGGAAACAGTAATTGTATGGTCAGGCCTCCCGGACGGTCCTTCTCTCGGGGGCGATTTTTTCCACCTGCAACCTTAGGTTGCGCAATTTCCAACGCAACTTGGTGGTGCGCAACCGTACCATTTCCTATAATGATGCCATCCCAAATTCAAGAAAGGACGGCAAAAAACTATGAAATTCAATGAAAAAATCATTCAGGCCCGTAAGAACAAGGCCCTGACCCAGGAGGACCTGGCAGAGGCGGTGGGGGTATCCCGACAGGCAGTCAGCAAATGGGAAACCGGCGAAGCAAAACCAGACCTGGATAAGCTGATGGCTATTTGTAAGGTACTGGACCTGAGCATGGATTACCTGTGTCTGGATAAGGAGCCGATCGCCACTGCGGAGCAGCCTGCTGCGCCTTCCGCGGTATGCACAAAGCGTTATTTGCTGATGGGCTTGCTGATCGGTTTGGCGGTTGCGGTGCTTTCGGTTTGCGTGTGCATTGCTTTGCTTTGGACACCTGCTGAACCTGCGCACAGCAGCATGGACACCAACCCAACAAGTACCGCTGCCACTGCACCGGATTATTCGGATGTGCTGGAAAAGCTCAAGGTTTCCGATGCAAGGCTGGAAACGCCCTATAGCAAGCAGTGGCGGATCACCTTTATGCCCAGCATTCAGGTGCCCGGCATGGAGGTTCAGATCGCGGTGCGCAATAACCTGACCGGCTCAACGCTGTTTTATGATACCACACAGAGCGGCGCAGGCTATTATCTGGACTTTAAGCGGCCAGACAACCAATACAACTTTGATTTTATTGCCGTTTGCCGCATTGGTGATGTTACAGTGCAATTCCTGCTCATCAATGTTGAGGGCGAGGGCGGTAACTATTCCCACGACTACATTTGGGTGAAACGATAAAGAAAGGCTCTGCCGGTTCTCCGGCAGAGCCAAATTATTTACATAATCAGCATCAGCAGCTGGTAGACCCAGTTGGCGAATACGCCTGCGCACAGGCCGCCGATGGTGTGGCATACGATTGCGGTGCCGGTGAGCTTGGAGCACTTCAGGCTGTCCATCATAGCCACATGGGTGCTCAGGTAGCCACTCCAGCACATACACATGGCAGTGAATACGGCAATGTCGTGGGCATTGGCGAGGCCGTGGGCAACCAGATCCTTGACGACGGTGATGGCAGCACCGGCAGCGCCCAGAGCAGTAATGGGAACAGCAATGGCCTCGCTGCTCTGGAAACCGAACAGGGGCTGCAGAATAAAGCTGAGCTTTTCACCGATCCAGGGCAGAACCGCAATGCCTTCATAGGCACCGCCGGTGTAGCCGCCTTCAGGATGGCCGTTGGTCAGCATCATGATGATGGTGCAGATGATCAGCACGCCGGGAATGATGGCCAGACCCATGTCCACGCCACTCTTGCCGCCGCTGAGCAGGGCATCCAGGAAACGGGCACCGTGATTGCCTTCCCGGACACGGCGGTACTTGTTGACATCCAGCGCCTGGGCACCGTCGTCAACATCGCACATTTCCTCTTTACCGTAGATCTTGGCGGTGCGCCACAGCATCAGACGGGTGGAAACGATACTGCCCACCACAGCGCCCAGGTTGCCGATCAGCACAGCAAGACCAAAGCTTTCGCCGGAGGGGGACTGCAGACCTGCCATAAAGGTGGTGATGATCAGGCCCATGCCGAAGGCAGTGCCAATGTTACACAGACCGGGGAGCTGATACTTTTTGAAGTAGCGGCGGAAATTGTTGTCGCTGGCCAGGGTCAGGATGGCGGGATTGTCAGAAAGATAGGTGGTAAACACACCCACAGCACTGGCACCGGGCAGACCGTAGATCTTCTCGATGATCTTGCTCAGCAGTTTATTCAGCAGACTGATGACGCCAAACTCAGAGAACAGCGCAGAGATAGCGCCGGCCAGCACAGCGATGGCCATGATATAAAAACAGGTTTCCAGAAGCAGGGCATAGGCAGTGTTCATCATGGTGTTGAACATATTCACCGTGCCCATCTTCATGCACATGGAAACGAAGAAACCAAGGAATAGTGCAAGGAAAACAAAGACCTCTTTGCTGACGGCCTTTTTTACGCCAACCGGAAGGATCGATTTTTTATAAGATCTCATGTGCGTACCTCATTTGTATGTATTTTGTATAACCTTATAAATTATAAACGACATAGAACGCTCAGTCAAGGAATATTTCCCACTAACGGCAAAGAAAGGGCAAAGAACCCTCCGCACTTGGGCGCGGAGGGCAGAGAATCAGGTTAGGCTGGACAGCACATCGCCAACCTGCAGATAGCTGACGGCGAATGCACCTTCGTAATAGGTAACGGTCAGCATATTGCCGGCGGTGCGCTCCAGGATCATGGTGCCCACCACGGCATCGTCCTTGACCAGCGTGCAGGTGATAATGTTTCCATCCACACTGTAGGTGAGGGTGTTTTGGGCGGTTTTGTGGGTGCTGTAGTAGATCTCACCACTGTAGTCGTACCAGTTCGCTTCATTCAGCATATCCTTGGTGCGCTGATCCTCGGGCACATCGGACAGACGGTTATAAATATCCGCTGAGAGCTTGGCAGAGCCGTCATCCCGGAAGCGAAGCACGACGCACTCCATTTGCCCACCGGTTTCGCTGAGCGCCTCTGCAGACCACTGGCCGTCCAGCAGGGAAACATAGGTGCTGTCAGCCTGACCGCAGCGGTTGCAAACGCCCTCGCTGTAATCGTGACCAAGCGCGCTGCCGCGCTTCGCACCGCAGAGAGTGCAGGTCTTGGGATTGACGCAGTCGGCATTGGCGTATACATGGACACAGCCGGGTGCCGCTGCCGTAGTCGTAGGGGCAGGCGCGGCAGTGGTGGCAGGGACAGGCTCTTCTGCGCAGCCAGCCAGAACAAGCATCATTAAGACCAGAAGTATGGAAATTAGCGATTTCAAAGTCATCCTTCTTTCTGTCGATGAATCGTTACTGCCATTATACACACAAATGTGAAAATATGCAAGCTGTTATTCAGCGCCGCAAAGCCATTCCATGGTGACGCCCAGCGCCTTTGCCAGCATCAGCAGCTCCGCGTCGCACACATGACGCTTGCCTTTTTCGATGCGGGAGATAATCAGGGGCGTGATCTCCATGCCCATCAGATTGATTTCCCGGGCCAGATCCTCCTGCTTCATAGGGGGCTGCTGCATGGCACGGCCCAAACGCACCCGGTCACCGCAAATGTTGCCCTGGATTTGAAAATTCTTACCCATAAAACCAACTCCAAACTATCGATTTTAGATATTTTGTATCTTTTATGTTGATTTTATGTCATTTTGCGATATAATAATGGATGTAAATGAAACTGAATATCTAGACTGGATATTGATGGGAGGAAATTATGGCAACACTACAAGAATACTTGCGAAAACTCAGTACAAGTCAACTGCAGGCGCTGCTGCGGGAGGAAATTGAGAACAGGGGAGCGCTGCCGGAACAAGCGATCCTGGAGCTTTGCGAGATCCTCTCAGAGCGCAATCCAAACCTGCCCACCGTGAAACAAACCCTCCTGTCCCTCTGCCATGCCTACCTGGAAAGCTAGATCGTTGTTTACCATATTAGGGGCGCAGCCGCCAAAGCCTTCCCCTTGAGGGGAAGGTGCCCCAGTGGGCACACTGGGGCGGATGAGGTGGTGTCGCAAAGCGACAAAATGGAAATTAACGGCTGCTTCGCAGCCTACACCTCATCAGTCACCTTCGGTGAC
>JAZRBW010000079.1:0-12995 GCA_045635305.1 Faecousia sp. | reverse complement strand
TCGGCCTCCGGGCTTACGCCCAGCACGACCCCGTGGTGGCCTACAAGGAAGAGGGCTACGAGATGTTCCAGGCCATGATCGCCGCTATCCGGGAAGAGACCGTCCGCCGGATTTTCCTGGTGCAGCTGCGCACCAACCAGGAGGTTAAGCGCCAGAAGGTTGCCAAGGAGACCTCCGCCGTGGGCACCGCCGATACAGTCATGAAGAAGCAGCCTGTGCGTAAGCAGGCCAAGGCAGGCCCCAACGATCCCTGTCCCTGCGGCAGCGGATTAAAGTATAAAAAGTGCTGTATGCAAAAGGACAAAACTACGACTATGTAACGATAAATTGTTGTTTACGCTACGATACTCGGTCATTGCGAACCAGTGACCGATGTCACTGGTGTGGCAATCCCCTAAGTATTTTAGGTACTTTTCGTCACATTATCCGTCTAACCGGGGGATTCCCACGCCAGTGTGCGCACTGGCTCGGAATGACCTAAATCTGGTAAACAACAATTTATCGCACTAATGGAGCAACTATGGCAATCAATACCATAAAAAACGGAGCAATAGAATATTTGGTTGCTGAGGGTATTTCTGTGCCCCATTGCTTCACCACCCGGCTGGGCGGTGTCAGCACCGGCACGCTGGAGAGCCTGAACCTGGGCCAGAACCGGGGCGACACGTTAGAAAATGTGGCGGAAAACTACCGCATTCTGGGGCGCGCCGTCGGGTTTGACCCCATGAAGCTGGTGCTGACCAAGCAGATCCATTCCGACATCGTCCGCATTGTGGATCGCGCGCAGTGGGGGCTGCACATGGTTGCAGGCGCAGCAAAGGAATGCGATGCCCTGGTGACAAATGACCCGGGTACGGCACTTGCCATCTTTACCGCCGACTGCACCCCCCTTTTGTTCCATGATCCCGTCACGGGAGCGGTGGGCGCGGCCCACGCCGGCTGGCGCGGCACAGCAGCAGACATCGCCGGCAAAACGGTGGCCGCCATGTGCACCGCCTTCGGCTGCGAGCCTGCCAACATCCATGCCGCCATCGGCCCCAATTTGGGCGATTGCTGCTTTGAAACCGATGCCGATGTGCCCGAAGCCATGGTGGCCGCCTTCGGCGATGGGGTCAAAGCCTTTATCCGACCTGTCGGCAATAAGTTTTATGTAAACCTAAAAGAAATCAATGCCCTGGCGCTGCGCAGAGCCGGTGTCTCCAACATCGAGATCAGCACCGCGTGCACCAAGTGCAGCCCGGAACGGTTCTGGTCGCACCGCCTGCACGGTGCTACCCGAGGCGCTCAGGGCGGAATCATCGTCTGCAAGGAGGCGGTCAAATGAAGAAAATATTGGCCTGCCTGCTCGCTTGCCTGCTGCTGTGCGGCTGCACCATTGGCCAGCAGGCCTATGTGCCCACCGGCGATGCTTTGTTTCAGGACAGTACCACAGTGCCCCGGCAGGAGGCGCAAAATCCCTCTACGGAGCAGCGGCTGACCCTCAGCTATGACCCAACAGGCAGCTTTAATCCCTATTCGGATACCGCCATGTCCAACCGGATGCTGTTCAGCCTGCTGTACCAGGGGCTGTTTGCTGTGGATATGGACTATGCTGTCAGTCCTGTGCTGTGCAAAAACTACACTGTTTCCAAAAATATGGAGACCTATACCTTCTATCTGGAAGCCGCCACCTTCCCCGACGGCAGTCTGCTGACGGCCCAGGACGTAGTAGCCAGTCTGGAAGCCGCCAGAGCAAGTGCTGTTTACGGCGGACGGTTTACCTACATCGATACCATCACCGCTACGGAAGATGGGGCGGTGCAGATCCATTTGAAAACCCCCTATGAGAACCTGCCCATTTTGCTGGATCTGCCCATCGTTAAGGCAGAGCAGGTAGCTTCCCAATGGCCCGAGGGCACCGGCCCTTATTACCACAGCGAAGGCATGAACGGCCCCAGGCTGCTGCGCCGCACCAACTGGTGGTGCAGAGCCACCATGGCGGCAACCGCTTCGGCCATCACCTTGCTGGAAGCGGATTCCACAGCGGTACTGCGGGACGACTTTGAGTTTGGCAATGTGGGACTGGTTTGCGCCGATCCCGGCACGGACAGCTATGTGGATTTCCGCTGTGACTATGAGCTTTGGGGCTGTGAAACCGGCACATTTGTGTATCTGGCCTGTAATGAAAAAAGCGACAGCTTCTCCAATCAGACCCTGCGCACAGCGCTGACCTATGCCATCGACCGAAATCGGCTTGTCAGCGATTTCTACGGCGGATTTGCGACAGCGGCCGCGCTGCCTGCCTCCCCCAGCTCCCCCTATTACAGCGATAAGCTGGCGGGGCAGTATGGCTACAATCCGGAAAAGAGCAAGCAGCTCATCGCGGAATCCTCCGTTCAGGATCTGGACATTACCCTGCTGGTCAACGGCGCAGACAGCCGCCGTATCCGTGTGGCCAGAGAGGTAGCCGATATGCTGCGCGCTGTGGGTTTCCGGGTCACAGTAAAAAGCTTGCAGGGCACTTCCTATACCAATGCCCTGAATAAGGGCAACTACGATCTGCATCTGGGGCAGACCAAGCTCAGTCCCAACATGGATCTTTCCGCATTTTTCGCGCCCAAGGGCAGTCTCAATTTCGGCGGTCTTTCCGATGCGGGTATCTACGCTTTGTGCCAGGAGGCGCTGGCCAATGCAGGCAACTACTATACCCTGCACCAAAAGGTGATGCAAAGCGGTATGCTGTGCCCCATTTTGTTCCGCAGCTATGCCCTTTACGGTCAGCGCGGTCTGTTCAGCGATCTGAATCCCGCCCGGGACAATGTATTTTATTATGACCTGGGAAAATCCATGGACGATTGCCGTATCAGCCAATGAAATACCCACCGGGAGGGCAAATGCCCTCCCGGTTTCTGCTTGTGTGGAAGTGCAAATTTTCGTTTATCGCTGCGTTTCAAACACGCCCGTAGGGAACGCTGTCCTCAGCGTCCCGTCCGCGAAGCGGCATTTTTTGATGCAAGTTAACGATTTAGGGGGCATCGAACCCCCTAAATCGTTTCGGAACGCTGAGGACAGCGTTCCCTACTGCACACCGCAAGGTGTGCGATAAATCCCAAATTAAGTTTTTCTTGCAATAAGGGCTTATCTATGGTACAATAAGCTTTACAAATTATGTAAACAGGAGTGATTGGATGGAACGAAACGAACGCATCGTGGCCACCAATGCCCAGAAAATTCTGGAGCAGGTTCGGCAGGTTATCGTTGGTAAGGATCATGTGCTGGTGTGGGCGCTGGCCGCCATTCTTGCCAAGGGTCACATCCTCATTGAAGATATTCCCGGCGTGGGTAAGACCACCATGGCACTGGCCTTTTCCAAAACCTTGGAGCTGGAATATGGCCGTGTCCAGTTTACACCGGACGTACTGCCCTCCGATGTGACGGGTTACTCCATTCTCGATCAGAAAACCGGCGAAATGACCTACAAAAAGGGCGCTGTGCTGTGCAATCTGTTCCTTGCGGACGAATTGTACCGGGCCACCTCCCGTACCCAGTCTGCTCTTTTGGAGGCCATGGAAGAGGGTCAGGTGACGGTGGACGGCGTATCCTATCCCGTTCCCCAGCCCTTTACGGTGATTGCCACCCAGAACCCCACCGGTGCCGCCGGCACCCAGCTGCTGCCGGACAGCCAGATGGACCGCTTTATGCTGCGGCTCAGTCTGGGCTATCCCGATGCCAGAAACGAGCTTGCCATGATCATGGGCCGTCAGGAGGGCAACCCCCTGCATACGCTGAAGCCCATTATGAACCGGGATGCCCTGTGCGGCCTGCAGCAGTTGGTGGAAAACACCTATGCCGGCGAGCTGGTGTCCAGCTATGCCGTGGCGCTAGTACAGGCCACCCGTACCCATCCGCTGCTGCAGCGCGGCGCCAGCCCCCGTGCCACCCTGGCGCTGATCGCTCTCGCCAAGGCCATTGCCCAGCTGCGTGGCCGGGACTTTGTCACACCGGATGATGTACAGGAGACCTTCCCCCGGTGTCTGGCTCACCGTGTGCAGCTTTCCACTGCCGCCCAATCCAAAAATATGTGCGCCGAGGATGCTCTGCAGCAGATTCTGGCCACCATTGCGCCCCCGAAGGTGCGCTGAGCCTATGATCAAAAATTGGTTGCGTTTATTTGTTGTGTGGGTCATCTGCCTGGTATTCTACTTCGCCTACCGGCAATGGATGGCATGGGTGGTGCTGATGAGCGTCAGCCTGCTGCCGCTGCTGTCGCTGGCGGTGAGTCTGCCGGCCATGCTGCTTGCCCGCATGAAGCTGGAGCTGCCCGATGCGGTGGTGATGGGGGTATCTGTGCCCCTGGCGCTTTCGCTGGATTGCCCGTTGCCGCCCCCTGTCTGGAAGGTGCGCATAGAAGGACGCCATGCCATGACCGGAGAAGTCTGGAATCTGAAGCCGGACTGGGACTGTCCTACGGAAAACTGCGGCGCTCTGTACTTCCATTTCAGCCGCGGCCGGGTGTATGACTATATGGGGCTGTTTTTCCTGCCCTGCAAACCCCCTGCCGATCGCCGGCTGACGGTCCGACCCCAGCAGCTGCGTCCGTCGGATCTGCCCGATCCCCAGAAGAACATTGTCACCTTCTGGAAGCCAAAGGCCGGCGGCGGCTTCTCGGAAAATCATGAGCTGCGGCTTTACCGTCCCGGTGACAGCCTGCGGCAGATCCACTGGAAATTATCCGGAAAAACCGGCGAGCTGATCTATCGGGAGCCCATGGAGCTGGTAAGCAACCATCTGCTGCTGCGGATGGTGCATGGCGGCAGCCGGAAGCAGATCGACACCAAGCTGGGTAAGCTGGTGTGGCTGGGACTGTATCTATACCACCGGGGGCTGAAATTTGACGTGCTGGTGGATACGATAGAAGGACAAAAGCAATGGCATATCCGCACCAAGCGGGAGCTGTGGGATATGCTGGACACACTGCTGTGCATCGCGCCTTTGGAACAGGCGGATCTGGCTGTGTCCGGTGGCGGCAACGCCTGGCAGTATTACATAGGAGGTGGCGACGATGAAACGCAATGACCTCCTGTCTGCCATCGTCGATGGCATTCTGGCCTGTATCATGGCCATTGCCGGTGTGGGCTGCCTGTTCACCGCCTTTTCTTTAGAGGCGGATATGACTGCCGTAACCCAGGCGGCTGCGATCTTTTCCCTGCTTGCCGTCATTTGCGCCCGGGTGCGCCGGGGCTGGCTGATTTTGCTGCTGGGTGCGCTGCTTGGCGCCCAGATGCTCTACAGCATGGATTTTGCCAGCAACTTTTACTCCGCATTGAACCGGGTGCTGGTTCTGTATAACAATGGCTACGGCTGGGGCGTTCCCGAATTTATTGCGGACTGTCAGCAGTGGGATCTGACGCTGACTGCCCAGGTGATCGCCGCCGGCGTTGCCCTGCTGACAGGTTTTGGTCTGAGCAAGGGTCTGCATTCGCCCTCGGCAATGATCGCCCTGCTGCCGGTGCTTCCCTGCGTGGTCATCACCGATACGGTGCCCGGGGAAAACTATCTGCTGCTGATGATCCTGACCCTTTCCATGCTGGCGCTGACCCATTACAGCCGCCGCACCAATGCCCGTCAGGCCAACCGGCTCACGGCCATGCTGCTGATCCCTCTGGTTTTGGCAGGTACACTGCTCTTCAACCGCATTCCCCAGTCGGAATACGAGCCCCCCAGCGATGATGAAGGTCTGTTTGCGGTAGTGAAGGATCTGGCCGAATACTTCCCCTTTTTACAGGGCAATTCCGGCGATGGCGGTAATGGCGATGATATAGTGATCGTGCCAGCCGACATTCTGCAGCTGAACACCCAGGGGCCCCGAAACCCCAAATATGACAAGATTATGGAAGTGGTGGCATCCCGTTCCGGCGTGCTGTACCTGCGGGGCAGCAGCTACACCGGCTACACCGGCCTGCAATGGGAGATCTATCCCGGAACGGAAACCATGGCACAGCCCGATGCCGCTTACCTCATCGACAATACCCAAACCATTCAAATTCAGACCCTTCAGACTATGGGTACGCCCTATTTCCCCTATTATCTCAACGGCGCGGTCAGTTTGACGGAAGGTGCGCTGGACCTTCAGACCCGGGACACCTATCTGTTCCGCTATACGCCCCTGCGTGGGGACTGGCAGCGCATTTGGCAGCGGCAGTATGCCGCCATGGGTGTGGACAACAGCACCTATCAGGTTATGGGGCAATATACCCAATTGCCGGAAACCACCGCACAGAGCGCCCTGCGCCATCTGGAAATGGCCGGTGTGACCGGCAGCGAGAGCATCCTTGTTGCCGCCCAGCGCATCGGGGATTATGTGCGAAACTGCGCAAAATACAGCATCGACACCCAGAAGATGCCCCAATATCACCGGGATTTCGCCATTTGGTTCCTGGAGGAAAGTAATACCGGCTACTGTGTCCACTTTGCCACCTCCGCGGCAGTGCTGCTGCGTGCGGCAGGCATCCCTGCCCGGTACGTGGAGGGCTATATGGTAAATGCCCAGGCCGGTCAGACCACCGGCGTGTGGGATATTCACGCCCACGCCTGGGTGGAATACTATGTGCCCCATGTGGGTTGGGTGATTCTGGAAGCAACTCCCGGCAACGGCCTGCCTGTGCCGCCTACCACGGAGCCGACAGATCCCACCAATCCCACGGATCCGACCAAACCGACGGAGCCTACCGGTCCCACCGGTCCTACGGAGCCTACCGGTCCCACCGAACCTACGGAGCCTACCGGCCCCACCGGTCCTACAGGGCCCACCTTCCCCACAGATCCCACCGGTCCCACCGAACCTACGGAGCCTACCGGCCCCACCCAGCCTGGCACCAGACCCACCGAGCCCACCGGACCCGGCGCTACGACCACGCCCGGCGCTTCGGAGCCTGTGGAAACGCCCCGTGAGCCCATAGACCTGAGCTGGCTTTGGGCCGTTTTGGGCTGGATCGCCGGTGCAGCAGCCGTAGTAGCTGCGGTGATCGGACAGTGGCGGCTGCGTCTTGCCCTGCGCCGCAGGGCCATGGCTGGCAGCGACATGAAACACCTGCGCAAGCGCTGGCGCTATGCCTGCCTGCTTGCCCGCTTGTGCGGAAGGAAAGAACCGAAGCCCCTGTTGGAGCTGCTGAAAAAGGCAAAATTCAGCCGAAACGGTCTGAACGAACGGGAGCTGCGGCAATTTGGCCGCTACTGCGATGCCTGTATCCGCGGCCTTGAGAAGAGTCCCTGGTACAAGCGTTTGCTTCTGCGGCTGGTGATTGCCGCCTGGTAACATAGCCGAACCGGGGGATGCTGCGGCATCCCCCGGTTTATTTCGCGATAAATTGTTGTTTAGCGAAGCTCTGTAGGGAACGCTGTCCTCAGCGTTCCGAAACGATTTAGGGGGTTCGATGCCCCCTAAATCGTTCATTTCGATCGAAATATCGTTTTGTTTATACAAAACTGTGCCGCTTCGCGGACGGAACGCTGAGGACAGCGTTCCCTACTAAATATTGTAAACGAAAATTTGAATCGCGGTGCAGCAAAAACAGCGGGACGCCCATGCGTCCCGCCGCTCTTTATTCATACAGACCCGTCTTGGATTTGATCTTTTCCAGGGCGGATTTCATATTTTGGTAGGCCTTGTCGCTGACCTTGCCCACATGGTTGTTTTCGTACATGGCCATGTGCTCCAAGATCCGCACGATGCGCATAGGCTCGCCATCCCGTTCCGGGGTCAGGGTGTAAACCGGGATATAGTCACAGCCGGTGATCCGGGTCTGGCCGGTAACATTGTCCCGGGTAATCTCCAGCTCCAGCAAAATGGAATAATTGGTGCCGGTTTTATCCGCATTGCCGTACAGATCACCCAGAGAATAGGCGATCACATTGCTGTTTTCCCGGTCGTACACGATTTTTTGCACATAGTGGGAATGGGTACCGATGATGGCGTCCACCCCATTTTGCAGCATCAGCTCCGCGATTTTTTCCTGCCTGGTGCTGACGATGCTGTTAAATTCGCTGCCCCAGTGGAGCAGAGCGATGGTAATATCCGGCTGCTGATCCTCCACAGCCTGCAGCACAGCCTTGATGCCGGCTTCGTCGATGGTCTGGTAGGTGCTGGCATAGTCCTTATACAGCAGATTCACGCAATGCTCATTGCCGCTGGGCAGACCCAGACCGTTCATACCCTTGGTAAAGGCCACCAGCGCCACCCGAATGCCGCGGATATTGACAATGGTAAAGCCCTGGCTGTCGTCAAATTCCTCCTGGGTAGCAAATGTGCCCAAAGGCCGCATATTGGCCTGGCGAATGCCGTCCAGGGTGCTGCGCAGTCCCGTGATGCCGCCTGCAATGGCATAGGAATTGGCGGTCTGGATAAAGTCCACGCCTGCGCCGGAAAGGGCATCCATCAGCTGCTGGGGCGCGGAAGCGGTGCTGCTGCCATAGGGCGGGCCCACCAGATTTCCCTCCAGATTCACCACGGACGCGTCCGCACCGGAGAAAATGGCGGCAATATCCAGGAAATTGCCGGTGTAATCGTAGCGGCCGTCCTGCTGACCGGAGGCAACCACCTTATCCGTAATATTGATGTCACCACCGGCCACCAAGGTGATCACCGTTTCCGGCTCCGCTGGCTCTGTGGGACCCGGCGCGGTGGTCGTGGGCGGCAAAGTCGTGGTGGGCGGCGTAGTGGGGACCGTAGGTTCATCCTCGCTGCGGCAGCCCCGCAGAAGCACAATGGAAAGCACCAGCAGGCTGATAGCAGCAATGGCAGCAAAGGTCAGTCGCCTGCCCATAGCCGCCCGTTTACGGCGGCGCTGCCGGTGCCAGTTTTCGTTTCTGGGCAGATTCAGTTCGTCGTGTTCATAGGCCATAGAAAGCCCTCCGGGAAAAGGTATCGTACCCCATATTCTACACCAGTTTCCCGCAGGAAACAAGGGGCAAAGCAAATTTTCATGGATCATGCCATGGGTTTACGCAGACAGGGGCGGGTTCGAAACCCGCCCCTACGCTTTATTTTTCAAGAATGATGGAGCCGCTCAGCTCCAGGCTCTGCAGAATCCGCTGGGCAGCTTCGGCAGGGGTCACGGTGACCTGCTCACCGGTGACCATATTCTTGACGGAGCACTTGCCCTCCTTGATCTCGTCCTCACCCAGCAGCACAGCAAATTTCACGCCCAGCTTATCGGCATAGGCCATCTTCTGCTTGAATTTTTTGGGCTCGCCGTAGAGCTGCACCCGCAAACCCGCGCCGCGGAGCTGCTCCGCCAGGGAAATGGCAGCAGCCATATCGCCCATGGGCAGCACCAGGGCATCGCAGGGAGCGGTGGGCAGCTCAGGATTCAAAAGGCCCTGCTCATCCAGCACATAGAACAATCTGGTCAGGCCGATGGAAATGCCCACGCCGGGCAGCTGACGCTCGGTGTAGTAGCCGGCCAGATTATCGTAGCGGCCGCCGGAGCAGACGGAGCCGATCTCCGGATGATCCAGCAATGTAGTTTCGTAAACGGTGCCGGTGTAGTAGTCCAGACCGCGGGCAATGGTCAGATCCACGGCAAAATTGGCCTCGGGAACACCAAATGCACCCAGATTTTCGCAGACGGCCTTCAGCTCGCTAACACCCAGATCAAACAGCTCGTTTTTGCCCATATAGCCTTCCAGCGCCGCCAAAACCTCGGCGTTGGTACCGCGGATGGCAATAAAGCGCAGGATTTGGGCAGCCTGCTCTTCCGTCAAACCGCACTCGGCAATCAGAAGATTGCCCACCTTTTCGGCACCGATCTTATCCAGCTTGTCCACGGTGCGCATGATGTCGCCGGCCTTTTGGGCCAGATCCAGCATGGCGTAGAAGCCGGTGAGGATCTTGCGGTTATTGACCCGGATCTGGAAGCGGCTGAGACCGAAGCCCCTGAATACCTTGTAAATAATGGCGGGAATCTCGGCTTCGTTGATGATGTCCAGCTTGCCGTCGCCAATAATATCGATGTCAGCCTGGTAGAATTCACGGAAGCGGCCACGCTGGGCACGCTCGCCACGGTAGACCTTGCTGATCTGGTAGCGGCGGAAGGGGAAAGCCAGGTCATTTGCGTGCAGGGCCACATATTTTGCCAGCGGCACAGTCAGATCGAAGCGCAGCGCCAGATCGCTGTCGCCCTTCTGGAAGCGATAGATCTGCTTTTCGGTATCGCCGCCGCCTTTGGCCAGCAAGATCTGGGCATCCTCGATGACGGGGGTATCCAAAGCGGCAAAGCCGTAAGAAGCATAGGTTTTGCGGAGCACCTGAAGCATCCGCTCGAACTGGGCCTGTTTGCCGGGCAGCAGTTCCATAAAACCGGACAACGTCCGGGGCTTGATGATAGACATAAATATATTTTCCTTTCAAAAATGCTGTCATTGCGAAGGAGCGTAGCGACTGTGGCAATCTCCATAGGTTTCCGGAATGTCCGGGGGATTGCCACGCCAGCGTGCGCGCTGGCTCGCAATGACACAAATCTCTCAAAATCTCGGTTTGCTGCGCAGCATTTCGCGCCAATCCAGGTCACCGCGCTGCAGGCCCATAATCAGCATTTCTGCTGCGGCCAGGTTGGTGGCGATGGGCACATTATTCTTGTCGCAATGGTGAATGGTTTCCACCATCTGGGTATCGCCCCAGGCATCGATGGTATTGGGATCGCCAAACAGCAGAACCATATCGATCTCATTATAGGCAATGCGGGCGTTAATTTGCTCGTGTCCGCCCTGCTTATGGGACAACAGCAGCGTAATGGGCAGACCTGTATGATCCGCGATCAGCCGTCCGGTGGTTGCAGTAGCGAACAGATCATGTTTCGCCAGAACACTCTTATATGCGGTGCAGAACTGGACCATCAACTCTTTTTTCTTGTCATGTGCCAAAAAAGCGATATTCATATTGTTCACTCCTTATTAAAGTCGGCTTGGTATGGCCGTGTAAATTCCTTGAATACGACGGGCAATGCGTTCGGCGGCAATGGCTGCGCCCTTTTTGCCCTGCAGGGGTTTTCCCGCGGCGCAGGAAAGAGTCACACCGGGATCAAAGGGCACGATGCCCAGCAGCGCAAGCCCCACCTGATCCATCACATCGTCCACATTGATGTCCATGGCCACCATTTGCTTCAGATCAATGCCGTTGACGATCAGCCGGATATTGCGCCCGCCATGCAGCTCCAATTGGTCAGCTCTGCGGCGCGCGCCACGAATGGCGGCAGGATCCGGGCGGGTGATGAGCACAAGGCGGTCAGCCAGGCGATGATTCATAGGCTCATCCAGCAAGATGTAGTCGAAATTCTGTCTTGCCTGCCGCAGGAAGGCTTCAAAGGCCCCATAGTCGGCAAAGTTTTCCTGGGCGGGGGCTGCCAAAAAACGCAGGTTGGGATGCTGAGGATGGGAAGTGGCCCGGTCGAGAGGATACGCACCCCGGCAGACCTCGGCATAGGTCAGATGGGGCAGGCCCTCCAGGGCTAAGTAGGCATCCAGATCGCCCCGGCCGTCATCGCAATCGATGCACAGCACTTTTCGTCCGCCGGCAGAAAGCGCAATACCGATGGCAGCGCACAGGGCCGTCTTGCCAACGCCGCCCTTGCCGGAAACAAAGCCGATCACTTCCGCCAAAGCACCCACCTCCCCATAGTAATATACCGTAAGTATAAAGGAAAAACGCACAAAAAGCAATAGGAAAAACCGCTGTTTTGCAAGGGATTTTATCAAAAGTCACAAAATATTCCGGGCATTCTTCTATTTTATCCAAAAAGAAGGGCAGGCTAACCCAGCCTGCCCGGAAATATGCAATTTTTCGTTTATGGCTGTGTTTCAAACACGCCCGTAGGGAACGCTGTCCTCAGCGTTCCGTCCACGAAGCGGCATTTTTTGATGCAAGTTAACGATTTAGGGGGCATCGAACCCCCTAAATCGTTTCGGAACGCTGAGGGCAGCGTTCCCTACTGCACACCGCAAGGTGTGCGCTAAATCCCAGATTATCGCAGCAGGAAGTAGCCCAGCACGACAGCGCCCAGCAAGATGCGGTAGATGCCGAAGGGAGCGAAAGAGTGCTTGCGGACGAAATCCATCAGCACACGGATCACCAGCAGGCTCACCACAAAACTGACGGCGCAGCCGGTGATCAGCACAGCGATCTCTGTACCGCTGGGGATCATACCCTCCAGTACATATTTCAGCAGCTTCAGCGCGCTGGCGCCCAGCATGGTGGGAATGGCCAAAAAGAAGCTGAATTCCGCGCCGGCAGACCGGGAAACCCCCAGCAAAATGGCACCCAGAATGGTAGAACCGGACCGGGAAGTGCCGGGAATCAGCGCCAGGCACTGGAATGCTCCGATGAGGATGGCGGTACGGTAGTCGATGGCGTAAACATCCGTGATCCTGGCCTGGGCGCTGCGCTTTTCCACAAACAGGAAAGCCACACCGTAGACGATCAGCGCGATGGCCACCACCACATAGTTATACAGATGGGCATCCATCCAGTCGTCCAGCACAAGACCGATGGCCGCACTGGGCAGCACCGCAGCGATGACCTTAAACCACAAAGACCAGGTATCTTTCTTCTGCAATTGGTTCTTTTTCGGGGAAAAGGGGTTGAGTTTATGGAAGAATAGGACGATCACCGCCAGAATCGCACCCAGCTGGATCACCACTTCGAACATTTCATAGAAAGCTTCACTCACATCCAGGCGGATAAATTCGTCCAGCAGGATCAAATGGCCGGTGGAGGATACCGGCAGCCACTCGGTGATGCCCTCCACAATGCCGAATAACACGGCTTTTAAGATTTCCAGCATAATGTGCCTCCTTGTTCAGATAAATTGTTGTTTACCAGATTTAGGTCATTCCGAGCCAGTGCGCACACTGGCGTGGGAATCCCCTGGTTAGACGGAAAATGTGACGAAATGCACCTAAAATACTTAGGGGATTGCCACACCAGTGACATCGGTCACTGGTTCGCAATGACCGAATATCTT
>JAZRBW010000078.1:0-15852 GCA_045635305.1 Faecousia sp. | reverse complement strand
GCCCACATCGGCCCGCAAGTATCACAATGCGGATGTATCAGGGCCGATGTGGGCATCGGCCCCTACATTACAGTCGTTTAATTCGCTCCAGCAAGGCAGGCAACAGCTGTTCATAGGGCAGCTTATCTACTTGAACGCCCTTTTCGAAGATCATACCCCAGCCGTCACCACCGGCAATGCCAATGTCGGCTTCCCTAGCTTCGCCGGGGCCATTGACTACGCAGCCCATAACCGCTACAGTGATGGGTTTTTCGCAGCCACGCAGCGCTTCGTCCACCTGATTCACCAGACCGATCAGGTCAATCCGGGTACGGCCACAGGTGGGACAGGAAATGATGTTCACGCCCTCTTTCCGAAGGCCGGCGGCCTTGAGAATGTCCTTTGCCGCATAGACTTCCTCCACCGGGTCATCGGTCAGGCTGACGCGGATGGTATCACCGATGCCATCGAGAAGCAATGCGCCGATACCCATGGCAGATTTCATGAGTCCCTGCTTGACCGGGCCGGTTTCTGTCACACCGATATGCAGCGGATAGTCACACTTTTGGCGGAACAGACGGCAAGCCGCCACCATGGTTGGCACTGTGGAGGATTTCATGGAGACACAGGTATCATAAAACCCGTACTTTTCCAACAGTTCCAGATGTCCGAAGGCGCTTTCTACCAATGCTTCCGCGGTGGGATGGCCATACTTCTCCAGTAATTCCTTCTCCAGGCTGCCGCCATTGACACCGATGCGGATGGGGATGTGCTTATCCTTACACACATCCACCACAGCCTTGACCCGATCTTCCCCACCGATATTGCCGGGATTGATGCGAATCTTACTTGCGCCGCCCTCAGCGGCCGCAATGGCAAGTTTATAGTCAAAATGAATGTCCGCAACCAAGGGCAGCGGGCTTTCCTTACAGATTTCCGCAAAGCCTCTGGCTGCTTCCATATTGGGCACAGCCAGCCGGGCGATCTGGCATCCGGCCGTTGCCAACTGCTTGATCTGCGCTAGACTGGCTTCCACGTCCGTGGTCTTGGTATTGAGCATGGACTGGATCACCACCGGGGCTCCGCCACCGATGGCTACACCGCCCACAAGAATCTGTTTGGTCATAAAACCACCTTACTTAAACAAGAATATGACGTCCTTGAACAAGATGAGCGCCGTCAGGCCCAGCAAAATGATCATACCGGCAGCATGGATATAGCCCTCGTACTTGGGATTGAGCTTTTTTCTGGTGATGGCTTCAATACCGGTGGTCAGCAGAAGCGCGACCACACGGCCGCCGTCCAGAGCGGGAATGGGCAGCAGATTCATTACTGCCAGGTTCACAGCAATGAAGGCACCGAAATACAGCAGATTCAGCACTGCATCCATGGTAGATTCGCTGGAAGCGGCAACGTCAGACATCTGCCCCACAATACCCACAGGGCCGGACAGATCCGAGAAGCCAGCCTTACCGGTAAACAGCATCTGCAGGCTCAAGCGCACCGTACGCACCCAGCCAACCGCTGTCTTACCCACAAAGCCAAGGGTATTACCGAAGGTAGCCTCCTCCGCGCCAAAACGGAATCCCAGCAGCATGGAGGTAGAACCGTCTGCATTGACCACCTCGTGGCGCTCCAGATAAAAATTCTTCAGTTCGATGAGCTGACCGTCACGCTCCACCACAATGTCGTGATAATCACCGGGGTTCAGTGACAGCATCATAGAAAAATCAGAATGCAGATAAATTTTCTCGCCATCAATCTCCACGAAGCGATCACCAACCTGCAAGCCATGGTCATCGACGGTTGCGTAGTCTTCAAAGCTTTCGATAACAGGGGTGACAAAGCCCTCAGCAGGGGCATAGATGATGCACAGGATCAGAATACCCGCAATGAAATTCATGGCCGCACCGGCAACCAGAATAATGAGCCGCTTCCACCAGGCCGCCTTCTGGAAGGAACGGGGATTATCGGTATCGCTGTCCTCACCCTCCATGGCGCAATAACCGCCGATAGGGATGCAGCGGATCGAATAGAGGGTCTCCCCTATTTTCTTTTTCCAAATGGCAGGACCCATAAACATGGCGAACTCGTTGACCTGCACACCGGAAAGCTTTGCGCTGACAAAATGACCCAGTTCATGAATGAAGATCAGAAAGCTGAAGATAAATACTGCAAAAAGAATACTAAAAAAATTGCCCATAATTGTCCTCGAAATAATAAATTATGCGTGTTCCAGCACAAACTTTCGTGCCAGACGATCGGTTTCCAGAATATCCTCAAGGGTGGGCGCAGCCTTAAATTTCGCATCCGCCACCGCCCCGGAAACCAGATTGTAAATGTCATAGAAGCCGATCTTATCGGCAAGGAAAAGCGCAACTGCTTCCTCGTTGGCGCCATTCATGGCAGCGCAGAGATTGCCGCCCCGTTTTGCGCAATCCATGGCCAACGCCAGACAGGGAAATGCCTCCAGATCCGGCTTGTGGAAGGTCAGGCTGCCACAGGAAAGCAAATCCAATTTCTCTACCGGACAAGGCATACGCTCCGGGTAGGTCAGTGCCAGTTGGATGGGAAGCCGCATATCCGGTGTGCCCATCTGCGCCATTACCGCTCCATCACAGAATTCCACCATGGAATGGATGATACTTTGGCGGTGGATCACAACCTCCACTTTTTCCACAGGAAGACGGTAAAGCCGCATGGCTTCAATCACTTCCAGGCCTTTATTCATCAGCGTGGCGCAGTCCACCGTGATCTTTGGTCCCATTTTCCAGTTGGGATGACGCAAGGCATCCGCCTTGGTCATGGCAGCCAGTTCTTCTTTATTCTTACCAAAGAAAGGGCCTCCGGAACAAGTTAGAATGATTTTTTCCACCTCAGCAGGACTATGGGAACCCATAAGGCATTGGAAAATGGCAGAATGCTCGGAGTCAACAGGCACGATCTGGGCACCATACTTCTGCGCCTCAGCCATCACCAGTTCACCGGCGCAGACCAGGGTTTCCTTATTGGCAAGGCCGATCCGCTTACGGGCACGGATCGCAGCCAGCGTGGGCTTCAAACCCACCATGCCAACCACCGCTGTGATAACGCAGTCCACACCGGCAAGGGTCGCCGCTTCTTCCAGGCCCTCTTCAGCGAACCGGATGCGGATAGGCAGATCTGCCAACTGGGATTTTAACTCCAATGCCGCATCCCGGGTAGCCATAACTGCCAATTCCGGTTGGAATCGTCGGCACTGCTCCACCATTCTTTCCACATTGGTACCGGCAGTCAGCGCCAGTACACGGACATTTTCCATGCGGCTGATAATATCCAGACTCTGTCTTCCGATCGAGCCGGTGGAGCCGAGAATCGAAACACAATTGACCATACGCATTACACCATAAAGGGGATGGTCAACAGCAAAGCCTCGGTCAGAGGCGCTGTGATCATCACAGAATCGAAACGGTCCAAAATTCCGCCGTGTCCGGGAATCAGATTGCCGTAGTCCTTGATTCCGGTCTGGCGCTTAATGACAGACATACTCAAATCACCGATCACCGCAGCCACAGAACCGGCCAGTCCGTAAACCAGCGCAAGCAGATAGTTGACGCGGTACATATAGCAGCGTTCCATCACCAAGCCGAAGATCAGCATACCCACAACAGCGGTTACAATGCCGCCGATCAGGCCCTCAACCGTTTTCTTCGGGCTGATGACCGGGCAAAGCTTATGCTTGCCAAAGAACACGCCCACAAAGTAAGCACCGGTATCCGAAAGGAACGCCATCAGGAACGGAATGAAGATCAGGCATCTTCCGCCCGGCATCTGCAAAATACGCACCAACGCGGACAGCAGGAACGGCACTACGATTCCGGAAAGCAGGCAAACACAAACCTCCTGGGTTTTTACCTTCATACCGGATGCCAGCATCTGCACAAACAGCAGCAGCGCATAGGCAAATAGTCCGATCAAAGCCGCCGCATAAGGCATAGCGAAGTAACTCCAGGCAGATACGCAGAAGGCCATCACAGCAGAATACACATTCAGCTGCCAGCTTTTCACGAGCCCGGTACGGTACAGCAGCTCATAGGACGCAATGCCGCACATCAGGCCTACTACTGCCGCCGCCACATATACAGGGGCGATCAGTAACACGACAAGCAGCACAGGCACCAGCACCAATGCCGCCAGAATTCTGGTTTTCACGATTTATACCCCTCCAAACCGGCGATTACGCCGGTAAAATTCCTCGATAGCTTGATCCAGGTGGTCTCCGGTAAAGTCGGGCCAAAGCACATCCATAAACACATATTCAGAATAGGCGCTCTGCCAGGGAAGGAAATTGCTGGTACGCAGTTCCCCGGAGGGTCGGATCACCAGCTCCGGGTCAGGCACACCGGCAGAGTCCAGATAGTTTTCAAATTCAAGCTCCGTCAAATCGGCAGGATCGCGCCTGCCCGCAGCAACATCGGCAGCATATTTCTTCACTGCCCGGATGATCTCATCCCGGCCTCCGTAGTTCATGCAGAAATTCACCTGCACCTCGGTATATTGAGAAGAACGCTCCATGGTTTCCATGCACAGTTTTTGCAGCTTGGGGTTTAGTCGGGAAAGATCACCGAAGATCTGAAAACGGATATGGTTCTTCTCCATATCGCGCAGGGCTTCCTTCAGGTAGTTTTCCAACAGCCGCATAATGCCGGAAACCTCCTCTTCCGAGCGTTTCCAGTTCTCGGTGGAGAAGGCATAAACAGTCAGATATTTCACGCCAATGTCGTTACAATGGGCCGCGATCCGGCGGAAGGTCTCCGCTCCGGCTTTATGGCCGGCATTGCGGGGCAAACCCCGCTTCTTTGCCCAGCGGCCGTTGCCGTCCATAATGATGGCGATATGCCGGGGCGCAGGATGAGAAAGAGCCATAGGGCACCTCGCTTTCAAAAAGTATGTCATTGCGAGCCAGTGAGC
Organism: Faecousia sp.; assembly: GCA_045635305.1. Lineage (GTDB taxonomy): Bacteria > Bacillota > Clostridia > Oscillospirales > Oscillospiraceae > Faecousia. The sequence continues at coordinate 10,923 of JAZRBW010000078.1, read as the reverse complement.
ACACTGGCGTGGCAATCTCCCAAGGCATTTCGCTCTGTCCGGGGGATTGCCACGTCGGCCTTTGGCCTCCTCGCAATGACAAAAATGTTATTACAGTGCCATCAGTTCCTTTTCCTTGGCGGCAGTAGAAGCATCCACCTTCTTGATCATCTTGTCCAGCAGATCCTGCAGATCCTTCTCGGCCTTCTTCTGATCGTCCTCGGTGATCTCGGAGTTCTTCTTCAGCTTCTTGACATAGTCCATACCGTCGCGGCGGATGTTGCGCATGGCCACCTTGGCATCCTCGGCATACTTCTTGACCTGCTTGACCAGTTCCTTACGGCGATCCTCAGTCAGCATGGGGAAAGTCAGACGAATCACGCGGCCATCGTTCTGGGGGTTGATGCCCAGATCGCTGGTCTGGATAGCCTTCTGGATGTCCTTGAGCAGTTTGGTATCCCAGGGAGAGATGACCAGCGTGCGGGCATCGGGAGAGGAAATGGTGGCAACACCGTTCAGAGGAGTCTCAGAACCATAGTATTCCACAGTAATGCGATCGAGAACCTTGGGGTTGGCACGGCCGGCACGGACAGCACCGAACTCATCTTCCAGATGTTCCAGAGCCTTGTCCATTCTTCTTGCAAAATCCTTAAAATCTACGGGCATTGTATTGTCCTCCTAAAGTTAATTTGTAACGGTGGTCCCGATCTCTTCACCGCGAACCCCGCGCATAATACTGTTTTCTTCTGCCAGGCCGAAGCAGACCATGGGCATATTGTTGTCCATAGCCAGCGCCATTGCGGTCACATCGGTGGCCTTGAGCCCCTGCTCCAGCACCTGATTGTAGGACAGGTGGGTATAGCGGATGGCATTGGGGTCTTTCTTGGGGTCAGCCGAGTAGATGGCATCCACATTCTTGGCCATCAGCACCGCATCGGCCTCGATCTCCACACCACGGAGCACCGCACCGGTGTCAGTGGAGAAATAGGGATTGCCGGTACCGGCAGCGAAGATGACAACCTTACCCTCGTTGAGATAACGGTTTGCGGTGTCACGGGTAAAGTACTCAGCAAACTTGTGCATCTCCACAGCGGTAAGTACCCGGGCATCCAGGCCAAGCTGCTCCAGAGCATCGGCAACCGCGATGGCGTTCATAACCGTAGCCAGCATACCCATGGCATCAGCATGGCTGCGCTGCATCTTGCCGGAGCCATTCTTCACACCACGCCAGAAGTTGCCGCCGCCGATGACCAGACCAACCTGCACGCCCATGTCCACCACTTCCCTGATGGAGGCGCAGACCTCTTTGACCTTGGCAAAGTCCAGGCCGAAGCCGTCGCCCTGGGCTGTCCGCTCACCCAGCGCCTCACCGCTGACCTTCAGCAGAATGCGCTTGTATTTGATTTCAGACAAGTGCTATCACTCCTTTTCCATATCCTCTCCCCATTTTAATATAAGAATGACAAAATGACAACTATTATTTTTTATTTTTCGGAAATTGTTTTCATTTTTCTGCACGGCATGAAAGGGTCTTATGTTCTCGTCTGCTTGACAAATGGCCGCAGTTCGTGTATATTTTATGAAAAATAAAAATTTTTCAAATATTTTCAAATTTAGTGTGACGAAATCGAAAAAAATGGTACTTATAGGATGAAGGGAGTATTTACCGCTGTCACGTTAGGGAGGGATTCACTTATGAGAAAAATGATTGGCTTAGTAATCGCCGCGTGTATGCTTGCCACGGTGCTCGCAAGTTGCCGAAGTGCAGGCTTTGGTAGCGAACAGACCACAAATGTAACAACTATCCCCATTGGCAGCACCGCAACAACTATCCCTGCTTCCAGCACTACAACAATTGACGATCAGTCTACAAAATACCTGTATATCAGTTGGGATGTCGACCCAATCGACACTGTCGAGCAATTGGTCGAAGAGTCAGAATTTATATTCTTAGGGACTATAGAAAGTATCTCTTTCTCAATTTTGGATCACAAAACCGGTAAAGTTATTGAACCAGATTCGAATCAACCCATTGATATCGAAAACTTATACACCATATATGAAATCAGCATAAAGACAAATTTAAAGGGTGAGGAAACCGATACTGTATATTTAGCGCTTGACGGCGGCATAAAGAATTACCGTGAGGACGAACAGCGCGCCCTATTGGCCGCTTACGGATTACCGGATACGATCGTCCTGCACAACACCAGCACCCAATGCATAATTGGTGAGGAATATCTATTCACTCTGCGCCACGAAGACGGATGGGAAAACTATCTGGAAGGAACAAATGCTGCGCAAGTTGCGTATCACAATGTTCCCCTTAATCCGCGATATAGTCCTCTCTATAATAAGATTCTCGTGTACTATAATATGTTGACGTGATTTGAAGGGTTATTGTTAATGCGTAGCCCCCGCCGGGGAAACCCGGCGGGAATTTTTCTGTGCAGTTTTCACACATTCGGCATTTCCAGAAATTTGCTTTTGTGCGGCTTTTTCTGTTGCAAATTGGGCCCGAATGGGTTATAATGGGGTATTATTATAACTTTATCCATGACACTTATCAATGAGGAGATAAATATGTCAAAAACTAGTTTACTGATTGCTGTGTGCATACTTGCAGCAGTACTGGCTGGTTGCCGAATTGCAGGCTTTGGTAGCGAACAGACCACAAATGTAACAACTATCCCCATTGGCAGCACCGCAACAACTATCCCTGTTGCCAGCACCACAACAAGGCATAACGATTTGGATACGAGATACATCGAATGGCAATATGATGCCGTTTCATACGCGTCTGCTGAGCGATTGATTGAAGAGTCAGACAGGGTGTTTTTAGGAACAGTCAAAAGCATTTCATTTTACATGCTAGATTTTGAAACAGGCAAAATTATTGAGCCCGATTCCGATCATCCTGTCGAACTCGGAAACCTGTGTACTGTATATGAGATCAGCGTAAATACAAATTTCAAGGGCGACGAGATTGATACCGTATATTTAGCTCTTTGGGGCGGCATTAAGAACTATCGTGAGGATGAACAGCGAGCCTTGTTAGCTTCTTTTGGCTTGCCGGATCAAATCACTTTGCACAGCACCAATCCACCCTGCATAATCGGCGAAGAATATTTATTTACGCTTCGCGCCATGGTTGGCTGGAACAGCTATCTACAGGGAACCACAGACTGCCAAGCCGCACTTCGTGGTGACAGCGGAAACGAGAGATATAGTCCTCTCTATGACAAAATTCTTCTGTACTTTAATGTGCCCTTGTAATTTGACGACCAATTACTAATACACACACTCCCCCGCCGGGACTCTCCCCGGCGGGGATTTTTCTGTGCAGTTTTCACACATTCGGCATTTCCAGAAATTTGCTTTTGTGCGGCTTTTTCTGTTGCAAATTGGGCCGCAATGGGTTATAATGGGGTATTATTGGAATTTTACCCAAAGAGAGGTTGAAAAATATGGCTGAAATCACTGAAAGCAAGAATTTCATCCACGCGTTTATCGACGAGGACATCGCCGAGGGTGGCCGCTATGCCGGCAAGACTGTCCACACCCGCTTCCCTCCCGAGCCCAACGGCTATCTGCACATCGGTCACTGCAAGGCTCTGATCATCGACTTCGGCACTGCCGAGAAGTACAACGGTCTGTGCAACCTGCGTATGGACGACACCAACCCCACCAAGGAAGATGTGGAGTTCGTTGAGGCCATCAAGGAGGATATTCACTGGCTGGGCTTTGACTGGGGCGACCGTTTCTACTACGGCTCCGACTACTTCGAGAAGGACTACGAATATGCTGTGGAGCTGATCAAGAAGGGTCTGGCTTATGTGTGCGAGCTGACCCCCGAGCAGGCCAAGGAGTGCCGCGGTGACCTGAACACCCCCGCCACTTCCCCCTACCGCGACCGTCCCATCGAAGAGAGCCTGGATCTGTTCGCACGGATGCGTGCCGGCGAATTTGAGGACAACAAGTACACCCTGCGCGCCAAGATCGATCTGGCAAGCGGCAACTTCAATATGCGCGATCCCGTCATCTACCGCATCCGTCATATGCACCATCACCGCCAGGGTGACAAGTGGTGCATCTACCCCATGTATGACTTCGCCCATCCCATCCAGGACGCCCTGGAGGGCATCACCCACAGCCTGTGCTCTCTGGAATTTGAGAACCACAGACCTCTGTATAACTGGGTCGTGGAAAATGTGAGCGTGCCCCATACGCCCCGTCAGATCGAGTTCGCAAGACTGGGCATCGACCACACCGTGCTTTCCAAGCGCTACCTCAGAGCGCTGGTGGAGCAGGGCTATGTAGCCGGCTGGGATGATCCCAGAATGCCCACCCTGTGCGGTATGCGCCGCCGTGGCTTCACCCCCGCATCCATCCGCAATTTCTGCGAGCGTGTGGGCGTGGCCAAGAGCCCCAACACCATTCCCCTGGCTTTCCTGGACTTCTGCCTGCGTGAAGATCTGAACGAATCCGCTTCCCGTGTGATGGCGGTTCTGAAGCCCATCAAGCTGACCATCACCAATTACCCCGAGGGTCAGACCGAGACCATGGAAGTGGAGAACAATCCCAACCGTCCCGAAGATGGCAGCCGCACCGTCACCTTCTCCCGGAACCTGTGGATCGAGGCTGACGACTTCCTGGCTGAGCCTATTCCCAAGTACAAGCGCCTGTTCCCTGCCGGCCCTGAGTGCCGTCTGAAGGGTGCTTACGTGATCCAGTGCACCGGCTACAACACCGACGAGAATGGCAACATTGTGGAAGTGCTGGCAACCTATGATCCCAACTCCCGCGGCGGCGATCCCGCTGACGGCCGCAAGATCAAGGGCGCTACCATCCACTGGGTGGATGCCGAGACTGCTGTTGACGCTGAAGTCCGACTGTACGACAATCTGTTCAACGCTACCGATCCCGACACCTCCAGCATGGAGGCTCTGGTACAGGATCTGAATCCCAACTCTCTGGAAGTTCTGAACCACTGCAAGGTAGAAGCTTCCCTTGTAAACGCCAAGGCAGGTGTAGGCTACCAGTTCATGCGTCAGGGCTACTTCACCCCCGACAGCAAGGATTCTATCCCCGAGCATCTGGTATTCAACCGTTCCGTCAGCTTGAAGGATAGCTTCAAGCCCGGTAAGTAATCTATCCGGGAGATAACCCTATGTATCAAACGCTGCAGGAATACGCCGACGCATATTGGGAAGGCGACAAATTCAGAGCGCTGCATGATCTGCTGTTCCATGCCGACAGTGATAAGGGCAACATGGATGACTATATTCCGCAGCTGGACAAAGCGGAAGCCCATTTTGTCTACGACAGCATGAAGCTGCACGCACATTATACCTATGGCAGTGAAACGGGTTTTAAGAACGCAGTAAAGGCGGAAGCCTATGCGTCCAGCCTGGACATGGAACTGGAAGAAATCCGCGAAAACAAAAAGAACCCCTTTGTCAAGAATGTTCTGTGGAATCTGGTAATTATTTCCGGCGTGATCGGTTTGATCGTGCTTTGCTCATGGCTCACCAACATTGGCGTAATTTCTGAAGATTTCTCTTTGATCGCCGCGATTCCCACTATACTGTGCGGTGTGGCAGCCTTGACCTCCGGTAAAGCGATTTTCAAATTTTTCCTCTACAAGAAAGCATACCGGGCGGCACAGAATGCACCGATCCCAGACAAAGATGCATATATTCCCACATTCGAAGAATGTATGGAATTTCACCGTCAGCGGGAAGCGGAATTAGCCGCCAAAAAAAGGCCGCAATAACCGCTGCCCCGGCATCGGGCAGATGCTTCCCCTGTTCCTGCCTACGCCATTGGCAACCCCAAATGATCCCCAAAAATATTGGAGCCGCACTTTTCGTGCGGCTCCGTTTTTTACTTACCGAAGGTTTGTGCGACCCGCTTGAGCATCTGGCGGATGGGCAGATGATAGGGACAGCGTTCCTCACACAGACCGCAATCGACACAGGTTGAGGCAGGATTGCCGGACGCGGCATAGCGCTGCTCGGCATAGGATTGCAGGCCGTAGCGAAGGCTGTAACCCTCAGCGATCAGCGCGGCAGGAATCCCGATACCGGAGGTACAGGGTGCGCAGTAACCGCAACGGCGGCAGAAATTATTGCCCAACTCGTCACGGATTTTTTGCATTGCTGCCAGCTCCTCATCGGTCAGAGGCGCAGCATCATTGGCGGCTGCCAAATTCTGGTTCAGTTCCTTCTCCTCTGCCATGCCGGGAATGACGACGGATACATTGGGATTGGCGCAGATAAAGCGCATAGCCAAGGTAGCATCCTCCAGCGCGCCGCCAGCCAGAGGCTTCATGGCAATGAAACCGATATTCTTTGCAGCACACTTGGCAATGGTAGCTTCACCCTGATTTTCCACGATGTTGTACGGATACATGACCGATTCCACCCAGTCATATTCCAGCACCTTTTCAAAGACATCCAGAGAGTGGAGCGTAATACCGATGTGGCCGATCTTGCCGGCGGCCTTGGCTTCCAGCATAGCTTCCATCGCACCGCCCGGAGCAAGGATCTGCTCCAGTTGTGCCATATTGGGGTTATGGAACTGATAAAGATCGATGTAATCGGTACGGAAATTCTTCAAACTAATGTCGATGTCCCGTGCCATGCCCTCTTTGTCCCGGGCCATGGACTTGCTGGCAAGCACAAATTGATCCCGAATACCCTCCAGAGCATAGCCCAGATACTCCTCGCTGACAGTATAGCCACGGGCAGAGTCGATATAGTTCACGCCGGCGTCCATCATTTTGTGCATCAGGACTTTAGCTTCTTCCGCGCTGATACGCTGGATCGGAATGCCGCCAAAGCCCAGTGCGGAAACCCGCAGGCCGGTCTTACCCAATACTCTGTAATTCATATGCTTTCTCCTCACTTTTTCTCTTTTCCCTGGGCCTGCAGGTGCATACTCAGCACCGCAAGGGAGGTTGCCATATCCTCATTCTGCACCAGAATATGTTCCGGCACTTCCAGATGCACGGGCGCAAAGTTCCAGATAGCGCGGATACCGCTGGCAATCAGCTGATCGCATACCTGCTGGGCTTCGGAAGCGGGTACCGTAATAATTCCCATGCGCACTTTATTGGCCCTGCAGAAGGTATTGAGCTGTTGAATGTTCAGAACCTGCTTGCCGCTGTCAGTCGCCGCAACAGAGGGCGCTGCATCAAACGCCGCCAAAATATTCAGTCCGTAGGCAGCAAAGCCGGTATAGTCGCACAGCGCCTGTCCCAGCTTACCTGCACCAATCAGCACTGCGTCGGTATTGTTGTCATAGCCGAGAAACTGCTCAATGTCATCGATCAGTTTCTCCCGCAGATAACCAACCTTTGGTCTTCCACCATCGGAGACGGATGCCAAATCCTTGCGCACCTGTACCTCACCCATACCCAACGCATTGGCAAGGGCCGTTGCAGAAATGAAGGGACTGGAATCGTCCGACATTCCTCTTAAATAATTCAAATATACCGGCAGACGCTTAAGCACTGACTTGGAAATTTCTTTCTTATCCATAGTTGTCCCGCTTTCAAATTGTTATATTTTATATCGATAAAAATTCATATCGATTATAGCATACAGAAAGAAATATTGTCAAGCACAACTGGTTTGCCGCAGCATTTCTTTTTTCAGCCGCTGCATGATCCGCTTTTCCAGGCGGGAAATATAGGACTGGGAAATGCCCAGCTTTTGGGCAACCTCCTTTTGTGTCAATTCCCGGTAGCCGCCCAAGCCGTAGCGCATTTGGATGATTTCCCGCTCTCTGGCAGGCAGTTCGCTAAGCGCCTGTCGAAGAATATACAGGTCCACATCGTCCTCCAAATGGCCGGTCACAATGTTTTCATCCGTACCCAAAATATCGGAAAGCAGTAATTCGTTACCGTCATAATCCATGTTGATGGGCTCATCCAAGCTGATCTCAGCTTTCTGACAAGAAATTTTCCGAATATACATTAATATCTCATTTTCAATACAGCGGGAGGCATAGGTGGCCAGTTTAATGTTTTTGTCCCGTCGGTAGGTGCTGATACCCTTGATCAAGCCGATGGTTCCAATGGAGATCAGATCCTCCAGATTGACCCCGGTATTTTCAAAGCGGCGGGCAATATAGACCACCAGCCGCAAATTGTGCTCAATGAGCCGCTGCTTGGCATTCTCGTCCCCTGCTTCCAGTGCTTCCAGAGCATCCTGTTCTTCCTGTCCCTTCAGCGGCGGCGGCAAAATATCACTTCCGCCGATGTAAAAGATACTCTCCCGGCTGGCAAGGCCCAGCCACACCAATATGTCCATAAACCGTTCTTTCACAGCACACCTCCTGCCAATGCCCGGTACTGCCCATGCCCAAAATTCTGGGGCGCAAAGGCAACAATATATTCCGCTTCCCGTCCTTCCACCTGCACTCTGTCGGCACGGGTGCCCAAAAGCAGCCCTCCGCTTTGTCCCACTGCGCTGTATGGAATCAGACGCAGTCCCTGGTGCTTCCCAGATGCCATCGTTTCTATGGGATGGGCAAGCTGATTATGGGACAAGGCACACAGCTTTCCTGCCACTGTTTCATCCACCACCAGCACAGGGCAGCCTGAGATGGGATCCCGCAGGGTATTTCCGGTATCCACCAGAGCCGTCAGGGAAACCGTTCGTTCGCCGCAGGTGATGGTAACAGGCACATAGTGCTGAAGCGTTGCCTTGCCGCGAAACCCAACCATACACAGAAAACACACGCCACCGGCTGAGAGCAAGAGGGACCAGAAGCCACCGCTTCCCAAACCGATCGCCACACCGCCCAGCGCCATGCTCAGAAATACAAACAGCACTCCACGGCGTATGCTGCTTTGCTCCGTTCCAAAGGCAATGACACTCATCAGCACCAGACTTACCAGCCGCCATAATATATCGCCCAAAAAGTGAAACCCGGGAAGCACACATGCTCCGGCGTAAAGTCCCCCTAATACTGCCGCGGCAACTGCCCGTTTGATACCGGATGTATGGCCCGAAAGCCGGTTTGTGCCCAATATCAGCAGCAGATCCACCGAAAAATTCAGCAAAACAAGCAGATCCAGATACACTTCCATGCCGCCACCTCCGAAAGAAAGATGATGGTACAAGTATATCTGCTCAACTTTGAAAAGTTAGTCGCAACAAGTGTAGATGGCTGCGCCTTGTTCCGCCAGCGCTTGGTTTCATTTTCCAGCAACCACCCAAGGCCGCAAAAAAGCGGCAGCCGAATACATCGGCTGCCGTAATATCAGGTCGAAGTTTTTTCTGCACGCTGTACAGATCGGATATTTTTTTCCGCTTTGAAGCGGGGTGTCATCAATTCATGCCCGCAGCCCATGCAGCGCAGGCGGAAATCTGCACCGGTGCGTAAAACCAGCCATTGATCCGACCCACAGGGATGGGGTTTTTTCATGATGAGTATATCACTAACACGAATATCCATAATCATTTCCCCTTGATAGCTTCCCAATAGCTTCTTGCGGCCTGTTCGGTCTTGTTGGGACCGTATTCATAATATTTGGCATCCACCAAATCATCAGGCAAATACTGCTGTTTGACCCAATGACTGGGGTAATTGTGAGGATACAGATAGCCCTGTTCCCGCTCCATGCCATAGGTATCTGCGTGCTTGTTCTGCAAATGCCGGGGAAAATCGCCGCCTTTGCCGTTGCGCACATCTTCCGCTGCTGCCGCAAAGGCCAGATATGCCGAGTTGGATTTTGGACAGGTCGCCAGAAAAATGACCGCGTCTGCAAGAGGCAATCTGGCTTCCGGCATACCCAGCTGCAGGGCACAGTCCACACAGGCCTTGACGATGGGAATCGCCATAGGATAGGCCAGGCCAATATCCTCGCAGACGGAGCAAAGGATCCTGCGGCAGCACGACGGCAGATCACCGGCCTCCAGGAAACGGGCCAGATAGTGAATGGCCGCATCCGGGTCGGAGCCACGGATGGATTTCATCAGGGCAGACAGAGAATCGTACTGATTGTCGCCGCCGCGGTCATAGCGCATGGCGGAGCGCTGAGTCACCAGTTTCGCATCCGCCAAGGTCAGCAGGATCTGGCCGTTTTCGGGCACACCGGCAGAAAACAGCACCTCCACAGCGTTCATAGCCTTGCGCACATCGCCACCGCAGGCAGAGGCAATGTGATCCAGTGCGCCCTCTTCCGCCACGGCAGTGAGGGCGGTGCGGTTTTCCATGAAAGCCACTGCTCTGTCAACAGCCTTGCGGGAGGCGGAATCATCCAGCTGCTTGAATTCAAAAATGGTGGAACGGCTCAGAATTGCGTTGAATACATAGAAATAGGGGTTTTCCGTCGTGGATGCGATAAGGGTGATCTTGCCGTTTTCAATATGCTCCAGCAGGCTTTGCTGCTGCTTTTTATTGAAAGACTGGATCTCGTCTAAGTACAGCAGCACGCCGTTGGGAGCCATAAAGGTATCCAGCTCCGCTACAATCTGCTTGATGTCGGCAGTAGAGGCGGTGGTGGCATTCAGCTTATAGAGGGTGCGGTTGGTTTGCTTGGCGATAATATTGGCAACGGTGGTCTTGCCGGTACCGCTGGGACCGTAGAAGACCATGTTGGGAATATTTCCCGACTCAATGAGTCGACGCAGAACGGCACCTTTGCCCAAAATATGCTCCTGGCCATATACCTCGTCCAGATTGGTGGGCCGCAAAAGATCCGCAAGAGGCTGATACATAGGACACCTCGCAAATTTGAAAGTTTGTTCTCTTATTATACCATGACCCATCGGGACCGTCAAGGGTCAGTATTTCAAATTTTCGTTTATCGTTCCCCTATTCGGTCATTGCGAGGAGCCGAAGGCGACGTGGCAATCCCCCGGTTAGAGGGAAATCGTATTGAAAAGTACTGTCTAAAACCTTTGGGGATCGCCACACCAGCGTGCGCGC